>JAMDEO010000157.1 GCA_023483915.1 Actinomycetota bacterium
TCATGAAGCACCATGTCTCTGGGGATGTCGAAGTAATGAACACGACCTGCTCGCCCAACGGGTACCCCTCGGCGTCGACAGGGTCCAGGTGGCGTTTCGCATGGGCCGCCCTCTACTGCTTCCTGCTGCTGTCGTGGCTGGCGCTGATCGCGCTCGCCTCGACTGACATCGCCTCCGAGACGCACACCGACGTCTGGCTCAGGGAAGTGCTCCGGCTGTTCTCGCCCGACCGTCTCGGCGGAGACCCGTCTCTGAACGATATCTCGGCCCTCTCTTGGGCCGTCCGTAAGCTTGCGCATCTCCTGGAGTACTCGGTGCTCGGACTGCTCGCGGCCCAGTCCCTCAGGTCGTTTTGTCCCGGATACGCACGGGGCCCCGCCCGTACCGCGCTGGCTAGGACGGCCGCGGTTGTGCTTCCCTTTGGAATCCTCGCCGCCGCCTTGGACGAGTGGCACCAGACTTTCCTTCGGTCACGAACCGGCGCGTTTCGTGACGTGCTCTTCGACCTCGCCGGCGTCTCGATCGGCGTGCTCGCCGCGTGGCTGCTGGAGCGCCGGGCGACAAGGATGCCCAGCGTCGACCGTTAGCGCGGCCGTTGATAGCTACTCATCTGTGGAACTGAAATGGCCAAGTAATGCGGGATAGGGAGTCTTACCCCGGGCCGGGGCCCGCATTACCTCGAGGGGTTCAACCTGGAACGGCGTCGGGCTGCATTACGTCACACTGCGCCCAGCGGCGGGTAAATGTCTCTTCTTGCTGGGGAAAGTAGTATCCTTACCGGCCCATGCGCAGGTTTTTTCAGTCGAAGCACAAGGTGCCGCCGAAGTGGTTGACAATGACTCCCGAGGAGGCCGACCGAGCGGGCGAGTACGCCAGCGGTCCCTGGGTGCATGTCCTTTACGAGAGTAGCCGCGAGCGAGACGAACTTGTGAACCGCTTGTGCGTGGCTGGCCTGGGCGAGGTACCCCATGTGCTGGTGGATGTGGGCGCCTCCGGAATGAGACCGCCTCACATCCGGGGCACGTCCCGCCTTGCGGCGAGGGTGGTAGACTTTGGTCGCGCCGCGGCCACAACCGGGGTTGGTTTTCTCGGTCGGCGGTGGATCCTTGTGATCGCGGCAGTTCTGGCCCTGGGCCCGCTCTTTGTTCTATGGCGCTTGATCAGGGGCCTGGCCTGGTCCATGGAGGGAGAGCTTAGCAGCGCAACATGCGACTGAGAAAGGCGGCGTCGGCCCTCTTCGTCTCTGTCCTGCACCCGGTCTATGTTGAAAAGAGACCCGACCGGCACCCTCTCAAGCGAAAAGGCGAAGCGACCGTGCCCGCGGAGGAGGCTTCACCATTCCGAAAGCCCGTCGCAGTCTCTACCGCACGGCCCGCCTCCTTGGGCATGCGCAGGCGGCAAGGACGGGGAGGACGGGAGGCCGGATGGGAAGACGGGGGGTGGGTAAGCTCTTGGGCCGGACCATCTTGCCGTGCCTTTTCCGGTAGCCGCCCAGGGACCGCTGGCGTACTGACCTGGGCCTCGGCAAGAGCGGCTGAGGCTCCGTGCTCACCCAGCTTATCTAGGGCTTCGAGCCGGGCTGCCCCAATGAACTGGGCCGCGAGGGCTCGGGCGGCACGGGAGACATAAGGATCCGGCCGGGGGGGCGGTTCGATCGCTCGGGCTGTTTTGCCCCTGCCCTCCGGGGCAAGAAGGGAGAGCAGGTAATCCTTAAACTCCTTCTCGGATTCCGCGGGTATCCCCTGGAGTAGATCAAGGCACTGATCTTGGGTCAAGAACGATCATGGTGAGGCACTGGACCAAGCGCTCGCAGTGGAGGTCAACGAAGCTCTCGAAACCCCCGTTACCGGGTCCCGAGGGCAGGAGCTCCCCACTGGCTTTTCGGGGTTGCGTTTGGGCGTCTTGGAACAGACGAACCACCTCCCGGGATTCCGGCACCTGGGTCTCTATCGTCCTCAAACGTTGGGGGTGCCTCTCTAGCTTGACAAGGCATGAGGGTGACGGTCAAACCCCGACACTAAGACTACGATTTACGAGGAAACACTTGACGAGGCGATCGAGGAGAGGCCACTTCTTGACCTATCCCTATGACCTAATAATGACGGTTCTGCCTGTGTCTAGCAGCAGGAATTTTGCCAAGGTGACACGGTCGAGGATGTTCGGATGACGGCCGAGCTGTGCGCCGGCGGCCACCCCCGCCATCAGCCGATCCCCAAGTGTAGGGCATGTCGAAGCATGAAAGGGCGCAGCTGCCAGGCCCAGGACGTCTCGAGGATGTCGGGGTTGTTACAGGCGGTGCAGGAGTTGGCTCTCGCTCGCATGGCGCGGTACTGCGGTTGCCGCAAGAGAGTCGCGAGGGAGGCTCCAGCTTCTCGAAGATCCCCGAGCTTGGCGAGGGTAACATCCCGGCGCGTGCAGTCGCGGATGGACCCGTCGGCCTTCACGGTCAGAATGGCATATGGAGCGCGGCATCTGTAGGTGTGAAGGTCTGGGTCGCGCAGCAAGAGGTCCAAGTACCTCCTGCTTGAAAGCAGCGGATAACCGGCTGCTTGGAGTTCGCGAGCAAGCCAGGCAGCCTCTTTCAGCTCCTGCGGGGGTAGAGCCAAATGGCTCTTTGACAGGCTGAAGCCTGCGCCCAACATCACGCCTGTCTCCATGGGACAGAAGTAAAGTCCGGCCTGCCAGCGCTTGGCCACGGGCGCCACGCGGCGCAGAGCGCCGCGGTTGAGCCGGGAAAGCACCGTGTTGATGAGCAGACGGGGCCGCAGGGGATCGGTCTTGAGCCCAGTCACGAACTGGTCCAGCCGAGCGCAGAGGCCGGGCAGCGAGCGTAGGCGGTCGTGAGCTTGGCCCACGTCATCGAGGCTCAGGATGAGCCTTTGTACCCGGCCTCGCAGTGCCGCCCAGCGGTTGGGAAGCAGCCATCCATTGGTAATGAGGGCGACCGACAAACCAGCGGCACAGGCCGCCTCGAGCACCTCCGGGAGGTCGGGCCGCAAGAGGGGTTCGCCACCCCAGATGACAAGCTGTGGAAATCCGGTTGCTCCTGCCTCCCGGTATAGCCAGGCAATCTCCTCGGTAGTTAGCTCCACGAGATTTGAGGCGCTCGTCTCGTCGACGTCCGCTCGCCAAAGACAGGTACGGCAGGATGCATTGCAGGAGCGGGTGATCAAGTGACTGAGGATAAGTGGGCGGCCTCGCAGACGGGCCAGAGCCAGCCGCCATCCGAGAAGAAGATCGGTGCGGGTTTTCGCGCTCGGAGTGACCATGAGCAATCTTACACCCGGCACACGTGGGGTATCTCCCGGCTCGAAGGCCAGCGACTGAGGCAACGGGGCGTCAACCGGCGCTGGACCGTAGCATCCAGGGCGGCGCGACCCGGTCTGCCTAATGGCCGGTTATGAAGGTTGTGCTTGGCGCAGTTCTCGTCATCATCGAATACTGCTGGGGCCGTCACGACGATGCCATGGGGGTGAGCAAGCCTCGGGCGAAAAGAAAAGGGGCACACCTTTCGGTGCGCCCCTCACATGAAACCAACTCGCTGCGCCGGCCGGCCGGCGCTTAAGCCGTCTCCCGCATCGCCCGGATCTCTTCCGACGCCTTGATCTGCTCCAAGGCCTTGGCTTCGATTTGGCGGATGCGCTCCCGGCTGACGTTGAAGCGGCTGCTTACCTCGGCCAACGTGCGGGGATGCTCGCCCTTGAGGCCGAAGCGAAGTTCGACCACCTTGCGCTCCCGCTCGTCCATGGCCTTGAGGACCCGATCCAAGCTCTCCTTGGCGATGACGCTGCTGACCACATCGGCAGGGTCCGGGGTGCTGGAATTCTCGATGAAGTCCCCGAGCTCCGCGTCTTCCTCGTCCCCGATGGGCGTCTCCAGCGACGTGGTCCGCTGCGCGATCTTGCGCATCTCCTGGACCTCGCTGGAGTCGATGCCCAACTCGCCCGCCAACTCCTCGTCGTTGGGTTCCTTGCCTGTCTCCTGCAGCAGTTTCCGCTCAGTGCGGACCATCTTGTTGATCTTTTCGATCATGTGGACCGGGATGCGGATGTTCCGGTCCTGGTTTGCGATGGCCCGGGTGATCGCCTGGCGGATCCACCACGTGGCGTATGTGGAGAACTTGTAGCCCTTGCGATAGTCGAACTTCTCCACGGCGCGAATGAGGCCCGTATTGCCCTCTTGAATGAGGTCGAGCAGGTCCATATCCTGCGTGTAGTAGTTCTTCGCAATGGATATGACCAATCGCAGGTTTGACTGGATCATCCGGTCCTTGGCCCTTTTGTCGCCGGCCTCGATGCGTTTGGCCAATTCGATCTCTTCGTTCTTGGTGAGCAGAGGAATCTCGCCAGCCTCCTTGAGATAGAGGCGGAGCGGGTCATGGGTGACCGTCTCTATGGACAGATCCAAGGTGGGCTCGGTAGATTCCAGCACGCCTTGGGCCACCGGGCTCTGCTCGTAGATCTCGATCGATTGATCGAAGAGTTGCGAGTAGAGATCCTCGATCTCTTCCATGGCCATGTCGAATTCCTCGACCAGGGCCATGATCTCTTCGCTGGTGACGTAGCCGCGCTCCTGACCCACCTGGATGAGGTCCTGTACGTCCACGATACTGCGGACGTCAATGGTTGCTATATCAGTATCTCGGTGCTCTGTCATATGCTATTCTTCTCTTGTCCCCAAAGCTTTCGCTTTCTATACCGTCTCGCGACGCAAACCCCAGTATTATACGGACTTCCCACCGGCTTTGTCAATAGAGGAGAAGCTGGCCTTTTCCCTATTTTAGCGAACAAACGTTCGCAGGGCAACCAGCCTTTTTGGAACCCGCTATCCTATGACGCTCCGGAACTGGACCAGGTTCCAGGTTCCAGGTGTCCCGCGCCCGGCTGATAACATGTATTCCTCATGGACAAACGAAAAAGCACCGGCGAAGTCACGGAGCCGCTAACCCTTACGCTAGACGCGGAAGGTGGAGACAACGCCCCCGGCGAGATTGTGGCGGGCGCCCTCCTTGCTGCGTCACCCAATCTACGCTTGCTGCTGGTTGGGCGGCCCAGTGTGATTGAGCCTCACCTGCGGGGCAAGGATACGGCGAATATCGAGATCGTGCCGAGTGCGTCGGTCGTCAGCTTGCATCAAG
The DNA here is from genome assembly GCA_023483915.1 of Actinomycetota bacterium. Classification (GTDB taxonomy): domain Bacteria; phylum Actinomycetota; class Thermoleophilia; order RBG-16-64-13; family RBG-16-64-13; genus JAMDEO01. The sequence continues at coordinate 5,138 of JAMDEO010000157.1, forward strand.
AGCCTGCTTCCGCTGTTAGGAATATGGAGGATTCTTCAATCGTTATTGGAGCACGGACAGTGGCGGATGGGCGCTCTCAAGGTTTCGTGTCCGCGGGCAGTACAGGGGCGATGCTGGCAGCGTCGGTTTTGATTATGAAGCGGGTAGACGGCATCAGGAGGCCGGCCATCCTCACCACCATACCGGGCCTTCACGGTCCGCTCGTCTTTCTGGATGCCGGAGCCAACGCTGACTGCAGGCCGGAGCATCTCCTGGAGTTCGGTGTCCTGGGCGCAGCCTACTGCCGCGCTGTTCTGGGGTGTGTCGAGCCCCGGGTCGGCCTACTCAACATCGGTGAGGAGGAAGGCAAGGGGAACGAGTTAGCCCTTGGGGCCTATGGACTGCTGCAGAAATCTGGCTTGAAGTTCGTCGGCAACGTGGAGGGACGCGACCTGCTAGCGAACAAAGCGGACGTAGTGGTCACGGATGGCTTCACAGGCAACGTTGCCCTGAAATTGCTCGAAGGTTGTGCAGCCTCCATCTTCTCGCGCTTGAAGGCGGTCGCGAATAGTGGTCCTGCGGCGAAGGCCGGCGGCCTGCTGATGCGTTCTGCACTTAGGAACATGCGCAGCCAGCTTGATCCCGAGACTTACGGGGGGGCCTATCTCCTGGGCGTACGAGGGCTGTCGATCATCTGCCATGGCAATTCCTCTCGTGTGGCCATCGCGCACGCGCTGAAGCTCGGTGCGAACGCTCTGGCCAAGGGCGTTCTGCAGTCAGTCGACCGGGAAGTAGCGACCATCCTTGGGAACCAGAACGCTCATTGATACAATGACGGCGGCATTCCTGTTGGTGTCTTTCGACCGTATCTGAGCCTGTACAAGGAGCCGCAGATGACTAAAGACGAGATCCTCGCTAAGGTGCGCGATATTCTGGTAGAGCAACTGGGTGTCGATGCTGACGCCGTCACGTTGGAGGCCTCGTTCCAGGATGACCTGAACGCCGACAGCCTGGACCTGGTGGAGCTCATCATGGAGCTCGAGGATCAGTTCGGTGTGAAGATCTCCGATGAAGAAGCCCAGACCATTACGACCGTGGGCGCGGCGGTGGATTTCATCGCCGACCATATCTAGCCGCGGAACTAGGAAAAGAGTCGGCTGTGTGGGGGCTGCCTAGGCTCAAGCGGGCAGCCTTCGCTCTTTCCTCCGGCATTCGCACCAGGACCAAGGACAGGCGGACCCGGAGCCTCGCGCCATCTGTTCCCGTGGAGTCGGGGCTTGCCGGCTTGGTGGGCCTCTTGCCCTCTGAGTTGCGTGATCGTGCCCTGACCCATTCCTCCTGGGTAAGCCGCCGCACCGTGTCTTACGAGCGCCTGGAGTTTCTGGGTGACAGTGTGCTTGGGCTCGCTATGGCGTTCGCTCTCTACCGAAGGTACCCGGAGAGAGAGGAGGGGGAGCTGGCACGGATCAGGGCTTTTGTGGTCAGCCGGGCGAGTTGCGTCCAGGTGGCCGGGCACTTGGGCGTGGGGCAGCTTATCTTGGAGCAAGGTTCGGGGCCCATACCGAAACGGAAAGAAAGCGGCCGCGAGCGCGAGCGTGCTGGGGAACGTTCTCGAGGCGCTGATCGGCGCTTGCTTCCTGGCCCACGGCTTTGAGCGAACAGCCCAGGCCGTAACTGAGGCATTTGAGGAGCAAATCAAGTACGCCGTGAGCGACCACGTGGACTATAAGACAACCCTGCAGGAAACGCTTGCTGTGCGCGGCCTCCATCCCTCGTACCAGTTGGTCGGGGAGGAGGGCCCTCCGCACGCGCGCCAGTTCACCTCGGAGGTCTGGATTGCAGGGGAGTTCCGTGGCCGGGGCTCGGGCACGACTATTAAGATGAGCGAACAGCAGGCGGCCCGCGAGGCTTTACAGGCCCTCAAGCCCCGAGATAGGGAGTAAATCGGTGGCGCATCTCAGTTCCGTGCGGCTTCGCGGATTCAAATCCTTTGCTCGACCCACAGAGCTGGTCCTGCAACCCGGCATCACGGTGGTGATTGGGCCAAATGGGAGCGGAAAGAGCAACCTGGCCGATGCGGTGCTATGGGTTCTCGGCGAACAGAGCGCCGGCGCTCTCAGAGGCCGCAACATGCAAGATGTCAT
>JAMDEO010000094.1 GCA_023483915.1 Actinomycetota bacterium
GAGCCGCAGGTGAGCTCGCGCAGCGCGCCGCGCACGCGCGGGCGCGGCTGCGCCGGTGCGTCATGTGCCCGCGGAATTGCCGGGTAAACCGTCTGGCCGGGGAGTTAGGCGTCTGCCAAGCAGGTGCCTTGGCGCGCGTTGCCAGTGCCGGGCCGCACTTCGGCGAGGAGGCCTCGCTGGTCGGACAGGGCGGCTCGGGCACCATCTTTTTCGCGGGCTGCAATTTGACCTGCGTCTTCTGTCAGAACTATGACATCAGCCAGCCGGCCGGAGACCGGCCCAAGGCCTGGGAATACTCCGTGGAAGAACTGGCGCACACCATGCTGCAGCTTCAGGGGATGGGCTGCGAGAACATCAACTTGGTGTCGCCCAGTCATGTGGTTCCACAGATCCTCGAGGCGTTGGTGGTGGCGGTGGAGGGTGGGTTGCGGCTGCCACTCGTCTACAACACGGGCGGGTATGACGCACTGCCGACGTTGAGATTGCTCGACGGGGTTTTCGACATCTACATGCCCGATATTAAGTACGCCGACGACTGGGTGGGTGAGCGATTTTCCGGTGTTGCGGACTATGTAGGGCAGAACCGGGCTGCGGTCCGGGAGATGCACCGGCAGGTGGGCGATCTGGAGATCGGTATTGGTGCCTCGGCCAACAGCGGTGCCTCGGCCGGCAGCGGCGCCTCGGGTGAGCCGCCGGCCAGGCAGCTCAGGGTAGGTGCCGGTCCCAATGCGTGGGCCGGCGAAGCGCGGCAGGGCCCACGGGCAGGCGTTGCATGCCGCGGGCTGCTGGTGCGGCATCTGGTGTTGCCGGGCGGCTTGGCCGGCACGGCTGAGGTCATGCGCTTCATCAGCGAGGAGCTGTCGCCGGCGACCTACGTCAAGGTCATGGGGCAGTATCGGCCGGCGCAGAGGGTGGCTCGTCACCCCGAAGCCTACCCCGAGGTCTGCCACCCTCCGTCGCAGGGAGAGTACCGGGCCGCGGTGGGTGCCGCTAAGGCGGCCGGGCTCATACGGCTGGATTCGGGCTGAGGCCTGGGGGACTCTGGTTGAGGCCTGGACGACGGTAGCGTTAGCCTGCATCGGCCGGGTTGGTGGTCTCTTTCTGGGTGCCCACTATCTTGGCATGCAGCTCCTCGGTGAGGGTCTCGATTGCCCGAGTGAGATCGGTGTTGAGCTGGAGAAGCGTCTTGATGTCGTCCGTATTCTTCTCCGTGTGCACCGCGATCTCGGAGGCGATCTGGTCTGCCCGCTTGGCGGCGATGAGCAGAGCGGCCGCTTGGATGCCCGCCAGCATGGAGAGAAAGAGGTTGAGGAGAATAAAGGGGTACGGATCGAAGCCTTTGGTGCCACCGAGGTGGAGAACGCCGTTGATGAAGGCCCAGAGCGCCATGACCCCGAAGAAACCGAACACGAAGACCCACGAACCCATGCCGTTTCGCATCCTGTCCGCTGCCCGCTCGCCCATGGTCAGCTGCTCAGGGCTCCGCACCGCTGGGTGGCGATGCCACTGGGTTTTCCACGCCATCTCATATCCTCCCGCGCTCGGCAATCGTCCCGGCAGGTCTCCCTATTCCACCCCACGTATCCGGCTCCTGCCTGGGTCCTCCAGAACCGTGGCCGTAACCGGGCCGCCCCGGCATGCGAATGCCCGCTGTCTCCAGGCACGGCAATCTCGGCGTCACATCTGCGTAGCGCATGAGTAGTCCTCTTTTCGTTTGGGTAGAACCGTGCCAGCATGGCGCATGTAAGGTGAGGTGAGCATCATGACCGAGGAGTTTGTCGGCCGACCGGCAGCCAAGCATGCCTTACATGGGGAGCGCTCGGACCCGGCCGGGGGGGTGGGCCGGCTGCGCAGGGTATTCAAGATCAGCCTACCCCCAGACCTTGCGACCGTTCGCCAAGCGCGTGAGCTGATGAGAGAGGTTGCCGGTTTCGCCGGCCTTGATGATTCAAGACTCTTCAATCTTCAAGTAGTGGTCTCCGAGGCTTGCACGAATGCAATCGAACACGCGGGCACTGGGGTGGATGTAGTTGCATGGGTTCTTCAGGACCGGATCGTGGTGGAGATCGAAAGCGATGCCGCATTTCAAACGAAGCTTTTCTCAGAAGAGACGTCGCAACGAGGGGGACTGGGGATTCCTCTCATGGCCTCTTTGGCCGATCAAGTGCAGGTGTCGCGGTTGGCGGAGAACCTGACCCGCGTGGCGGTAACCTTTCTGCTCCAGCAGGACGTTGCGGCGGAATGGGAATCACTCGGCTCATCGACATCTCGGGAGCCTGACAGAGCCAAGTTGCTCGACGATCCGCGTGTGCACGGAGTCGTGCTCACTCCCGAGCAGGCAAGGGCCCGCCGTCAGTTCGAGCACCGTCTGAGCCGGCAGGCTCTGGAAGATCCGCTCACTCAACTGGCGAACCGCGCCGCTCTTTTCGATCGGGGTGAGAAGGCCGTTTCCCGGATCAGCCCGGATAGAGGGTCGGTGGCACTCCTCCTCCTCGACGTGGATGACTTCAAGCACGTGAATGACACCCTGGGTCACGCAGCGGGGGACGAGTTGCTGGCGACCGTGGGGGTCCGGTTGCAGAGCCTGCTTCGCGCCGGAGACACCGCGGCTCGTTTGGGGGGTGACGAGTTCGTCGTTCTTCTCGAAAGGTACATGGGGCCTCTGGAGCCTATGAAAGTGGCAGAGCGGGTCCTCGATCGCCTTCGCGAGCCCTACGGTATCTCTTCGGGTGAGCTATGCGCGACCTTCTCGATGGGCATCTCTAAGCTAGATGCGGACGTTACGAGCTTTGCCGACTTGCTTCGTCGGGCAGATCTTGCTCTGTACGCGACCAAGGCAAGGGGCAAGAACGGCTGGAGTCTGTTCGACCCAGCGATGATGGACGCGGAGCGGGTCAGACGCGTGTCTGAATCGGATCTCCAAGCAGCCCTGCGCGCAGAGCGGATAATCACCTATTTTCAGCCCATCGTCTCTGCTCATGAGGGCGCGGTGGTTGGGGTCGAGGCCCTGGTCCGTTGGAGTAGGCCGGACAGGGACATCCTGCTCCCCGGCAGCTTCATAGATCTCGCTGAAGAATCGGGCCTCATCGTCCCTATTGGCTACGAAGTGCTCGAGCAGTCTTGCCGGAGGCTGCACGAGTGGGATGTCACACTGCCCGAACGCCGCCTGCAGTTGATGGTAAACCTTTCCGCGCGCCAACTTCGGGAGCGTGACCTGGTGGCTCACGTTGGTGCCGCCTTGGCCGCAGGCGGTCTAGCACCAGAGCGCCTAGCGCTCGAGATAGACGAGGACGTGTTTGCCGGGGACAGTCTCAGTGTTCGGGAAAATGTCACTGCTCTCCGAGCCGGGGGAGTGCACATAGCCTTGGATGGATTCGGCTCCGGGAGTTCCTCTCTTCGCGCCCTGAGTGATTATCCCATCGACATCCTCAAGCTGGCCAAGTCGTTCATCCAGGATGCAGCGGACAAGGAAGAAAGCGCCCTGCTGCTCGCGGCGGTGTGTGGGTTGGCCAAATCCTCCGGCACCCAGGTGGTGGTTGAGGGGGTCGAGACACGCCAGGAATTGGACATGCTGCTTTCGCTGGGATGCGACAGGTGGCAGGGGAACTACTTCTCGCTGCCAGTGCCGCCATCCGAGATACCCGTGGTCATAGCATCAGAGCCACCTGCCGGGTCGCCCGTTTGACGCCGCCTCGTCGTGATCCCTACGCCCGAGGGGCCGGGGTCAGAGTTGGGGCCGCCGCCGGGGGTGGAGCCGTCGCCGGGACGGGGGCTGCCACCGGAGCCGGGGTGCAGCCGTCGCCGACGCAGGACCGCCGGTGGAGCGTCACCACTCGTGTGCTTCCTCGTTCAGGCGGAAAAGGAGATCCTCTTGCTCCTGAGGATCGAGGGCGTTAAGCCAGTCTATGACCTCGGAGCTCCTGCATTCAGCACCGTAGCCGCCGCACATCTCGTCGTTGATGACGTCTTTCACTCTCATCAAGTGAGTCGCATTCCAAGGCCCGTTGGACATCATTTCCAGTGCTTCCTTAACGATCTGTTCGTATTGACCCAAAGCCATAGTTGCACCTTTCTCTCGGCGTCAGGCGGATATGTTCACATTGTGCGCGATTCTTGAACACGGACATGAGAGGCCGCCGCGTTCGCCGCGTAGCGAACGCGGCGGCCTCTCTCGTGATGCAGGCCGTCGCTACAACTGGCCCATCTTAGTCACATTCCAGTTGGCCTTCATGTTAAAAGTGCTGTCACCGGACTCCATGACTCCCGTGATCGACGGCATCCCGCTCTGGTTCCTGCTCAGGATGCCCGTCATAGTGCTTGGTGTTTGGCTCTGGTCGACCTGGAAGGTCAGTTTATTGCCGTCGATGGTGAAGGGGATCGTCTGTGGCTCGTTGCTGAAGCCGCCGTCGGTTCCTTGATTGAGCGATGAGACGTCGAGGTTGAAGACAGCGGTGCCGCTCTTGCCTCCTGCATCGACCGTGATATCCATGCGGAGCGGTATCTCTTGTCCCTTGAGTGCCTGAAGCTCCGCCAGGCTGCAGCCCTGCTGTTCCGCTGCCTGGGCCACTTCGTCGTTGATATTCAATTCTGTGACGACAAAGGTGCCGGTCCAGGTCCCGTTCAATTCGCTGGCGCCGATGGGCTCAGTGGTGGTGGTCCCCTCGTTGCTCGTGGAAGTGGTCTCGCCACCCGTGACCGTCGTGGTTGTCGCTCCAGTTTGAGGAGGCGACCCGTCCTGGCTCCCATCTGACCCCGCCGGGCGTCCGAATGTTTGCCCGGTATTGACGTCGATCACGACGAAGGTGTCGATGATCACGGTCGTCTGCTGAATCACGATGATGGTAGTGGGGTCGAAACCGGGCCAGCGTGGCCCCGTGTACTTGGGAGTCTTGCGGACGGCTTTGGGTGGGATGAGCGGATTGCCGCATTCACACCGTACTCTGGGGACTCCGTAGCGGTCAACTAAGACCAGCTGGCCGGCCTGCAGCACCGACTGTCTCGGCGTCGGTTTGCCGTTCCGGTAGCCGTGATTGGTGACGCGAGTGTCCCGGGTGAGCATCATGGGTGTGAGTTCTGCGAAGTATGCGCGCAGCTGGCTTGGCGCGACGGTATTGCCGCCGCTCCAGCGGAAGGTAGGGTCGCTGTTCAGGGCCTCGCAGAATGCTCTGGCTTTGAGCGGGTTCTGTTCCAAGAAGCGCAACTGCCCTTCCTTGTCGGCGATCAACTTGCTCTTGGACCCCCCGTAAAGAGCGGGACTGTCCCCGGAGAACGAGGCGAGAGCGACCTGCTCACCCGGTTGAGATGTATTGGCGGTGGTTGTTGGCGCCACCGTGGTCGGCGTAGCCGTCGATGCCGTCGTGGAACTGGGAAGGACGAAGGTGGTCGTTGGGCCTGTGGCCGCGAACAGCTCCCCGGCAAACGAGTCCGGTCCGGCCGTACCGGCAGGTTCGAGGAAGATCTCTCCTTCTTCCTGGATGAAGCCCTCAAGTGCAGCGTCCACGGCGTCGTTCACCCCGTGATACCAGAACCCGAAGAATGCACCCAAACCACCGCCGATAATGATCACCGCGATGACCGGGCCAAGGATCCACCACAACCGGGAACGCTTCTGCCCGGGCTGGGTGGCGACGTATTGGGGCGAGGCTCCGTAGGCAGGCGCAGCGGCGTATGCCTGCGGAGATGGTGTCGGAGCGGAAGAGGATGTCATCGGAGGCGGAGCGAGCGTGGCGGCCACCGGAGGCGACGCCGGTACGGCAAATAGCCCAGCTACCTGACCGGCGGGGCGCCAATCGACCAGTTGCTCATGCCAGACGAGATCAGTGGGAGTGATGGCTCCGCTCTGCGCATAGGAGAAGAGCTGCTGCCAGGTGAAAGGGCCCGAGCGTTGATCTGCCGGGGACCCCTGTTTCCAGAAGTACCAGCCTGAATCCATCGCTCCCGCGTTCATGATGTCCCCCCTCATGTGGTCGTCGCGAGCCACCCACCCCATGGTGCTCGGGCGCCACAAGTATATGCCGCCGGGCCGCGCGGTCAATAGGGCTTGCGCATGGAGCGGCGGACCATCGCCTCAGGGGGAAATCACCAGCCCGGTATCGATCGCTTCAAACGCGCTGCCGAGAACTTGGCTGATGGTATGCAGCTCGTCGTTGTCCCAGCGAGGGTCTGGGGCGCCGGAGATGTACCAACCGGCTCCGTTGTCGGCGACGATTAGTCCGCGCGCAGCCGCAGGCGCAGCCCCATGGGGGCAAGGCCGGCATGGGCGCTCCGGCGGCGAACCAGAAGGAGCGCGAAGCGGACGCGGACGTGTCGTCGGCCCCGCCAAGGTCGATGATAATCACGGCCGTCCCAACAATCTGGCTGATCGATCAGGCTGATCCATCCGACTGATCCGCACACCAGCATGTCTCGGAGATGGCGGCTCCAGTCCTACTCCTGCTGGACGACCGAAAACTCCGCCGTCATGGACCAGCCGGCGCCGACGCTCTTTATAACACCGTCTATCACCCAGGTGTCGCTCTTTCTATTCAGGGTGCCTGTCATGGTGCTGGTCTGTCCCTCCTGCTGTTCGAGCTGGAAGGTCAATACCTGTCCCTCGAACGTGAAGGGGATGGTCTGAGGCTCGGGTTCGCCCATGGTTACTCCCTCCCCAAGATCGAGACCCGAAATGTCGATGGTCACGACCGCCTGGCCCGTGCCCGCCTCCATGTCCGCCGTTATGTCCATGGTCAAGGGGATTGGTTTGCCCTTGAGCTGCTCCAGAATCGCGAACACGGCCGCAATCCCAGCGCCGCTGGCGCACCCCTCTTCGATGCTCCCCGAGGACCCGCCGCTTGGGACTTGGTTCTGGATGGCCTCTTGGTCAGCAGTCATGTCGGTGAATGTGTACGTGCCCACCCACTCCCCGTTGAGGTCGAATTGCTGGAAGGTGATCAAGCTGGCCGCGCCGTTGTCGCTCCGGGTGACCGTGATCTCCGCCACCTCATTGGGCACGGTCACCGGGATCCAGATAACCTCGCCCGGAGCGGTGATCGTCTGTGACATCTCACCCGCGATCTTGGTGCCGGTGGTGGCGCTGATGCTGATCTCCGCCCCCTCGACCGACGGCAGCGATTCGACCACGGCCTTCACCATCCAGGTATTGGGCTCGTCCTCCTGGCTTACGGCGACCACGTCGATTATCCCGCCTTTCTCCAGCTCCTCGCCGGTGACGCGGGCAAGACCCATCTCTTCACGCTGCCTAA
>JAMDEO010000151.1 GCA_023483915.1 Actinomycetota bacterium
TGCTCCGAGAGTTCTTCCACCGATCTCCCTTGTCCTTGCGACATGGGCTTCCGACTACGTTGATGCGCTCACTGCCACTCGGTACGTGGGAGCCGCTGATTCAGTCGATGCTCACGTTGGGTTTAATCGCTGGATCGGGTTGTTTGCCACCGCCTGCAGGCGTGCTGTGGAAGACGCGGCAGTTTTCGAAAGTCGCGTGGCCTCACTTCAGACGGCATGGCGATCCAGGCTGGGTCGCGTAAGAGCAAATTCGGCAACCGATCTTCTGATTCGAGCGCTTCCGGGAGTGCCCATCTTCACCATTCAGGGAGCAGCACAGCTAGTCGGTCGCAGCATCCCCGCCGTCAACGACGCCGTCGCCCGCATGGTAGAGGCCAAGGTTGTCACTCAGTCGACAGTCGGGAGGCGCAATAGAGCGTTCGAAGCGAGTGAGCTTATTCGCGCCTTCACCGACCTTGAACGGCGACTCGCGAGTCCCACCGGGGACACTCGATCTAGTCCGCCAGCTAGGCGGGTACCTAGAAGGACAACGCGAAACGGTTAGAGCTTCGCGCCGAGGCTTGCCACCAACCGCGGCGTCGTGGTCTGAGTCACCATCTTGCCATGGTGCGCGTCCCCGAATTAGCGCGAGCAAGGGTGTCCGCAAGAAACCCTGGCCGGGCGCAGCCTCCCCTGGGTGAGCAAGTGTCTGCAAGTGTCGGACCTGTTCACAAGCAAGCCGCTCCATGCTTCCACGTGGTGGTCAAGGCACCAGCAACCAGCTTTCATCCGCCTGCACTTCGAGACGTAACCACCGCACGGTCTTATCCCACATGGTGACCCCGGCTGCTGCCCGATCAATGGGGTCTTCCTCGAGCCATTGGTCGATCTCCTGAGGGACTGGGGGCTTGGTCTGAGTGAAATAGCCCAGGTCGGTCAGATAGGCGCCGTTCTTCCACTGGACGATGACGACCGCATAAAGACTGGAGTAGTGGTCTGCGCTCATCCCGGAGGTCTGGAAGCGCTCGCGCTCGGCCTGGTAGACGGCATCTGCCTGGCTTTGGGCTTCAGGAACGAGCAGGGCCTCAAACTGAGCCTTCTTACCGTAGGCGACGTAGCTCACCGCGTTCCCGGCGATCCCCCAACAGGCATTTGCGATCTCGTGGGGGAGGTAGGTCCAGGCCAGCGTGGTGCTGGTAGAGAGACTGATATCAGGCAGGCTCACCTCTTTCCCTGCGATGAGGCCGACCAGGTAGGTGACCATCTCTTTCAGCCCCTCTTGATCGAGAGGCGGCTCGGCCCCCCGGCTCTTGGCCGTTCGAGTCGAAGTAGCATTAACGACGGTGCCGTCAGGCATCCAGGCGAGAAGCTGGAAGGAGTCATAGCCCGAGCCTGAGGGCTTGGCGCGCTCAATGAGCCCGGCTTCAGCTGCTCCAGGGATCTCAACTTCGAAGGCCTGATCCTTCTGGGGGTGGGGGATGCCCTGGTCGCTCTTGAAGATGGTGGCGGATACGAAAGCCTGCCCCGATCCCCTCGGCGAGAGGTCGAAGAGAAGAATGGTGTTGCTCGGATAGTGGATCTCGGCTGCGGTGTCCACCTGAAGCTCAAGGCTTGGAAAGTGAGCGGCTACCAGTTCGGCGAGCGCCTGTACCTGGGCAGAGGGAACCGGCTCAGGTACGGGCGAGTAGTCCGGGTAGGGCCAGGCCGACGGGGGCAGGGGCTTAGGGAAGGTGGTAGTGGTGGCAGCAGGGGCGGTAGAGGCCGAGGTAGACGCCGAGGAGGACGTGGGCTCTTGGGCAGCGGTTTGGTCGGTGATCATGATAATGGTCGCCGGCCCCGGAAGGTGGGTTGCCAGTTCGAAAATGCCCACGGAAAGGGCGGCAACGAGAAGCAGGGCGGCGCAAGCCCAGGCAAGCAGGCGGCGGCGCGGCCGTGGGCGGTGCAGTCTCTTCCTTCCAACTAGTTTGGCTTGAAGGTCGGCGCAAAAGGTGGTGCGCTCGAGAACGGGTGCGTTTCGGCGAAAGACCCGGCGGGCCCCGTCGTCCAGTTCGCTCTTGTCCATCAGGTGACCTCCAGCATCTTTCTCACTCTTTCGCGGGCCCGAAAGAGGTGTCGGTTTACTGAGCCTTCAGAGACGTGCATGACCTGAGCGATCTCACTCACGGAGAAATCCGCCAAGTAGTAGAGGGCGGCGGCCGCTCGTTGGCGGGCAGGAAGGTCCCGAAGGAGCTCCAGGAACGAGGTCTCAGGGTGCCAGGGCAGGGGATCATGCTTTTCAGTTGCCGCAAGGCTCAGTCGCTGGAGCAGCCGAGCGCTTCGGACCGCCCGTCTGCGGATGTCCTTGGAGCGGTTGATTCCCACCTTGAAGAGCCAGGCCACCGGATCTCTCAGGTTGCCCACATCATCCCAGTGCAGGTAAAGCCGAATAAAGGCTTCTTGAGCCGCGTCGCGGGCCAGGTCCGGATCGAGAACGATCATGGTGAGACACTGGACCAAGCGCTCGCAGTGGAGATCGACGAAGCTCTCGAAGCTCCCGTTGCCGGACTCTGGGGGCGCGAACTGCCCGCCTGTTTTTTGGGCTTGCGTTTCGGCCTCTTTCAGCAGACGAACCACCTCCCGCCATTCCGCACCTAGCCGTCTCTGTAGCCCTCAGACGTTGGGGGTGCACCTCCAGCTTGACAAGGCATGGGGATTGCCGTCAAATCCGGTCAACAAAGATCACGATTTACGACGAAGGACGCTGCGAGATTACCGGGGGACAGGCCGTTTTGCCCCATCGCCAAGACCTGTTAGTGATCCTTGCCGGACGGAAAGTGATGATCTTGTGCTTAGCGCGCCTTCCCGGACAGGGACGGGATTGACTCATCCTTTCTTAGACCTCGCGACGTTCTTAACGCGACCTGCTGGGAACGCAGTCGTGTCGCCACGCTGATCGGCCTGACCGGTCGTCCCAGGAAGTAGCCCTGCCCAATGTCGCAGCCGTAACTCACCAGCAATCTCCGGGTGGCTTCGTTTTCTATGCCTTCGGCGACGACTAGGAGGCCAAGCTCGTGGCCGAGCCCGATTATGGAGCGGACGATGGCGGCGTCGCCCTTGTCTACGGTCATGGGGATGACGAAGGACTTGTCTACCTTCACCTCGTCTGCGGGGAGGGTCTTAAGGTAGGGAAGGGCGGTCTGCCCAGAGCCGAAGTCGTCGATTGACACCTTCACTCCAAGCGCCCTTATGGCGCCCAGGGAGGCGATCGCCCGCTCGGGCTCCATCATCACGCTGGTTTCGGTGAGCTCAACGGTGAGTCGAGCCGGGTTAGTCTGATGCCTGTCCAGAAGCGCCTCGATGACTTGAGTTAGGTCCGGATTGTCAAGATTGCGCGCAGAGAGGTTGACGGAAACTTGGGTAGAAAGACCGCGCGCCTGCCAGCGCGTGCCTTGGGCCAGAGCTTTATCGAGAACCCACCGAGTCAAACGGTCAGCCAACCCGTCATGCTCCAGGAGGTCGATGAACTGACTGGGTAGGATGAGGCCTCGACGAGGGTGGTTCCAGCGCACGAGAGCCTCCACTCCGGCCACGCGGTTCGTGCGCAGATCGATCTGGGGTTGGTAGAGAAGAGTGAGCTCTCCTTGGCTGAGAGCCTTGTGAAGGTCGCCCTGGAGAGTGAGGACGTCAGGAGAGTGGTGATCTATCTTCACTTCGTAGATAGCGTACCTCGACCCACCACCTCGCTTGGCTGCATACATGGCGATGTCGGCCACTCGAAGAAGGGTGTCGACCGTGGATCCATGCTCCGGGTATATGGCCACGCCCACACTGGCAGAGAGGGCAAGTTGATGCCCTTCGACCGCGAACACGCGTTGAAAGGCCCCAAGAACCCGTCGGGCCACCCGACGAGCATCGGCGGCATCATCAACGTGAACGAGGAGGGCAAATTCATCTCCCCCCAGGCGGGCAAGGATGTCGGCAGCCCGGATCGAGCGCCCCAACCTGAGCCCGACCACCTCAAGAAGGGCGTCCCCGATGTGATGCCCTAAGTTGTCGTTGACACGCTTGAAGTCGTCAAGATCAAGCACCAAGAGGGCAAGCCTATCCTCCTGGGTCTGCGCGGAGGTGATGAGTTCATGCAGACGCTCCCTAAGGTGCATGCGGTTGGGCAGACTGGTCACGCTGTCATGCAGGGCCTGGAAGCGAAGCGCCTCTTCCCAGGCGCGACTCTCGGTCACGTCCCGGGCGATGCACTCATAGCCCGTTGTCTCACCATCGTGGTAAGTAGCCCGGATGCTTGCCTCAAGGACGACGGTGGATCCCGCCTTGCTCTTGACTCGGACTTCCTGGGTCTCGCCGGTATCTAGGGCAAGGAGAATCCGGGAGGTTTCTGGCCGCTTGTTCTCAGCGAGGAGCCGATCTACATCTTGGCCGACAAGCTCGTCTTTTGCGAATCCGGTCACATGTTCCACTGCGGGGTTCACGCTGGTTAGACGCCCCTCGCTATCCAGGGTGAAGATGAGCTCATTGGCATTTTCGACCAGCGTCCGGTAGCGTTGCTCACTCTCGCGCGCGGCCTCTTCTGCCCGGCGTTTCTCGCTGATGTCACGCAGCACGACAAGATGCCCCGACGCTTCGATGTCCCTCTGGCCGAGACGGGAGGAAAGCACGTCGAATATGCGAGACTCGCCCTGCGCCTCTAGCTCTACTTCGCAACGGAAGTCGCCGGACAGGGCGAGCTTCTCTGCCACGCAGGGCAGGTCGGACACCTCCTCAAGGGGGGTTCCGAGAAGCGGCCGAGAGGAGCCGCCGAGGATGGCAGAAGCCGCTGGGTTGCAGTCGATGATGCGGTTCTCCCCATCGAGTACGATCAGTCCGTCCGGCATGTCCTCAATGAGGGCACTTCGAGCCCTGCCCCTCAGTCCCAGGAAAAGATGGAGCAGCCGGTAGCGCGAGAGCGCAAGGGCAAGCAGCGCTCCCGTGAGGGCAAAAGCAAAGGGAGTGGGATCAAGATTGTCGTCGGGAACGAGGCCCAGGGCATAAAGGAGGTTGGCGGCCCAGGGGACGATAGCCCCGGCCGTGATGAGGACGGCCTGGTGCTGATAGTTCTTGGGGTAGCGCACGACCGACCAGACGAGCGTCCCTGTTGCGCCCAGAATGAGCAGGTAGGAGTAGGCGAGGTGCAGCCAGAAATAGGGCCCGTGTCCGATGAGAAGGGCAGGGAAGGGACCAGTAGGATCCGAGCGGACCGAGCTCCAGACCAAGTGGTGGAGTCCGTTTGTGGCCACGAGAATCAGTGTGAGGATTGGGACCAGGGACAAGAGTGCGACAAGTTTCCGCTTGAGCCACTCGTCCCTGCCCGTGTACCGCAGGGAGAAAAGGAACCAGAAGACGGGCACTGTCACTATCCCCAGGTACTCGAGCTGGGCGAACACCATCTTGGCCCCAAGCGCAGGAACGACGGCTTCCAGGGTGTAGAACCCACACCACCACCCGATGCCCGCAAGCATGAAGGAGAAATACCGCCTGCCTGGAGCCCGGCGTTTTTGCCACGCGGACCGGGACAGCACCAGGCTAAGAAGGGCAGCTCCCGCCAGGGGCATGACAAAGGAAAGTACTGTCAAAGGGTGAGATTCCAACCAGCTGTCCCCGCTTGCCCAGAATCGCGCAATCTGGTGTGAGTTATCGGCGGTCCCGCGCGAGGGCTTAAGGGGAAGCCCCCCGTAGGTTAGCCGGTCAGTTAGTGATTAAGGGAGAGGTCGGCCACAGGTCTCGCTGGTGCCGGTGAGCGAATCAAGGGACGTCGGCGATAGCGCCCCTTAGGGCGACCAACTGCTCCAGGCGCTTCAGCCTCTCATCGGGATAGTGTTCCACCCAGACGGTGAGGTCTCTTGTGATCTCTTCCATCAGATCTTCGATCCGCAGGCACTGGTCCATGTCGCAACCCTCGAGCGAACCGAGGATGCGGCCGATCTCGTGGTGCTCCCGATCTGAGATTTCTCCCAGGGCTCGAAGAAGATCCAGGCGGGCCATGCCCGTCCTTACCGGAGACCAGTCCGGATGGGCCGATGGCGGTATGTAGATGAGTCCGCGGGCAAACTCGTAGGCTATGATCGAGCGAGGCCGGGACTGGCCGGGCCCAGCCGTCTTTTTCTCAGAAAGCATCCGAGACCTCCGCTTCTGGTTGCATCGCTCTCATTATCGGCAGATGGCTGACAGTCGATGAACGGAAGTCAGAAGTGCAAAGTCAGCCCAAGCAAAACTGGTTTGTATACGACGGAGTAGAACGCTATTCTCCCGGCCGCGCACCCTCCGGGGGGCCGTCCACATAGAGGCCTCCAAATCTGGTCTTTTCCCCCGGTATCACTTCGCCCTCCGGCGGGGGCCTTGTATCCAGGTCGTGTTGGGGCTTGTCTCACGTTTTTTCATCAGACCCTTGCATCAGATCAATGGCACCCCCTTTCGTCTCAAGACTTCTTGAGACATGGAGGAGATGTCCGACACCCCGCGATTTGTTACTGACCCCTGATAGGACGCCAGGAAAAGTCCCCAAATTGCGCCATTTTCTTTCGAGATTGGAGCGGAAAGAGATCCCGTCCTGCCGAAGCCCAATTCGGTTGTTCACCTGGCAAAGCGATCACACGGCTCGACGCCCGGGGAGGAACCACCCGGAGTCCCGAGAGACGTAGCGCACCCTTCCACGGGCGGCATGCGAAAGTGAGTCGCACTAAGGGAAAGCGGAGTCACTTGGGACTCGCTATTTGCATGTGTCGGTGTCTCTAGCCGACGCTCTCGACGGAGCGCATCCACTCCTCAACCACCGCGCAGGCTCCGTCTTGATCTCCCAGCATCCTTAGGGTCTCGGCCCGGGCCATGACCACAAAGTGGGTGGCGGTCGCTCTTGCCGCCTTCCTTATGTCCGGCCGGATGTCATTCTCGGGTTCGCAGACGTTCGCCTCCGCGGGACTCTTCCGGTTGGCGCTCTCGATCACCCAGTGAATGAAGTCCACCTCCGAATCGGGTGGCCGCTCAGCGAGCACATCGCGGTAGACCTCTCGTAGGCCATCCAGGTGACGGAGCGTCGCCCGGAGCCCTTTCTCGGCCCTGGTGAAGACTACTGCCTCTT
>JAMDEO010000023.1:0-14339 GCA_023483915.1 Actinomycetota bacterium
TGAGCGGAAGGCAAGGACGCAGGAAGAGGGCGTAGCCGCAGTGCTACGCGCACGAGCGAGGACGACGCATCGCGCCGCCCAGTGCGAACTCCGCCCACGGTGGGCACCCGGCCGCAACTTCATTTTGAAACCAATCAAAAGGAGGGAACGTGGCGAGAAAACAGTTCGACTATGACTGGTCGAAGATTCCCGAAGTAACCATGTACGGGTATACCAAAGAGGAAGAGGCATTTTGGCCGTTCCAGAACCTGCATCCGAAATGGAAGATTCCCGACAAGGTCGCCATCCAGTGCTCGATCTCAGGCGGCGGCGCCCGCATCACTCCCCAGCAAAACCCTTACCACCCCGGCACCGATCTCGATACCATCCAGGAATCGGCGGCTGAAGTCCTCGAGCTCAAAGAAGGTCCGTCGGCCATCCACTTCGACCATCCCCCGGAACAGTGCGTCACCCGCAAAGGCGAGAAACTGTGTGCGAGCCGCGCATCAGGAAGTATGGCTACGAGAAGCTGTGCTGCCATATCAATACGCTGCGCGGCACCACCCAGTCGCAGATGCAGCCCGTCGTCACCGGCATCGCCGAGCTGACCTACCTGCAGCCTCGGGCCTCTACGAATTGGCTAACCACCATTTTGCCGATCATGAGAGAGAACGGCATGGCCTTCGAGATCGCCGTGCACGTGAACAGCGAGCTCGACCTGGCGAAGCGCATCTTGATGGATAAGGGTCTGCTCAGCCGGCCGGCCATGTGGTGTGTACTCTACGGGCTGCCCATGAAAGGCCCGCGTTGGCACTTCGAGTACATTCCCAACGAGATCGCCATGGCCGGGCAGCTGGTGACCACCGTGCAGCGTATCCGCGAGATTGATCCCGAAGCCAAGATCCAGGTCATGCAGGGCGGTCGCCCGTCCCGCTACATGGCTGTCTTCGCTATGCTTCTCGGCCTCAACATCCGGGTTGGGCATGAAGACACCGTCTTCAAGTTCCCGCACAAGGACGACCCACTGAAGAGCAACGCTGAAGAGGTGACGTGGGCCATTCAGACCGCCCGGTTGCTTGGGCGGGAAGTCATGACCCCGGCGGAGTATCGCGAATACATCGGCGTAGAGCCAAGGACCGGCAACGATCCCCGCGCCTACGCGGGAGTCCCTGCCTAGCAGGCTGCCAGTCTGTTCGTCCTGAGTGGGGCTAAGGGGTGCTGAAGAATGAAGTCTCGGCCACCAGAGCGCACTGACCGGCGCGATAGTTCGTCCGCCCAGAGGGCACCCGGTCTGCAAATAGCGCTGCTATTCGCGCTTCGGGCGCTCGCCCACGGTGGGCACCCGTGGCGGTCCTGCTCTGCCGCTCGGCCATTGCACTCTGCCGGCGAACCGTCATTCTTCAGCACCGTCCTCGGCTGCGGAGCCCGGTCGCCGGCGCTCTCCGGCCGAGCCCCCACCGTGATCGGAAGGTGGTGAAGAGTGGATCGCGTGGTTCTTGGATTCGACGAGATCCGCGAGGGCGACGCTGACAAGGTCGGCAAGAAGTGTGCCAACCTGGGTGAGCTGACTTACGCGGGCTTTCGCGTACCCCCTGGCTTTGCGGTCTCGCTTGCGGGCTATTCCCGCTTCATGAACGAGACTGGGGTTCGTGCGAGGATAGAAGACTATCTCGCCTCCTTCCATGCGGATCCGAACAAGACAGCCGACATGCCCCTCTATGAGGAGGCTTCCGCCGTTATCCGTGGCATGGTGGAAGAGGCCGCGATGCCGGCGGACATGGAAACGGAGATTAGGGAGCGCTACCAGGCGCTGTGCGAGGAGGCCTGCCTGGCCGACCTTTCCGTGGCCACCCGGTCGGCCGGCCCCGCGAGCCACCCCGGCCAGTATGAATCCTATCTGCATATCAAGGGGGCCGACGCGGTAGTCGCTGGGGTGCGCCGGGTATGGTCGAGCACCTTCAACCAGCGTTCCCTCATCGCTCGCGCGCGACAGGGTTTGGATGTTGCTTACGATCCCATCGGAGTGGCCGTCTTACGCATGGTGGAGGCCAAGGCCGCAGGCGTGATGTTCACCACCAACCCGGGCGACGGCGACGCAGGTAAGATCTACCTGGAAGCCAACTGGGGACTGGGGGAATCCGTCGTTTCCGGTGAGGTGACGCCCGATTCCTTCCTCGTGGCGAAAGCCGACGGCGAGATCATCGAGCGGCACGTCAGTCGGAAGGCCATGTGGTTCGTACCGGACCCGGAGACCGGCAGGGTGGGCTTCTGCGAAGTGCCGGACGACATGAAGAACGCCTCCACCCTCACCGATGATGAGCTGCGCGAAATTGCCCGGGTGGGTGCCCTGATTGAGAAGCATTTCGGGGTGCCCCAAGATATCGAATGGGCCGTGGCACTGGGAGCCGAGCTGCCCGAGAGCGTGATGTTCTTGCAGACCCGGCCGCAGAAGAACATCATCGAGAAGAAGGGGGCCACCGACCGGCTCCTTGACTTCATCATCCGCGACTTCGAGTTCTAGGCATGGGGGGGGAAAGCATGACCGCCGTCTACGGAGTGTCCCTGTTCGAGTTCGACGAGAGTGACTTCACTGAGGACCAGGTATGGTTCTGCGACGTCACCCACGGCTCCCCGCCGTGGAAACCGCTGTACTTCTGTCACGGGTGGTGCTGGCCGGGTTATCAGACTATCCAGACCGGCTACGAAAGCCTGCAGGTGCCAACCAGTCGGGGTTGGCAGATCCGGGCGAAAGACGGTTACCCATACCCGAGCGTCATGCTGACAACCGAAGAAGAGACCAAGCAACGAGCGCCGATCTTCCGGGAGCGGATTCGTCCGTACATTGAGAACTTCAATGCGCTGTGGGACGAAGCGAAGATGGACCTGAAGAAGAACTACGAGGATCTGAGGAAGAAGTACGGCCTTGAGACCTACGAGTCAATCAAGGATCTTCCCGACTACAGGCTCTACGACATGCTCGAGGAGTACCTGATCCTGCACCGCAAGCAGTGGGTGGTGCACATGGAGTATTTCTTCGTGCCGGTCTACTACTTGTTCGGCCTGTTTCAGAACATGAGCAAGAAGGTGCTCGGGCTGGACTCCGGCGACCCGCTCTTCTCTAAAGCCATGGCTGGTTTCGACAGCTCGGCCTTCCGCTTCAACGAGCGCATATGGGACTTGGGCAAGCAGGCGGTGGAGTCGGGGCTCGAGGGCGTGTTCACCGCCGACGAGGACGATGACGCTGTTCTCAGGCACCTGGAAGGGAGCGATGCGGGCAGGGCTTGGCTCGAGGGGTTCCGGCAGTTCTTGGACGAGTATGGTTGGCGCTGCGAAAGGATGTCCGACTGGGCTACCCCGAGCTGGCTCGAAAAGCCGGCCCTCGCTATTCCCGGCATCAGGATGGCCATCGCCACCAAAGGCGTCTCCTCCATCAAAGAGAACCGCGAGCTGGCCGAGAGGGAGCGCGGCGAGGCTGAGAAGGAGTTGCTCGAGAAGGTGCCCGCGGACCAGCGCGACTGGTACGAAGTGCTGATGAAGTGCGCCCAGAACGCGTGCTATTTCAGCGAGGACCATACCTACTATACGGAGCTCTATACCTCGGCCATGGGTCGCTGGATCTTCAAGGAGATCGGACGGCGTTTTGCCGAGGCCGGTACTATCGACGACAGCGAGGATGTCTTCTTCTTGCTGATGAACGACATCTACAAGGCCATCATCCCGATGGGCCGCGTCAAGCTCCAGGGCAAGGTTGCCGCGCGCAAAAAGGAATGGGAGGGCTACCTCACAGTCCAACCCGAGATGCTCCTTGGCAACCCCGAGTTGATGGGCCTGGTTGTGCAGAAAGATCCGGTGCTGAGCGCAGCGTTCGCACTGCCGAACGTGCGCCCCGAACTGGCCGCCGACCTCTACGGCGGCGGGTCTGCTCCCGGCGTCGTCGAGGGAGTCGCCCGCGTGATCATGACGGAGAAAGACTTGGGTGAGCTGCGCAAAGGCGAGATTCTTGTGGCGCCTGGAACCAGCGCCCAGTGGATGCCGGCCTTTGAGATCGCCGGCGGCATCATCACTGACGGAGGTGGCGCACTGTCGCACGCTGTGATCGTCGCGCGCGAATACCGGCTGCCTGCCGTGACCGGCACCCATGAGGCTACGAGCAAGATCAAGACCGGCGACCGGGTCAAGGTGGACGGAGACCTGGGGATCGTCTTCATCCTGAAATAAGAACGCAAGGACGCAGGGCGCGCAGGTTTGAGACATATTGTCATCATTGTGACCCTCGACACCAAGAGTGTCGAAGCTGCCTATCTGCGTGACCGGATCATCGACCTCGGTCACAAGCCGCTGATCGTGGACGTCGGGTGCGGCGGCCTGCCGAAGATGGACGCCGACATCCGGGCGACGGAAATCGCCGCTGCGGGGGGTGCCGATCTGGAAAGCCTTAGGGCTTCGCGCGACAGGGACATGGCTTCGGCCGCGATGATCCGTGGGGCCGTCGTCAAGCTCACAGAGCTCTGCCGGGCCGGCAAAGTAGAGGGCTTCGTATCGATTGGCGGCATGAGCAGTGCCGTATGGACCTCCAGCATCTACAGAGAGATGCCTTATCGCGTTCCGAAGCTGCTGGTCACCACCGCGGCCGCGATGCCGCAGGCCAATCGCTTCTTCGGGCCGTCGGGCGTCACGGTGATGCACAGTCTCGTCGAGGTCGGGGCGCTGAACCGTCTTCTCATGGGCGAACTGGCCCGGGCGGCCGGCGCCATCTGCGGGATGGCCGAGGGACAAGAGTTGGTCCGACCGCCGGCCGAGGAGAAGCCCATGGTTGCTATGTCCACGAACGGCTGGGTGGAGACACCCGCTCAGTTCCTGGCGGAGGCCCTGGGCGGCGATTACGAAATCGTTCGTTTCCACGGGACAGGCCTGCCGGAAGTAGTGATGGAGAAGTTGATCGAGGAGGACTACTTCAAGGTGGTCATCGATCTCGTGCCCTCGAGTATCACCAACGAAAGGTTTCACGGATCGCGTATCTCCTGGCCCAGGCGGATGGAGGTGGCGGGGGAGAAGGGCATCCCGCAGGTTATTGCCCCCTCTCTCGTCAACGTCATATCCCGCCCGCGGGACACCTCGCCCGAACTGCTCGAAGAGATGAAGGTCCGGAAGTACTACTTCATGGATTCGCTTCGCATTCTGCTGTGGTTATCCCAGCAGGAGTTGGAAAGCATGGCGCACGTCTACGCCAAGAAGCTCAACAAGGCGCAAGGCCCAACAGTATTCCTGGTCCCCTTGCGCGGATGGCTGAATGTCGAGACCGAGGACAGCGAGTATTTCGAGCCCGAGGCGCTTCAGGCCTTCAGCGGCATTCTGAAGCGAGAGGTGAAGCCCGAGGTCGAGATACGGGAGATTGACGTCAATATCGATACCACCGAGTTCGGCGAAGCGGTACTCTCCGCGTTTAGAGACGTTTTACAGAGGTCGGCACAGAAGGGAACCCAATGACTTTGATGACCATCTCTGAGCTGGAGAAGGCCTCAGGAGCGCGGCGCAGCGCCATACATTTCTACCTGCGGGAGGGTCTGCTTCCGCCGGCAACGCGGACGACCACCAATCGCGCACTGTATACCGAGGCTCACCTCCATCTCATCAGCGAGATCCGCCGGCTGCAGGAAGAAGGACTGAGGCTGAGCGGCATCAAGAAGGTGCTCGAGCCGGTCATCAACGGGGTCGAGGTGGAAGAGGTAGATCTGAGCGACCGGTCGGAAGCCGTACGTCGCTCCTTGATGCAGATCGCAGCCCGGGCCTTCGCCGCCAAAGGCTATACAAGGACGCGGGTGGCAGACATCATCCGCGAAGCCGAGACGACTCCCCAGGTCTTCTACAGTCATTTCCAAACCAAGAGGGACCTCTTCCTAGAATGCTTGGAAGTGTTCTCCGACCTCGCGATGGAGCTCATCGAGCCTAAGATCGCCAACGAACCGGACACGGTGAAGCACGCCGCACTACGGGCGTTTGGAAACCTCTGGCTGCGGGAGATCAGCCCGGCCCCCATGTCACTGGCCGCAGCCGAAGCGGTGCACGAGGACAGCCAGACGGCAGAGGCCTACTACAAGGGCTATGACAAGCTGGTGTCTACGGTCATCCCAGATCTGGTGCAAATTGGGCGCGAGAAGCCGGGGGCATCGCCCTTCCCCTCAGACTGGCTCGTAGCCACCGCTTTGATGGGGGTGATCGAGGCCACCGTAGGTCGGCAATCGTGGGACGAGCGCCTCACGAAGCGCGATGTGCTCCTCACGGTCCTTTTTGTATGGCTCGGGATAGAGGCTGTCTACGGCGGCGAGGTCGATGTGAGGTCCAAGCGCGCCGAGTACGAGCGCTGGGTGGATGAACTCCTCGAAACTCCCTTGCCGGTACCGGGCTCCGTCAACGGCGGCGCTGCCAGGAGTTGAACAACGCTACGAGTTGAGCGGATATGGAGATTGGAGGGGGCAACATGGCGCGGCTGGATAACAAAGTGGCGGTCATCTCGGGAGCGACGTCCGGGATTGGAGCGGCCACGGCCAAGCTGTTCGCGGACGAAGGTGCCCAGGTCTTCGCTTTGGGCCGAAACGAAGAGGCTCTTGCCCGACTTGAGACGCACGACAAGGATAAGATCCACGGTTTCCGGTGTGACATCACCGACGGCGCGCAGGTGGCGGCAGCGATGACGGCGGCCGCTGATAGATACGGCGGCATCGATATCGTCGTTGCCAACGCCGGCGCGTTCGGCGTGGCCACCGCGATAGAGGCTTACCCGGCTGAAGTCTTCGCCCAAGTGCTGAATGTCAACGTCAACGGCGTCTTTCTCACCATCAAACACGCCGTGCCTTATCTGAAGCGGCGTGGGGGCGGCAGCATTATCGTCACCTCGAGCGCTCTTGCCGTAAAGGCTCTTCCATACATGCTGGCTTACCAGGCGAGCAAGAGCGCCCTGACCGGGTTGGTAAAGGGCGCGGCAGTGGAGCTGGGGCCGGCGGGCATCCGCGTCAATAGCGTGAATCCCGGCCTAGTCGACACGCCCATGATCCGGCTCATCGAGAGCCAGATGAACCCTGAACGGCCGGAGGAAGCCAAGTCCTCGATTCTCGAAGGTGCCCTGTTCAAGTACTACCTCGAACCCGAAGAGGTGGCCGAGTTGATGGTGTTCCTGGCGAGCGACCAGAGTCGCTCGTGCACGGGGTCGATGTACATGATGGATCAGGGGGTGACCCTGCTCTGATTGGTGGCCGCATGGCATGGCGGCCCGTAAGTGGGAGAAGTCTATGACCAGATACAGTCGAGTCTTCGAGTCCTGGCAGATCAAGGACGTGAGGCTCAAGAACCGCATCCTCAAGACGCCCCAGGACATGAAGTGGGCAGAACTTGACGGCCGCATCGGCCGCGACCACCTCGACTACTATGCCACGTTGGCTCGAGGTGGCGTCGGCGCCATCATTACGGACATGACCGGCATCGCCGACCCGGACGGGACGGTTCCCCGCTCGCCCTCTGCTGCGAGTGACGCGATGATCCCCGGCCTGCGGGCCCTGTCCGACGCAGTGCACCAGCATGACTGTCCGATATTCCTCCAGCTCGTCCATTGTGGGGCCAACGCGCAGTTTCCCCCGCGGCCGGGAAACGAGCGCTTCGTGGCGAGCGCTCCCTCGGACCTGGACCTGGAGACCAAGCGGATGCTGTTCCACGGGCTCACGTCCTGGCCTTTGCGCGAGTTGACCGTCGACGAGATCAAGAAGATCGTGGTTCAGTTCGCCGACGCGGCTGAACGGGCCAAGAAGGCGGGGTTCGATGGAGTGGAATTGCACGGAGACCACTACTACCTCATCAACTCTTTCCTCTCGAGGGTCTGGAACCGGCGCACGGACGAGTACGGGGCGGGCAGCCTGGAGAATCGCTGCCGCTTCGCACTTGAGGTCATCAAAGCATGCCGCGCGCGGGTTGGTAAGGATTTCGTACTCGGCATCAAGCTGAACGGGGCCGAGTATGGTGTGCCGGAAGGTACAACTTCCGAAGAGTGCCGGCAATTCGCAAGATGGATGGAAGCGTCGAGCATCGACTACTTCAACGTTGCGGCCGATGGCTATGGGCCATATGGCCGCATCGCCATCGCCGAGCAACTTTCGTATCCCGCGCCGCCCGAGCACCTCATCGAAGAGCTATCCACCATCGATCCCAAGCAGGGGATGAATGTACACGTGGCGGCGGCGGTCAAGGGGGCGGTCTCTGTGCCGGTGATTGCGGTAGGCAAGCTGGACGCCGCGCTTGGCGAGAAGTTCATCGCCGAAGGTAAGTGCGATGCCATCGCCATCGGCCGCCGGTTGCTTGCCGATCCGGAATATCCGCGCAAGGCAGAAGAGGGAAGGGAAGACGAGGTAAGGCCGTGCACGTCGTGCATTACCTGCGAGACGCTGGCGGTCATGTCACTTACGGGCGGGGTCCGCTGCATGGTCAACGCGTCCCTGGGGCGCGGCGCCGAGAACGAAAGGTTCACCCAGGCCGTCCGGCCGAAGAAGGTGGTGGTGGTCGGCGGAGGTCCCGCTGGGATGGAGGCGGCGCGCGTCATGGCCCTGCGCGGACACGACGTCACCCTCTACGAGCGGGAGTCCTTCCTCGGCGGCCTGTTGAACGTGGCCGCAATGGTGAAGGGCACCGACATTTTCGATCTTCCGGGGCTCATCGACTACTACAAAGGACAGATGCGCGGGCTGGGCGTCACGGTAAAACTCGGAGAGGCCTACTCCCCGTCGGTGAACTCCAAGGCCATGCCCGAGACGGTGGTGTTGGCGGTAGGCGGCACGGCTGCCGCGCTTGACATTCCAGGTGTGGACAGCCGGAAAGTGATCACCAGCGCTGAGCTGCAAAGGCACGCAAAGCGGGCGCTGGTGCTGTCGGGCGCAAAGATGGTGGAGCGGCTGACCAAGCTCTGGCTGCCGGTCGGCAAAAAGGTCGTGATCGTTGGGGGCGCCATCCAGGGATGCGAAACCGCGGAGTTCCTGCTCAAGCGCGGACGGACCGTCACGATCACGGAACCGGGAGAAGAGGCTGGCACGGGCATCCCCCTGCTCCAGTGGGAGCTGCTGCATCCTTGGCTCCTAAGAAAGGGCGCGACCATCCTTACAGGCGTGAAGTACCAGGAAGTCACCGATCGAGGCTTGGTCATCACCGATCGAGATGGCAGCGAAAGGACGCTCGAGGCCGATTCCATCCTTGTGACTCTGCCGTTGCTTCCGAATCCTAGTCTGTATGAGCAACTGCAAGGTCAGGTGCCTGAGCTCCATGCTATTGGCGACAGCAAGGAACCTGGCTTGATCATTGATGCAATCGCAGCAGGGTTTGTCGCAGGACAAAGCATCTGAGGCGAGTGGGACGGTAACAGACCGGGAGGAAGAAGTGCCGCAGAAGAAAATGATCCACGATTTGGTCGAGATGAAGGCGCGGGGCGAGAAGATCACGTTCTTGACCGCGTACGACTATCCGACGGCCCGGTTCGCGGAGCAGGCCGGACTCGACATGCTCTTGGTTGGGGATAGCCTGGGCATGTGCGTCTACGGCTATGCCGGAACGGTGCCGGTGACAATGGATCAGTGCATCTGCCACTCTGAGGCGGTCCGCCGGGGCGCTCCGAATACCTTCGTTGTCGGTGATATGCCCTTCCTGTCATACCAGGTTTCAAGCCAAGCGGCGGTTGAGAATGCGGGCCGCTTCCTGAAGGAAGCCGGCATGGATGCCATCAAGCTGGAAGGTGGTGCGCGAGTGGTCTCGCGGATCAAGGCCATCGTGGATGCGGGGATTGTTGTGATGGGTCACATAGGCCTGACCCCGCAGAGCAGCGGGCAACTGGGCGGCCACAAGGCCCAGGGCCGCACCGCCGAATCCGCCGGGGCGGTGGTGAGGGATGCGCTTGCCGTCCAAGGGGCGGGGGCGCAGATGATCCTCCTGGAAGCCGTTCCCCCGGAGGTCGGCAGCTACATTGCCGGCCTGCTGTCAATCCCGGTCTTGTCCATTGGTGCCGGAATAGGCTGTGACGGCCAACTCCTCATCGTCTCGGATGTAGTCGGTCAGTTTCAGACCTTCGTCCCCAAGTTCGTGAAGAGGTACGCGGACGTGGCGGGCGTCGTGACGGCTGCCCTGCAGGAGTACGTAGCGGATGTGAAATCAGGCACGTTCCCGGCCGAAGAGCACTGCTATCGAATGCTCGAGGGTGAAGAAGCCAAGTTCCGTGCCGAGTTCAAGTAATGGGGGCAGCAGGATGCTGAAGAATGACGTTTCGCCGGCAGAGCGTGATGGCCGAGCGCGAGAGCAGGACCGCCCAGAGGGCACCCGAAGCGCGAATAGCAGCGCTACTTGCAGACCGGGTGCCCTCCAGGCGGACGAACTATTGCGTCGGCCCGCCCAGAGGGCACCCGGCTCTGGTGGCCGAGACTTCGTTCTTCAGCAACCTCTTGGTGTGAGGAAAGTGATCGTTACGGCGGCGTTGACCGGGGGGTTCGGCACGAAAGCCGAGATTCCCAATCTGCCGATTACCCCGGAGGAAATAGCGCGGAGCGCTCGCGAAAGCTATGAAGCCGGCGCGGCTGTAGTGCATGTCCACCTTCGCGATGGACAGGGCCGGTCGACTGCCGATCTTGGTATCGCACGACGCACCGTGGACGCGGTGCGCGAGGAATGCCCCGAGGTCATCATCAATCTCTCCACGGGCGTTTCCGACACTGTGCCTTTTGAGGAGCGGATGAAGCTCGTGGAGATTCTGACCCCCATTATGAGCTTGGATATCTGCAGCATGACCTTCGGCGACAGCCAGATGATCAATCCGCCGATGCTGGTGCGCAAGCAGGCCGCCCGCATGCTCGAACTAGGCATCAAGCCTGAGTTGGAGTTGTTCGACGTGGGTCACCTCTACTTCGCGCTTCAACTGCTGTCGGAGGGCTTACTCGAGCCGCCTCTTCTGGTCTCCCTCGTTTTCGGGAAGCTCGGGGGCATGCCTGCGGACGCGGGCATACTCGCGACCCTGGTCAAAGAACTGCCGCCGGATGCCGCTTGGCAAGTGATCGCAGTGGCGCAGCACCATACCCCGATGACGACAATCGGATTGGCGATGGGAGGCAACGCCCGCACGGGCTTTGAAGATACCCGCATGATCGAGAGAGGGAGGATCGCGAGTAGCAACGGCGAGCTCGTGGAGCGCTTGGTGCAGGTGACCCGCCTGCTTCAGCGCGAACCGATGAAGGCGGCCGAGGTGCCCACAGCGCTCGGTCTCGCGATTTAGTACACATGCTACTTCAACATTTAGAGTCTATGGACTCGGTGGCTCAGAGATGTCACACTAGTAGCCTGGCACTGCAAGCAGGAAGGAGGGGGAGCCGGTCGGGAGGAGGACAGGGTGGATTCCAGAATCGCATGTTCAAGTTAGCTGATTGGGGGGCTTCGCATGAAGACAGACAGAGATCAGAGTACTGATTCCGGCGCTCCCGAGCGGGAGAACGAAGTCAAGGCTTACAGCCGGCGTGATTTCCTGCGTATCGCTGGACTGGCGGGTGCAGTTGTTGGGGTTGGTGGAGGCCTTGGCGGTCTCCTCGCCGGTTGCGGCGGTTCCAGCACCACTACGTCGGCGTCGCAGCCGGCCACGACCGCGAGCAGCGCGGTTTCTACCACAGCGACAACCTCCGGGGAGTCGACCACCGTCAGCAGCGCGGCGGAGACGGGACGCGAGGTCAAAGTCGGTGTCATCATCCCGGTCACCGGCTACTTGGCGCTGTTCGGCGTCAGCGACAAGTGGGCCCTTAACCTTGTCAACAAGTACCTTGGTGATTCGTTTCTGCTCGGCGACGGCAAGATGCACAAAGTGACGTGGCTGCTGACAGACACGCAGTCGGACTCCAACAGGGCGTCGCAGGTCACGTCCGACCTGTTCCTCAATGAGAAGGTGGACATCGCCTGCGTTGCGGGCGGCCCGGACACGGTGAACCCGTCCGCCGATATGGCCGAGTCGATCGGCCTGCCGTTGCTGATGGTGAACAATATCTGGGAGGCCTTCATCTTTGGTCGTGGTGGCCAGATCGACACCGTGTACAAGTGGGTTTGGGGTCAATTCCTGGGGGTCGACCAGTGCGTTCAGGCCTCGCTCCAAGTGGCTGACAAGATCTCAACCAACAAAGTGGCGGGGCTGCTCGAATCAAACACTGCCGACGGCCAGGCCTGGCTGACGCCTGGCACCGGATTCCCCGACGTGTTCAAGCAAGGCGGATACACTGTGGTCTACCCCGGTCCGTACAACCCGGGAACCGAAGACTACACGTCCTTGATCAGCGCCTACAAGCAGGCCGGATGCGAGATCCACATCGGGTCCAACCCCGGGACGGACTTCCCGAACTACTGGAAGCAGGCTTTGCAGCAGAGCTATCATCCCAAGATGGCCGTCGAGATAGTATCTGTCTCCAACTATGAGGACCTGAAGGCCCTCGGCGACATCGCCGTCGGTCTCACCGTTGGATTCACCTGGCACGCGGACTGGCCGTTCAAGGACGACATCATAACGGGAATGACCAACGCCGAGTTGGCCGCTGATTACGAGGCGTCGCAGAACACTAAGTGGAGCAACATGATTACGCCGTACTCCCGTATCCAGTGGACCGTCGATGTGCTCAGAAGGAGTACGAACCTCGACGACAAGAACTCGATCGTCGATGCCATCAAGGCAACGAAGACCACGCTGACCAACGGTCCAATTGACCTCACTACGCCGGCCAATCCGGCGACCCTGCATGTGACACCGAATGTTCACAAGCAGGTGCTCTGTCTCGGCCAAGTGGTCAAGGCCACGAGCGGGAAATGGCTGTTCGACGTGCCGCTTGTTGCGGCCATCGACGCGCCGTCCGGCATCACGACTATCGATCCGGTGCCGATCCAGTACTCCTAGATCGGACGATCCACTGGTTTGATCGGCTTGACCGATCAGCCGGGTAAGGGCCGAGGCGGAGGGCAGCTGCGGCTACCCTCCGCCTCGGCGCATATTTGCGGACGGTGTCAGTGAAGGACCATTACGATCTCATGCTGGTGGGCCACGTCGGGCTGAACCAGCTACACAAATATGACGGAACCGTTGAGCCCATCCCCGGGGGGCCCGTCTTCCATTGCGCTCTCGCCACCACGTGGTCGAAGAAGCGAGTGGCGGTAGTCACCAAGATGGCGGAGCTCGATGTCGAGGTGCTTCGCCCGTTGAGGGACGCGGGCATTGATGTCTTCGTATCCCCTGCCCCGCAGACGACCCGGGGTCGCATCTTCTATTTGAGCGAAAACCCCGACGATCGCCGGCACGAGTTGGAGGCCACGGCCGGCCCGTTCTCCCTCGCAGACATGCCGGATGTTGACTCTCGCCTTTACCACCTCGCGGGGATAAACCGTATCGAATTCCCGCTCGAGTTCATGGTCGGCCTCCGCGATCGGGGCTTTCCCTTCTCCGTTGACATGCAGGCCTTGGTTCGTAATGCGGACCCAACCACAGGTAGTGTCGTCTACGAAGACTATCCCCACAAAGTCCTCGTCTTCGAGATGGCCGAGAAGGTGAAGCTGGACATCGTCGAAGCGCGGCTGCTTGTCGGCACCAGCGACCTGGAAGAGACGGCCAAGCACATCGAGAGAACGGGTTCCAGAGAGGTAATGGTCACAAGCCGCGAAGGAGCGTTGGTGCGCGCCAAGGGTAAGACATTCTTCGAGCGCTTTACGAACCGCAACGACGTCGGCCGGACCGGCCGGGGCGATACTGTGTTTGCGTCGTATCTGATATGCCGGATGGATCATGCACCCGGCCCTTCCCTTCAATTCGCGGCGGCATTGACATCGATCAAGATGGAGACACCCGGCCCCTTCAAAGGCTCTCTGTCAGACGTTCTTGAGCGCATCGAGCAGTCAGCCGATGCGGTTGACAGGCATGGATAGCCTCCTTATGCTGTTATCTAGTTGATACGGTTTGGTCGTCGACTAACACCGCAGAGTAAGGTCTTAAGAGCAAGCTTGTTCGGTCTGCGATGTCAGCCCGGCCGTACTCGGATGAAAGGGTCGGAATGAGCGAGTTGTTCCCTGCCAAGAGCATCGCCATCGAGGTGGTGAACTGCACGGATCCCTCCAAGATTCGGTTGTTCAATCGCTGGTACGATCAGGCGTACTTGCCCCAACTGAAAGCTACCCCAGGCATTGTCGACGTCTATCGCTACCTGGATGTCGAACCAGTCCTTGGTGGACTGGCAGGGGCTCGTTTCGCGCCGTCTCCAGGAAGCTCCACCCGGTACCTGAACCTGTACCGTATTGACGGAAGCGACCCTTGGGGGGTGATGCAGCGCGAA
>JAMDEO010000023.1:14349-30019 GCA_023483915.1 Actinomycetota bacterium
ACGATGCTCTTCCGATCTAGCGACGCCGAGGCGCGGCGGGCGGCCGGCAAGCTCCCTGAATACCTAGCGGTAGGCGAGTACACGGTTTGGGATTTCGTATCCATGCGGCACAGCATCGCTTCTCAGCCTGTCAACCCGACACGGCTGCCCGATGGCATGCCCGAGGTGGTGTTGCTCGTATTCAGCGGGGCCGATCCGACCCGGGAGGCCGAGCACAATGACTGGTGGCTCTATGCGCACTCACACGACCTGCTCGAGACTCCGGGCATGACCCAGTGTGAACGCTACCGTAACTTGAATCCGGCCCGGGCCGAGGATGAAGCGCTGTTTCTGAACATCTACGAGTTTGACACCGGGGATCCGGTCGCGGCACTGATGACGATCCTTGATGACGATGAGAAAGTGCGTAAGCCGCAAGGGCGCTTCAGCCCGTTCAATCGGCCGTGCAGGCAGCATGCCAGTGGCCTCTACCGTCACTGGGATGTGATGGCCGGCCGCTGGACGGAGTGAGAGCCGAGCACGAGTACGACCTCGCCGGCCAGGCAGAGACCCGCGAAGATCGCGAAGCTGATCCGGACGCTGGAAAGCACTCGTGGATACAGTGCGGGCTCCAGCGTCCGGCTGCCGACGACTAACGCGAGCATGAGTCCGGCGATGCCTAGGCTGAAGTTCTGCCCGGCCCATCGGAAACTGGCGAGCGTAGAGGAGGCAAGACCGACGTGCCGGCCGTCGACGCTTCCCATCACGACGTAAGTGATCGGCGAGGCGAAGAGCGCGAAGCCCAGCCCAAGTGCCGAAAGCACAACCACGATGTACACGTAAGAAGTGGTTTGTCCCAGGAAGACGAAAGCGACCAGCGCGGCCACGCACAAGGCCATCCCCGCCGACGCGACCGAATGAGCCCGAACCCTGTCGACAAGGCGACCCGCAACGGGCGAGAATACGGCCTGGAAGAAAGCTCCGGCGAACAAGATAAGGCCCGCCGTGCGGGCATCGAGCCCACGAGTAAACTGCAGGTACAGGCTCAACAGGAATGTCGTGGCAAGGGTGGCCGCGTAGTTGACGAAGGCGGCGAGATTGGAGAAGGCGAACAGCCGATTCCGGCGAAACAGGGCCACGTCGAAGAGCGGATCTGACACTCGACTCTCGCTGCGGACGAAGAGGGCCACTCCCAGCAGGCCTGCTACTACCAGAGAGATGCCGAGCCATCCCGGAATCAGGGTCAACCCCAGCAGGAGCGCCGGCAACGCCAGGGCATAGACCGCCGCTCCGAGCCAGTCGAACCTGCCGCGCGTTGCTTCTCGCCAGTCCAACCCGCGATTGCGCCAGACTGGTATTAGGCAGTTGATGACGCCAAGTCCGCCCGCAACCAGGAACAGAATCTTCCAGCCGGTTGCGTGGAGCACGAGGCCGCCCACAACGGGCCCAAGAGTCAGACCAATGTAGGGGCCGGCGGCGAAGAGTCCAAAGGCTTTCCCCCGCTCTTCTTTTGGGAAGACGAAAGCAATGAGAGCGGTTGAACTGGTGATTGAGAGTGCAGCTGGGATGCCCTGCGCAGCTCTTAGGGCGACCAATATCCCCGCGGAGGGCACGAGTGCGGTTACGAGGAGGAGCAGTGCGAATACGCGCGAGCTCCACAGATAGACCCGCTTGTGTCCAAATAGATCCGCGACCCTGCCCGACGGCATGAGCATGGCCGCAGTGGTGAGAACATAGGCCAGCGGGATCCAGCTGAGGGCAATCGCGGAAAGCTGGAAGTCTTTCTGGATCATGGGCAGCGCGATGTTGGTTGACGAGACAACGAACGCGCCCAGAAAGCCGGTCAACGTGATGGCAACGAGCAGCAGTTTCCGTTCATTCAACGACATACTTGCAGGCTACCATGTCACCGGTATCCGCTTGGGACGCCTGCAGAGAAGCTCCGCCTCGGACCGCCGGCACTCGCGTGGCTACATCGGATCCCAGTGCCGGTAGACGCCGCTCGCCCCCGATTTCACCGCTTTGCTGAACGGGCTGAAACGCCCCTGAGGCCGGCGAACGTTGAGATCATCCTCAAGGATATGCTGCACGGCGGCGGCTGGGTCGTCAACTTCGAACTCGTAGATGTTGAGAACGTTCGCCTCGTCGTCCACCGGCTGCGGATTGAGCGTCCTGTAGCGCTGGCACTGCCTCATCCCCGGGGTCTCCAGGAGGTCGTGGGCATGAGTATAGAGCCACCAATCATCATGCTCCACAAGATGCTCCGGATCCGCGCCTCCGAACAGCAGCAGAATGGCCTCGGGCATGCCGTCCGGTAGACGGTAGTCTGATCTGACCGGCGGCAGGATGGAGTGCCTGCAGGCGATGAAGTCCCACACGCTGGTCTCCACGCTTTGCATGCAGTCGAGTAGTTTGCCCTCAGCTG
The DNA here is from genome assembly GCA_023483915.1 of Actinomycetota bacterium. Lineage (GTDB taxonomy): Bacteria > Actinomycetota > Thermoleophilia > RBG-16-64-13 > RBG-16-64-13 > JAMDEO01. Next base: position 16,754 of record JAMDEO010000023.1, read on the forward strand.
CCCGGCGAGCCTCATCCTCCCTGACCTGCTCCATCACAGCCCAGGGATCGACAGCGTTGATCCGGTAGATCGTCAGGTACCTAGCCGGGCTCCCGGAAGGAGCCATGATCCTCGCGCCTAAGTCACCGAAATCCGGCTGTACATCCAGATATCGGTAGACGTCCACGACCCCGGGGCTGCCCCTCAACTCCTGCACATGGACTTTGTCATACCAGAGATTGAATTCCCTGATCCGGGACTGATCGGTGCAGAGCAGCAGCTCGATGGCTATACTTCGTGCGGGAAAAAGCACGCTCACAGGGATTCTCCTTCAATGTTGCGGGCTTTCGGCGATGGGCGGCCGGCTTGAGGCGCTTGACTGCGGTATGAGGGGGGCGCTCCCGCCCGTCCGGGCGGGAGCGCCCCCGTCCTCCAACGGTCTATTAAGAGTAGGTCAGAGGAACCGGATCGCGGTCAATCTTGACCTCAGGCGCCCCTATCTGAGCAATCAGCGGGATTTCGATCTTCCATTTGTCGCCCGGCTGCGGCGCCTGCAGCTGACCGAACCCCCAAGGCTGCTTGTATATGTTGGGGGTGATGTGCAGGCCCGCGGGGTCGACCGGAGCCGTCATGTCAATCTTGCCGTTTACCAGCACCGTATTGGTGGTCTTGATCGCGTCCAAGATCGATTCCTTGTCGTCGACGTTCTTGGTGCGCTTGAGCACGTCATAGGCCCAGCCCATGCGGGCGTAGCCCGTTATATTGAAGTTCCACATTGCGTTGGTGTAGGTCTCGTAGTCGTCGGCCAGTTCCTGGCAGTTCATGCCGGTGATGGGGTCGGTGAACGGCCAGCTCTTGTGCCAGGTGAAGCCCATGATCAGCCCATAAGCGGCCTTGCCGAGGGCCACTTGATCCTCATATGAAGAAAGTCCGATCACCTCGATCAAGGCCTTCGGATGGAAACTCTGCTGCAGAGCCTGCTGCCAGTAGACGGAGAAGTCTTTCCCCGGGTTGGAGCCGAATTGTAGTTCGGCACCGGCCTTCTTGAAGCCGGAAATGAGGGCTGTGTAGTCCTCGGTCCCCTGGTTGAACAGGCTGTAGGGAGCAATGGTATATCCTGCCGCTTTGAGGGTGTCTTCAATCCCGAACTGCGGAGCCAGCCAGGCCTGGCTATCGGCGGTGTTGCCCAGATATATGGCCACATTCTTGTTGCTCGAGATCTTGTCGAAAATCTGGACTACGCCTGCCGTGGCCTCCTCCACCCCAAAGAGGCTGGCGTAGACCCACTTCTCGGCAGTATCCAAGGTTTTGCTTCGGCCGAAGACCCAGGCCTGCCATGGGCAGTTGACGCCGAGAAGCGGGCAACCCAGCGTCTCGGCGGTGTCGGCGGCGGGTAGGGCGGTATCGGGACCCCCACCGACGGTCAGCAGGTCGACTTTGTCGTTGAGAATGAGGTCGGACGTAACCTGCGCCGCTCGGTTGGTGTCTGACTGCGTGTCTCTGAGCAGCCAGCTCACCTTATGATTCTTACCATCCCCGAGAACCCAGGGATCTCCGAGGTTCTTGTCTACGAGCGACAGGCCCCATTTGTCGCCGATGCCGAACACGGCATAGATGCCTGTTACCGGAGCGATCACCCCGATCTTCACCTCACGGCCACTCTCGACGGCGGTGCTGACCGTGGTCGTGCTGGCCGCCTCAGTAGTGGTGGTTGCCGCTGCGCCGGTCGTTGTCGGTCCTGCCGTAGTGGTGGTGGCCCCTCCGCCACATGCGCTGACTAGACCACCCAGGCCGGCTCCCACTCCGACAGTTGCGCCGGCGAGCCCGGCGATCTTCAGGAACTCCCGGCGGCTGATTGGCTTGCCCTTAGGGACTTTTTGATCGCTCTCGGTCTCGCCCAGCCTCTGGTTGTCCTCTGTCATTTCTTTACCCCCTCCTTGTTTCTGTCTGTGACAGCGCTCTCAATCACTCATGTCCATTGCAGGTGATCTTCGAAGCCGGCAACCGAACGATATCCCCTCTCTTCTTCCGATCGACGAAGCCTCCCATTCCGCGCCGGATTGGCGTCCTCTTCCCTTCCGAGCAGGCCGGCGAGCCAGCGCTATAAAATGATGTAATCAAAAATACACAACGCAGATGGGGCCGTCAACGCCGGATGGAAGCGCGTTGACGAACGCCCCCTCAATTTGATATGAGAAGGAATAATCATGAGTCGCAAGCTAACTATCGGCGAGCTCGAGCGCGTTTCAGGCCTAAAGCGCACCACGATCTACTTCTACACGCGGCAGGGGATACTGCCACGGGCGCAGAAGGGTGGGCGGGGGATCTATGGCGAGCGGCATGTCCGCACCTTGGCCGAGGTTGTCCGGCTGAAATCTGAAGGTCTGTCGCTCGACGAGATTCGCGTACGGATCGACGAATATCTGCAAAGTCTGCCGTCTGAGGACGTCGATCTCGTGGCCGAGCAGAGAGCGGAAACCCAAAGCGCGATACTGGAAACGGCTCTCCGCCACTTTGTGAAGCATGGCTTTCGTACCACCAGAGTGATCGACATCATCCACGAGCTGGGCCTGCCTCCTCTGATCTTCTATCGCTACTTTCCTACCAAGAGGCAGCTCTTTTTGGATACTGTCTACATGTTCGCTGAAGTAATGGTGGAACATATCGAGCCCGCACTTGCCGGGGAAGAGGATTTCTTCAAGCGCAGACTGCTCCGAGCTCACGGCTTTCTCGGGCTCTATTCGATGTTTCCTGACATGCTCACCTTCATCAAGGCTGAAGCGATGAGCCACAAGAACGAATCCGAGATTGCCCTGCGGCGGACCTACGAGCGTCTCTTGCGGCCGAATGTGAGCGATTTGACCGAACTCATGCGGCGTTCGGGCCGACCTTCGACTCACGACGCAGAGATGATTGCCTACGCGCTCATGGGGGTGCTCGAAGACACCGCCATGCGCCTGTCCTGGGATAGGAAGTATTCTGTGGCCGACTACTACTGGGTCAACCTGCAGGCAACCCTCGGTCTCATGGACAGATATGGCCTGCGGGAGAAGGAGCAGGACAGCGCCGAGTACTCCAGCTTTATCGATGAACTTGTAGCGGTAGGTCCGCCTGTGCCGCCACGATTCGCGTCTGCCGTTCGGCCGCAAGAGTAGTAGCGAGTCAGCGCAGTCCCGCATTCGAGGACGGAATTGCCTGCCCCGTAGCCTGATTGATATGGTAAATTCATTTGGCGTACCGTCGCTTGAGACTTTGCCCTAAGAGGAGCCTCGTTGTCCACCCCGGTTCCCTCACGGCAGGCATTGCTTGATACAGTCCAGAGGGAGAGATGACCGCCCCATACGGAGTCACCCAGTTCGAATTCAACGAGTTTGATCTGACCGGGGACAAGGTCTGGTTTTGCGATGTGACCCACGGCACCCCGCCATGGAAACCGTTGTACCTGATGTACGGTTGGGCCCTCTACACACGAATACAGCGCTGCTATGAGCGCCTCAATGTGCCCAACAGCAGGGGTTGGGACGTGAGGATCAAGGACGGCTATGTCTATGTGGGAGTGATGCTGACCTCTGGGCAAGAGGCCAGAGAGCGGGCGCCTGTGTTCCGGGAGAAGATCCGACCATACATCGAGGATTTCAAGGGCCTATGGGACAAGGAGAAGCAACAGCTGAAGAAGACCTACGAGGTTCTGCGGGCCAAGTATGGCCTGGAGTTCTATGGTGGAATCTCGGCGATCTCGAACATCGACCTGTCGGACCTGTGGGAAGAGTATCTGTCGGTGCACACGAAGCAGTGGGATGTGCACATGGGGAACTTCATCCCCATTTACTACCTCTTCGGCCTGTTTGAGAATATGGCCAGGGAATTGCTCGCACTCGACCATTCGAGTCCCCTTTTCTCCAAGGTGATGAGCGGCTTTGATAGCTCGGCTCTCGGCTTCAACCGCGAGATCTGGGATCTGGGCAGGCTCGCCCTCGAGCTCGAACTGGCACAGGTCTTCACCAACCCGGAAGATGCAGAGGCCGTCATGGCCACGCTCAGGCAGACCAGTGCGGGAAAGAGCTGGCTGGCGGCATACGACAACTTCCTCGAAGTCTACGGCTGGCGCTGCGAACGCATGCTCGAATGGGCCACTCCGACTTGGCTGGAAAAGCCCAGCCTCGGTATCCCTCTCGTCCGCCTGGCGGTCATCTCCGGGGCGACCTCGAGCCTGGAAGAGAAACAGAACCAGGCTGTCCGAGAGCGCGAAGAGGCGGAGAGGGAACTGCTCGCCAAGGTGCCTCCAGAGCAACGGGACTGGTTTGCAGTACTTATGAAAGCTGCACAAAACGCGAGTTACTTCAGCGAGGACCACACATATTACTGTGACCTCTACACTTCGGCCATGGGCCGGTGGATAACCAGAGAGATAGGCCGTCGTTTCGCTGAGGCCGGAGCTATCGACGATGCGGAAGACGTCTACTTCCTTATCCCTGGGGAGATCTCCAAGGCGCTCATCCCCATGGGCCGGGTAAGACTGCAGAGCTACGTCGATGTCCGGAAACAGGAATGGGAAGGCTACCTCAGCACTACCCCGGAGATGTTACTGGGGAATCCGGCGGTCATGGCAGAGGTCGCGAGAAGAGACCCCGTGATTAGCGCAGCTGCTTCGGTGCCGAGAGTCAGGGAAGATATGAAGGCCGATCTCTACGGCTCGGCTTCCGTGCCGGGGGTGGCTGAAGGCATAGCCCGCGTGGTCATGACCGAGCACGAGCTCGGTGACCTGCAGCCGGGGGAGATACTGGTTGCTCCGGGGACGAGCGCTCAGTGGACCCCCGCGTTCGAGATCGCTGGAGGCGTAGTGACAGATGGCGGGGGCGCGCTGTCCCACGCCGTCATTGTGGCACGCGAGTACCGTCTCCCCGCCGTCACCGGCACTCAAGCGGCCACTAGGAAGATCAAGACCGGCGATAAAGTCAGGGTGGACGGCGACCTGGGCCTCGTCTTTATCAACCAAGACGGGGCGCGCTGACCCGAGTTGGCCCTCGATCTCTTACAGGCTGAGGCGGACGGGCGCTAGGAACGGGTTTTGAGTGGCCCACGAGGTTGAGATCACCCTCGAAGGTCTCCGGCATCTCAACGGACTCTCAGATAAGATCCGGTCAGCCGTCCTTGCCACCATCTTCGACTCAATTGCCCCAATCCGAAGCGAGCGGGCAAGGTGCCTCGGGGCAGCCGGAAGGCCTTTATTCCGCTTGGCGCATGGAGTTCCGAGTGATCTACGAGATCGATGACGAGGCCGGCGTTGTTCTCATTCGCCACGCACAGTACCGGCGCTGGGTCTACCGGAAGGGATGACGAAGTGGCTGTGAGGACCGGCCACGGACGCTCGAGACGCGACTAGTCCGGAAAAGCCGGCGGGCTTTCCGGCTCAAGAGCCGCGACCTCTTTGATGAGATCTCGATAGCGCGCGAGGTACGGGTCGGGATCGGCTTGCCTATTCAAGGCGTCAAGCACGGTCAGAAAGAGCCACCGCACATTTCGACCGCATCGACCGCGAGAAATTCAAGGAGACGTGCGGAGATGTCATGTGCTTCTGGGGCGACGTGCCATCTTCGCTTCTCTGCACCGGGACTTCTCAGCAGGTGAAGGACGACGTCAAAGAATTGATCGACCTATTCGGCGACACCGGCACGCTGATGATCGACGGGAACCAAGGCATCCCAGACGAGGCAAGGCCGGAAAACGTCATGGCAATGCGCGAGGCGGTGGAAGAATACGGGGTGTTTTAGTCCTGCCAAATTATCAATCATGACGATTCTTCCAACCCTCCACGACCCGCCGGGGGTTGACCGGGGGGCCTCAACGCAGAGGAGCCAAAGTGCCGCACGAACTAGTCGAAGCCATGGCCGGCATGAAGGAAGCCGATGCCCTGCGCATCGTCGATGAGATGCTCGTAAAGGGGGAGGATCCCAAGAAGATCCTCGACCTTTCCTCTGAGGCCATGCAGGTGGTGGGCGAGCGCTACCAGGAGGGCACCTACTTCCTGCCCGAGCTCATCATGGCGGGTGAGATGCTGCGCAAGATCGGGGAGATCCTAAAGCCCAGGCTGGCCGAGAAGCAGGGGGAGACGAGAAAACTGGGCACCGTGGTCCCGATCAATCGCTATCCGTTCACACCGTGAAAGATCAAGCAGAGCGATCATGGTGGCTGCACTCTATGACAAGCCATGGGACGACATGAGCGCCGACGAGAAGTTGGAGCACCGGCTCTAGGCCTGGAAGAATCCGGGCGTAGCTTTTGCCTCCGCCGAAGCCGAGGGGGCCTACCAATCCCGGGTGAAGCGCCTGATCGATGCTATCAGGCTCGAGAAGGAACCCGACCGTGTTCCGGTTCCCCTCCGACAGTCCGGGCGAGTTTCTCATTAGGCGATACCTGCCGGCGATCTCGGGCGCCCTCCAGGGGCTCGCGAGGCTCGGCAACGCCTTCGACATGGTCGGCATCATGAGCTGTCCCCGATTCGTGGCGACATGGGGCGATCCAAAGGTGATTGAGGGCTTGGAGCGGGCGGCTGCCACTGGCAGGGAGGCGGCGGCGTGGGCGGCCGGACTGAGAAAGATTCAAGCTCAGCTGAAGGCTCAGCGATTCCCCGCCCTGGTCAGCGGTAGTGCGAAAGCTCCCTTCGATTTCTTGGGGGATCACCTCCGGGGAACTAAAGAGATCGTCCTCGACCTCTTGGGTGCCGACCGTCAAGGCTACGTCAATGCTGTGTGAGGAGCGTGTAAAGACGGTGACCCCGCGGCATTCATAGGATCTTTACGAACTCTTGAGTGCCTATTGCGACAAGCCGCATGACAGTAACCATTCATGATCCCCCCAACGAACTTGCATCCGGCACGGACCTCCGATGATTAATGCACGAAGCGGGGTCCAACTGGGCGGGATCGTGCCCTCGGTGGCCGGTCGAGACGGACCAACTGGCCGGTGAGTGGTCTGGGAGAGACGGCGGTGCGACAGCTGAATGCAATGTTGGGGCATAGAATGCTTGGGGGCGGTGCGGCATCCCATCCCATCGTATGAGTCGATTCTTGGCACGTCACTCTTGACACCCCACCTGGGGTGGGGTAGACTACTAACACCCAACCCCAGGTGGGGTGGGGTCGTGAAGTTGACGCGAGTGACGGGGAGAACGGAATGCTGCCGGAATACAAGAAGGATGCAGAGCTCAGGCTGAAGGTAGCTGCCGGCCACCTTGAAGGAGTGCGGCGAATGCTTGACCAGGACGCGTATTGCGTGGACCTGATGAAGCAGTTGTCTGCTGTTCAAGGCACTCTTCAGAGGGTGCAGCAGATCTTCCTTCGGAATCACCTCTCGACGTGCGTTTCGGACGCGATCAAGAACGGAATGGGTGATGCCATCATCGACGAGCTCATGACCGCCCTCAAGTATGACTCGAGCCTTGTTGACGGGCGGGGTCCGGTGGATACGGGGGATTCTTCCGATGCCCCGTTTGCCGCGGAGCCAGCCGGCGGTCGCCGTTCCGAGCTGTGAACCGGTTTCCACCGGCTCTTGAGGGGAGTGGCGGGTATCCGTATGGACGGGACCATTGCCGGGAAGATGAGAAAGACAAGAGACAACGTGGACAGTCGGAAGGGAGCAACCATGAGCGCCGAGAACGAAACCGGCGAAGTCACGATCAGAGTTACAAAGATGGCCTGCGAGGGACGTGCGCAGACGGTTGCGGAGGCGGCCAAGTCTGTCGCCGGCGTCAGCGACGCCGTCGTCGATCTGGAATCCGGCACCGTCATCGTGACGGGAGCACCCGGAGCCTTCAATCGCCAGCAGGTGGTCCATGCCATTACGGCTGCGGGATACCCGAGCTCCTGAAGGAGCCGATCGGAGAACCTCATGAACATAGCGATTACAGTACATGGCATGTCGTGTGCCGCCTGTGAGGCCAAGGTACGACGGGCACTCGAGGCCGTTCCCGGGGTATTAGAGGTGAGCGTGAACGTGACCACAGGGCGCGTCGCCGTCACCTACGACCCCCCGGCAACCCCCGCTCAGTTTGCCGAGACCGTGAGTTCCTTGGGATACGAGGTGGAAGACAGGGAGCTGTCGCTCAGCGTCGAGGGCATGAGCTGCGCGGCATGTGTGGCCAAGGTTGAGAGCACGGTCAAGAGCGTACCCGGGGTGGTGGACGTGGCCGTCAATCTGGGTACGGGCACGGCCCGGGTGCGCGGCTATGCCGGAGTCATGCAGAAGCGCGAGGTGATCGAGGCCATCAGCGCTCTGGGGTACGTGGCCTCCGAGAAGCTCGAAGGTCAGGCGCAGCTCGATCGCGAGCAGGAGATACGCGCGGCGGAACTGCAGCGGCAGAGGCGCAACATGTGGATGGCGTGGCCGCTTGCGGCCGTCATCATGTTCTTGACTTTCCAGGGATTGTGGATCATCCCTCGCTTCATGCCAAGGACCGCGACGAACTGGGTGCTCATGGCGCTGACGATCCCCATAGTCTTCGGCCCCGGTCGCCAGTTCTTCGTTCACTCGTGGCGCGGGCTCAGACGTGGCCTGACAGACATGAACCTGCTGTACGCCACCGGTATTGGGGCAGCCTTCATCATCGCGTCCATAAACACCATCTTTCCCAACGCCGGGTTCGGCGGGAAAGAGGCGACCTTCTTCGAATCGGCGGCGCTTCTTACTTCCTTCATCATCCTGGGACGCTACCTCGAGGCCTTGACTCGGGGGCGGACGAGCGAATCGATTCGCAAGCTGATGAAGCTCCAGCCCAAGGTTGCCCGAGTGATCCGAGGCGGAGTTGAGACCGATATACCCTCGGACGAGGTCGAGGTGGGCGAGATCGTGATAATCCGGCCGGGGGAATCGATCCCGGTCGACGGTGTCGTCCTCGACGGTCACTCCTCTGTCGATGAGTCCATGATCACGGGCGAGTCCATCCCAGTCGAGAAGACGGCGGGAGTCAAGGTCATCGGCGGGACCGTGAACCGCACGGGGGCCCTTCGCTTTGAAGCCACCCAGGTGGGTAAAGACACGGCCTTGTCGCAGATCATTCGGTTGGTTGAAGACGCCCAGGCGAGCAAAGCCCCCATCCAGAGGATTGCAGACATGGTCGCCGGGAACTTCATCCTCGGCGTCCATCTTCTGTCGCTGCTGGTCTTCCTGGGCTGGTTCTTTGTTGGGTACGGCGCCTTCTTCACCACAGACAGCAGCTTTGTCCTTTCCCCGGTCAACCTCTCGGCCATGGGCGTTTTTGGGTTCTCCCTGCTCTTGTCCATATCGGTTCTGGTTATTTCCTGCCCCTGTGCGGTCGGTCTTGCTACCCCAAGCGCGATGATGGCGGGAGCCGGCAAAGGCGCCGAATACGGCGTGCTCTTCAAGGGGGCCGACGCTATCGAGGAAACGTCGAAGCTCCGTACCATCGTTTTTGACAAGACAGGTACGATCACGAAAGGGGAGCCCGCCGTCACAGATCTCCTCTTGGATCCAGGCGGCGGTGTGACGGAGGAACAGCTCTTGGCGTTTGCAGCCGCGGTCGAACAGAGTTCCGAGCATCCGTTGGGCGAAGCGATTGTCAACGGAGCGAAGGCTCGTGGCATTACGATTCCCCCGGTATCCGACTTCGATTCAGTGCCCGGTCACGGCGTCCTCGGCGTAGTGGAGGGGCGTTCTCTCCTTCTCGGAAATGCCAAATTCATGCGGGATCGCGGCATCGAATCCGCAGAACTTGCGGAGCGGGCCGAAGAATTAGCGGCGCAGGGGAAGACGCCCATGTTCGTGGCGGCGGGTGGGCGCGCCACCGGAATCGTTGCCGTCGCCGACGTGCTCAAGGAGTCGTCTGGTGCCGCCATCGCTCGGTTGCATGAAATGGGCCTGCGGACCGTGATGATCACCGGAGACAATCGCCGGACCGCTGAGGCCATCGCCCGTCAGGTGGGGATGGACGAGGTGTTCGCAGAGGTACTCCCACAGGACAAGGCGGATAAGGTCAAGGAATTACAGGATCGGGGACAGGTCGTGGCCATGGTTGGTGACGGTGTGAACGACGCGCCGGCGCTCGCTCAGGCCCACGTGGGGATTGCCATTGGGTCCGGCACTGACGTTGCCAAGGAGACCGGTGACATCATCCTCATAAAGGGCGATCTGATGGACGTGGTGACCGCGATCGAAACCGGTCGGGCCACCATGAGGAAGGTCAAGCAAAACTTGTTCTGGGCCTTCTTCTACAACAGCGTAGGCATTCCCATCGCGGCCGGCGTCCTTTACCCATTCACCCACCAGATCGTGGGGCCTGAGCTGGCCGCTCTGTTCATGGCGATCTCTTCGGTTTCAGTGACTCTTAACACCCTCCTGCTACGGACATTCAGGCCCAGCCTGTCCGGTAAGGGCAAAGATAAGGGAGCCGGAGGGTTGGGCCGCCACACAGCGGCACAAGGAGGTGCGGAAGTTGTCGAACATCAAACCATATGAGAAACAACCTGGGCCGCAGAGGGGATCGGCCGGCGAGCGGGCGGCAGCACTCATCTATGGTGGCGCCGCGTTTCTGGCGGCCGCTGCTTTCTGGGCGGTGACTACATTCGCGGGATCCTATCCCGCCGTGGCCACCTTCGGCGGCGCGCTGTGGGTATTTGTGCTCATGATGATTGTGCTCATGCCGGTCGTCATCCCTCGCATGAAGAAGTGGCGAGGCCGCGGCCGGCCCCAGCCGGTCATCGAGCCGGGCTTTGGAGAGGAAGCCGGCGAGGCATGAACAAGACAACCTTCCCCGCGGCCCCCGAGACGACTCAAGTCCACATTCTTGTTGTGGACGACGACGAGAATCTCCGCCGCTTGGTTGCCGCTTATCTCGAGACTGAAGGCTACAACGTGACCCAGGCGGCGGATGGCCACTTGGCTCTCGCCGCTCTTAAGGACACTGCAGTGGATCTTGTCGTACTTGATCTCATGTTGCCTGGATTCAGCGGCATCGAGGTTGCACGACAGATCCATGCGAAACAAGCGATTCCGATCTTGATGCTTACCGCCCGTGGGAGCGAGGAGGACATGCTCGAAGGTTTTGATGCCGGCACCGACGACTATCTGGTCAAGCCGTTCACCCCTAAGGTTCTGGTTGCCAGGGTGCGCGCGGTCCTTCGCCGACTTGGGGCGGAGCAGAGCGATGAGGCTGCCGGGGCGCTCATTGTCGGCGACCTCTCCCTCAATCCACGGACACGAGAGGTGTTGGCCGGCGGCCACCCCATCGAGCTCACCACGACGGAATTCGAACTGCTAAGGGTTTTGACCGAGCACCCCGGCTGGGTCTACTCGCGGGAAGAGCTCATCGAATCGGTGTGGGGCTACAGCTATCTGGGAGAATCGCGTCTCGTGGACGCGCACGTCGCCAATCTTCGCAAGAAATTTGGCGATGACCCGGCGGAACCTCGGTATCTGCACACGGTCCGCGGCGCCGGCTACAAGTTCGTGCCGTCCAGAGGCCGCTCGGCCTAGTCCATCAGTGTGATGATGATGGGGACAGTTGACGTCCCCGACATTCGGCGGAGCACCCTTAGCCAGCCGATGCAGAGTTCCGAAGGCGGCATGGAGCCGCCCTACGACGCGGCCACGTTCGCGCGGGCAGGTGAAGACAGAGCGCATGCCAACCCATCCCAACATCGGCGTCATGACCTATGGCCCAAGGCCAGAGAGATCTCCTGGGCAGTTCGTTTCACCGCCTTGATCAGTGCTGCCTTCTCACCCGGACCGAACCTCTCCACCGGGGCCACCACAGCCAGACTCGCCCGGACCTCGCCCGCAGCATCGAAGACGGGAGCACCGGCGGCGCACATTCCGATATTCCATTCCTGCTCTCCGACTGCTACCCCCTCCCGCCTGATCTTGTCCAGCTCGGCGGCAAGCAGCTGGGGGTCGGTCACCGTGTAGGCAGTCCGCGGCGTCAATGTCTGGGAAAGAGTCTCTGAGCGGCGTTTCTCCGGCCCATAAGCCATGAAGATTCGGGTGTGGACATTAGCCAGATCCGGCATCGCCAGGCCAACGGGGTTGTCGGGCTTGAAAGGGCGGGACGTCAGGACTCGATCGGCGAGAACTGCCTGGTCGTCCACGAGAACAGCAAGGATGACGGTCTCCGTTGTCTCCTTCTCGAGTTGCTGCATGAAGGGATGGGCAATGCGGACGAGCTCGGAGGGGGCCAGCATCAAGTAGATGCCTCTCAGAATGGCGACTCCCAGATGATAGGTCCCCTTCTGAGCGTCTAAATGGAGATACCCGGCCTCCTCCAGGGTTCGCACCAGCCGAAAGGCGGTGGGTCGCGAGAGGCCGGCCTGCTTCCAGAGCTCGGTGAACGTCCACTCTGGGTGGTCCGAGTCGAACAGGCTTAGCAGGGAGAGCCCTTTCTTCAGCGTAAGAGAAATGGAATTCTCCGGCTGAACAGTACCTCTTCTCGGTTTTGCCTCGTTAGTCATTCCGCTCGGTCGTCCACCCATCGGCAGCGATTGGTCCTCCTCGCGCACAGTGTCCCATCCCCCAGTCCTCTCCCGCAACGCGGATTGACAGTCACGTGGGCCGATAGTACCTTGGCCGATAGTAAAACGAAACTGTTTGAATAACGGACATGCTCCGGCTCGCTTGCAGGCAACCCCTGTGCGGCGTCGGGCAAGCCCGTGTCGGTTCATTGAGGATCTTGGAGGACTAACTCCCATGAGAGCCTTTGAATATCTGGCACCCAAGAGCATTGAGGAAGCTTTGGATGTCCTCAGTAAGGTCGGGAACAAGGCCATGGTCATGGCCGGAGGGACGGACCTTATTGTATGGATGCAGCGGCACGAGATCAGTCCTAAGCATGTGGTCCATCTAGACAACTTGGACGAGCTTCGTTACGTCCGCGAAGAGGATGGCTACCTGCGGGTGGGAGCTTTGACGACCCAGGCTGAACTGGCCAAATCGCGGTTGGTGGGCGAGAGGGCGACGGCCCTCTCTCTTGCGGCGCGCAGTTGTGCCGGCCCGGCGGTACGTAACCTTGCCACCATCGGCGGTAACCTCGGAACTGCGACTCCCGCGGGAGATTTGGTCTTGGCGGTGGCGGCCCTTGAGGGCGCTGTTCGCCTGCGCAGCGTCCGCGGAGAGCGCGAGTTGACGATGGACGAATTCCTCCTGGGGCCGCAGCAGACGGCCTTGGCTCCCGATGAGATCATCATCGAAGTGGCGATTCCCCTGCCAGACGGCCGTCATGGATCGGGCTTCCACAAACTGGGGAAGCGGAAAGCAATGACCATCTCCACGGCGTCGGCGGCC
>JAMDEO010000025.1 GCA_023483915.1 Actinomycetota bacterium
GGGATGATCTTCTCCCGACCAAGGAACAGATCATCGCGCTGCTATCGGACAAGATGGGCGTCGCCGATCCGCCATCGGACGCGGAGGGACTAACCCGGCTAGTGCGCGAGAATCTGCGCCAGAAGTTCCTCGAAGCCCACATGGGAATCACCGGCGCGAACTTCGGCATTGCCAGGAGCGGAACGATCGTGTTGGTGGAGAATGAGGGCAACGCCGGCCTTTCCAGCCAGTTGCCGCCCATCCACGTCGCGCTGATAGGTCGGGAGAAGATCATCCCGCGGCTTGCGGATCTCGGTGTCTTCCTGGAGTTGCTGCCTCGCAGCGCAACCGGCCAGAAGCTCACGAGTTACATCTCGCTGATCACAGGGCGACAGATTGCTCCCCTGCTCGGACGGGATGGCCCAACGAGATCGCGGCGCGAGTTTCACCTGCAGCGCGAGTTTCACCTGCGGCGCGAGTTTCACCTGCGGCGCGAGTTTCATCTGCTCATCCTCGACAACGGCAGAAGCGCCGCCGCCAAAGACCCGGAGTTGGCGGAGACCTTGCGCTGCATACGCTGTGGCGCCTGCCTCCAGGCTTGCCCTCCCTACAATCAGGTGGGCGGCCACGTCTACGGCGGTGACCCCTATCCGGGCGGCATCGGATGCGCCTGGACCTACATCACCGGCGGATCGAAGGCGCACGCGGACGCCTGGGACTTCAACGGCCTCTGCACCACCTGCTCGCGGTGCACCGAGGTGTGCCCGGTGGGTATTGACATACCTTGGTTGAACACCGTCATCAGAGAGCGCAACAACGAAGAGTTCGGCGCGGGTCTGCGGCAGCACGTGTTCGCCCGCGCAGATCTCCTGGCCGATATCTTCAGCCCACTCTCTCCCTTGAGCAACGCCGCCCTGAGGACTCCTCCCGCCAAATGGTCGCTCAGCCTCGTGGGCATCGACCCGGAGCGGCGAATGCCGGATTACCGCAGAGATACCTTCCTCCATTGGTGGAAACGACGGGACAAAGGACGCGGTAGCGTTTCCGCCACCGGACAACCCCATGCGATTGCGGCCGCGCCGGTCTCGTCCTCCAGCAAGGCGGGCTCTCGTGCGGCACTGTTTGTGGACTGCTTCATGAACCACAACCTGCCCGAGGTGGGTCGTGCCGCGGTGCAGGTACTCGAGCATGCCGGCGTCGAGGTAACCATCGCTCACAACTCTTGCTGCGGCCGTCCGGCACTCAGCCAGGGTCTTCTCGATCAGCCCAGACGTTGGGCCGGCGAAAACCTGGCCGAATTGGCACGGCTTGCCGGCGAAGGATATGACATCATATTCGTCGAGCCTTCGTGCTCGTCCGCGGTACGCGATGACTACGGGCCTCTGCTTCGAGGTACGCCTCTTGCCGATGACCCTCGTTTGGCAGTCGTCCGCGCCCATGCCTACGACATCACCGAGTACTTGCTGCTCCTGGCCCGTTCGGGGCGACTGCAGCTGAATAGGCTGCCGAAGAACGACTTCTCCCCGCCGGGACCGGGTGCCCTCTGGGCGGGGCAAGCGCAAGTCGAGGACGTACCTAGCCCCGAAACCTTCGTTGTGCACCCACACTGCCACCAACATTCCCTCGGGATAGGTACGGTACCGGGAGAACTCATCCGCCTGATCCCCGGTGCGACCGTCTACGAGTCCCACGCTCTCTGCTGCGGCATTGTAGGGTCTTTTGGCTATAAGCGCGAGTACGCTGCGCTTTCCCAGGCCATCGGCGGCCGGCTGTTCGAAAGCCTCAGTGCCCACGAGGGACAGGTTGTCGCGTGTGGCATTTCATGTCGCTCCCAAATCGAGATGAGCACGGGGCGCAAGGTCAGGCATCCCGTGGAGATCTTGGCGGACCGGTTGGGCACACCAGTATCGCGCCCGGCATCTCACCAACACTAGGGAAAGGAAGAACGGATGGAAAAGACAACCCATAAGCTGTTCCACGGCGACACTCTTATGATCTGGGGAAAAGGCACGGTGGTCAAAGGAGCACCCGGCCTGATCTTTCTCGCGGGAACAGAAGGCTTAGTGCCAGACGAGGACTTCAGCCGGGGTGGGCGAGTCGTGGAAGGAGCGGCGGCTCAGACGCGGCTCGCGCTCGAGAAGATCAAATCACGGCTGGAGGAAATGGGTTCGTCCCTTGAGAATATCGTGAAGCTCACCTGGTACGTCGTCGGGGAGTTTCCAGACGGAGTGGTTAATCACCCCAACTTCAGGTTCGATGTATGGGATCAGTTCTGGAGAGAGAACTGCCCGACGATGGCGAGCGACTGCAACCCACCCACCCATGACCTGATCGGCGTGTCCGGCCTGGGCATCAAGGGTCAAGTAGTCGAGATCGCGTGCGTGGCCGTGCTACCCGAGGACTGATCTGAACGAGCTTCCCACTGTCCGGGCCGCTTACTCTTAAGTCGCGAGGATAACGACCAAGCCCGATATCTCAGGTCTACTCGCAGGTGCACCGAAGGATGTACAGGCCTTGGTGCAAGGTGTCTATGTAGATGAAGCCGCGATTGTCCACGATCACGTCCTCGGTAGTAGCGATGTTAGGCCCGGGAAACAGGTCGCCCGTCGAATTGTTGAAGGCCCAGGTCTCCGGATCCGGTGGGATGAAGTAGGCGATTTCCCGCGGCACGAAGGGATCGCTGATGTCATACACCCTTAGGCCGGCATGGAAGTAGCAGCAATAGACGCGGTCGTTCCGGTCTTCGAGAGCTGGATGGTAATGCGGCTCATGGATGTTGTGAGGACCGAAAGGACCGGCGCCGACACCTGGGATCTCTGTGAAATTCCGAGACGGCCAACCTTCCGGCACCTCGGGATAGGGGAAGACAGAGATGAGAGTCGGATCCGTGGGATCTGAGATGTCGACCATCCCGATTATGTTGAGAGGCTGAGCAACCCCTCCGATGATCTCCTCGGTGAAGACCGGGTACCTTTCGCCCTCTGTGGTCATGACTAGGTACGGACGCTGAGACAACGGCACCACCGTATGGCACCTGGCGCCGCCCAGCTTGCCGGCAAGCGGCGGATGATGCCTCAGGTTGCCTACGACACGAGGCAAAGTCACATCAGAGATGTCGAGTATGACCAAGCCGGCCCCGCCATAGCCAAGATAGGCATAATCCCCTTTGGGATACGCCGGGCCGTGAAACATGATCTCAAGGAGGGCCAGCAGCGGGTCACCACTCGCCGTCTCCTTCGGCTGAAGATAGCCGGGCCGATACTGGACAGGATTCCACCATCTCCCCGCTTCAACGGGATGCTTCGGGTCGCTGACGTCGAGGATTCGATAGATGAATCCGTCGAATCCGCGGGCAGAAGCGGACATGTGCACATACCGGCCGCCGTCGTAGAAGAAACGATGTACACCAAGGCCGCCACCGGTCTCCCAATGCGACAGAAGCTTTGGATCTACAGGATCCTTCACGTCCCACACAAAGACTCCCTCTAGATAGGGGTCGTCCCACGAGGTCCCATGCAAGAAGGGAAACGCCTGCTGAAGAGCGGTGATCATCAGGCCACCGGCGACCTGAAGCTTCAGGGTGACCTGCCCCACCTTGTCCGGGCCGGGGACGAATTTGACCAGTTCGGGCCGCGACGGCTCTGTGACATCGAGGATCGTCCAGCCCGAATGCCGGAAGTGCGCGAGGTATAGGTAATATCGACCTTCTACCTCCTGCATTGCCATCTGGAATCCGGGACGGCCGTGCAGATCGTGATATGCGACCACCTCAATGTTTTTGGAAAAAGCCGGCTTTCGAGTCGTGCTCTGAGGTTGACTCGGTTGATTCTTGGACATGGCCCTCTAGCTCCTCGAACTCGATCCTCGCGTGGATTCTTTTTGAGAGACCGGCGACACGCAACGTCGCCGTATTGGCACAATCGAATTGTACGAGAAAACTGCCGATATCCAAGAAAGTGTTAATCACCAACACCAATCTTGTTGTGAAGGCACCGGGATCCACTGTTTGCGACGACCTCAGGGGCAATCAGCACCATCATTCAATGCAATCCCTGACGGCCTCCACTATTGAATCGAGCGCCATTGACACATTCTGCGAAGCTTGATAGCTTGATTGATATGGTGCGCTCAAATAGCATAGTAGATGGTATCTTGGTGCAGCTTTTCCCTCCCGGCGTGATCATGTAGTCGTTCCTTTGCCCCCCTATACGGCTGAGCCACGCGGAGCCAGGTTGCCCGCGTGGCATCAGCTCATCTGACGCGCTATGAGTGAAGCCAACCCCTCGGTGGTGCCCTTCGAACAGGCCTTACTTCCTAGGCACGCTGGACGAAGTTGCCGCGACAGTCGGCTTCCTAGCCTCTCCCCGGGCATCGCTAGTGAACGGGCACGTCCTGCTCGTCGATGATGGCTGGGTGGCCTGGTAATCCTCCTACGCCGTCAGCGGTTTGAGAGTGGTGCTCACCGGGATCATCGACCAGCCTTTGTTGTCGCAAATCACCAGATCAAACGGGAACTTCGTGCCGGTGACCCACTGCCCTCCGGCGAGCGGCAACCGAACAACGTTGGGCACAGGACGCGTGCCGCCGGTTGCTCCCACCTCCTGCGTGAAGTCAATTGGTCCGTCGATCGTGTCGACCTTGGTGGTACTGACCGCCTGAATGGTCTCTTCCTTGTCGTCGATGTTCTTGACTCGCTTGAGGACGTCGATCGCCCACTCGAATAGCAGGAAGTGCAACAGGGGTTGAGTCCATTGCTTTCCGCTGGTGGTCTCGTAGGCGTCGGCGAACTCTTGGCAGGTCTGATTGGTGAGCGGAGACTTGAACGGATATGTGGGGTGCCACCATATAGTGGTGGCCAAACCGTCTGCTATGGGTCCGATAGCATCAACGCTTTGCGGGAACAGCAGTGCTTTGCCCACCTCATTGATCTTCGGGTTGAAGCTCTGCTGCTTTGATTGCTTCCAGAAGTTTGTGAAGTCGGGCGGGCTCATGACACCGGATACTATCTCGGCACCGCCCTCCTTGAACTTGGTAATGATATCGGTGAAGTCCTCCAGGCCATCCTGGAACGACCCGCCGTCAATGGTCTTGTATCCTGCGTTTGCGAGCGGCTTAGGCCAATTGGCACGATAGTTGTTTCCGTCAACATCATTAGGCCAGACGACCCCGACCACCTTGTTGGTCGGAACCTGTGTCCACATATCGAATTGAACGCCGAAGTTGTCTTCCTGGCCCCAGAAGGCGTGGTAGGTCCATTTGTATCCGCCTTCAGGAGCCTTCCCTCCACGGTTGTACCATGCCTGCCAAGGCGTATCGGTACTGATGCATGGCACGCCGTTCGCCTCAGCCTGGTCGGCCACCGGCGTTGTGTTATCGCCGCTCGAGGCCGCCATGAGCATGTCGACTTTTGTATTGAGGATCAGGTCCCCAGCCACCTGTGCGGAGCGGTTGGAGTTGGACTGACTATCCACGAGCGTCACGGTGATGGGGTGCTTCGCTCCGTCTCCCAGAACCACTCCGTCACCAATGGTCTTGGTGAACACATCGAGGCAGTATTTGTCCGCAACCCCGAAGGAAGCCAACGGCCCCGTCTGCGGGGTGACCAAGCCCAGTTTCACCTCGCGGCCGGTCTGCGCCGTGGCGCTTACCGTTGTCGTCGCTCCCGCTGTGGTCGGTGTACCTGCGGTCGTGGTGACGCCAGCAGTCGAGGCCGTGGTCTCCGTGGCCTCACCGCCGCAGGCGGCGAGCAAGCCACCCATGCCCGCTCCCAGCCCGACTGCCGCACCCGCCACGCCGGCTATCTTCAGAAAATCCCGCCGGGTTATCCGCCCTTCGCCATTGACATCCTTCACTTCTCGCTCCCCCTCTCTTCCCTATTCCTCTGTCCACTATTCGAACATTATAGTTTCCTTATTGGACAATATTGAACAACCCTATCATCGGCGTTTGAGGCTGTCAACGGCCCTAGAGTGTCGAACCAGGCCGTAAGCTGCCTCCTAGGGGCTCGAGGTCGTAGCCGATCCCGCCATGTGCCAACCGGCCTTTCGCCGCGGCCCCGCGGCCGCGGCGCCGCTTACCGGCCCAGGGTTTGAGGCCGCGGTCGACGGGTACCTCCGCACTGTCCGAGTCGGGCTAGATGGTGCGCCTGATTCTGCTCAGAAACTACGCAAGGGAGTAGAAACCTTGGCCGGCAAAAGGAAACGCTCCTGGAAGAAGATACTGCTCTGGGTGATCGGCATCTTGGTGATCATCTTCGCGGTAATGCAGGCAATTCCATACGGCCGGGCCAGCCACACCGATCCGCCGGCCGTCAACCCCTTCCAGTGGACCGACTTCCAAGCCGAGGCGATCGCCAAGGTTTCCTGCTACGACTGCCACAGCAATGAGACCAAATGGTGGTGGGCGACCGACATCGCCCCGTTCTCCTGGCTCGTCCAAGCCGATGTGGACGGCGGGCGCGCACGCCTCAACTTCTCAGAGTACGCCGGTGAGCCCTCCTTGGAGCAGTTCCAGCGCGCCCTGCAAGACGCAATGCCACCGTCCCAATACACGATCATCCATCGGAACGCGAAGCTCAACGACACTCAGAAGCAGAGGCTGATTATCGGTTACGCCGACGGCATGGCGGCGAGCGGCGGCTCATCCACTGGAAGTTCGCCCAGCGGAGGCTCCCAGGGGTCACCCGGTCGGCAGGGCACAACGTCGACAATTACGACGACAAGCGCCGACGCCGCAGCCGTGGCTGTCATCAAGCAGTCATGCGACGGGTGCCACTCGTTCGATACCGCACTGAACTTCCACGCCGGCAGCGTCGGCGAGGCCCAAGCTCTGATCGACAGCATGGTCCGGCGTGGAGCCAGGCTCACAACTGACCAGCGGCAACTCCTGGTCCAGTATTTCACACGCTGACGGCGGACTAAAGCTAAGCTTAACGGTTAGCTTAGCCCATGGTGCAGGCGCATTTACCGACGCGACTGCACCGACCCCTAAGATTCGGCTGACTGATGAATCACATGGCGGCTCATAGACAGGCGCCTTATGGACGGCAGCCGCGGCGCATAGGCCCTTGCCTCACTCCCTGCCGTGCGATTCCCTGAGGAATACGGGAAATATTTTCGAGTAGATGTAGAAGAGGATAAACGGGAAGATGAATACGATCAAGGCGCCTACCAGGCCTTCCCTGAGCCGTTCCAGGTCATATGGGATTACCGGAAGCTTGTAGTGCATATAACCAGCAAAGGTCTCAGAAAAAGACTGACCTCCGATGACCACGTTGTACCGCATCATCAACACGCCAAAGAGAACAAGTATCGTCGCGACGACAGTCCTCCTCAGCGTAAGACGAGGAATCAGCAACAGAACCAACGGTACGAAAGCACCTAGTCCGTACTGAAAGACAAAGATGTTGCGGTAGTCTCTGACGTAAAGGGCATCCTTCAAGATGTTCCATGAGTTGACCGCGGTATAGCCTCGAAAGACAAGATCCAGCAATTCCAGACTTACTGCGGTGACCAAGAAGATGAGAAGAAACCTCGAAGTCATCTTGACGACACTGATCTCCACGCTCTGGATCTCTCCGCTCTGAGCGGAGTAACGCTCCAAGTTCACGGCCGTCATGCCCGCGGGGCCGGTTGCCCGCACCGCCCTGGTCTGGGCCCTGCGGCTGCGCCACTTTCTCACCTCGGTGACGACGATGTAAGACAGCAGGCAAAGAGCGATCCCAGAGACTACGGCCGACACGATGAATATGACCGGCATCAGCGGAGTCAGCCAAAGAGCGTTCGCTTTGACCGAACCGAAGATGAACCCGGCATAGCCGTGAAGGAACAGGGCGACGGGGATGCCAAGGCTGGCGAGAAACTTGATCGCTTTGTGGTCTTTTTGCGCGGCCTCTTCACTGGTGTCAAACGAGCCCAACGTCAAGACTGTGTGCACGAATTGAAGGATCTTGAAGCGGACCGGCTTGTGTCTTCCCAGCTCCTTGAGATAGCGAGAGTGCTCTATGAAGTGCCTGCGGTAGAGAAACCATATCTCGCAGGCGACGATCGCGAAGTAGAACGAGAAGACAATGCCGAACGCGGCGATCGCAGACGTGAAATGGGGCGTCATCATGACGTTGATACCCCGTTCCGGGTGCTGGAGGTGGAGCAGCAGTGGTATCAATGCCGCCGGTAGCAGCGCGAAAGAAAACACCAGGGCGAAACGCGCGATCCCCTCGAGTCTCTTGATGCCGAAGACGTGATAGAGAGATGACAGCACGAAGGATCCCGCTACCAAGCCGGTCATGAAGGGGTACATGACGATCTGGATGGCCCAGATTATGTACTCGTTCGGCAGGACCCAGAGTTCCTTGGCAGTCCAGATTTCTCCGTGGATCACGTTACCGCACCTCCGAGTCCAGCCCGATGTAGAAACACTGCGGGTTGGTCCCGTACTCAGCCTTGAGAACTTCGACTCGCTGGGTGGCTATGACCTCCGCGACCCCGTCCGTCGGGTCGTTCTGGTTACCAATCCGCCGGGCTGCAAATGGGCATGCTTGGACACAAGCCGGTAGCAGTCCCTTGCTGATCCGGTGCTCACAGAAGGTGCATTTTTCCGCCGTATGGTACACAGGATGGAAGAACCTCGCACCATACGGGCAGGCGTTGATGCAGTAGCCGCAGCCGATACACCAGGTCCTGTCGACCAGAACCACCCCGTCGGGGCCCTTGTAGGTGGCACCGACAGGACACACCTGAACGCACGGAGGATGGTTGCACTGATTGCAGAGTTTTGGAACAAAGAAGGCCTTGGCTATATCTTCCGGGTTGATTTGGAGAGTCTTACCCTCGCCGATGTCGATATCCGGCGTTGTAAAACCGTCGCGTGCTGAGTTGGGAGAGTCGACGTGCGACACGCCATCCTTCGTGACGACGTGCCGCTCGACCCAGGTGCGGCTCGCATCGGCCTCATAGGGCACGTCGTTCTCCAGCTTGCAGGCCTTTACGCAGAATCCGCAGCCGACACACTTGTTCGCGTCTACGAGAAACTGCCAGTGAGGCACTGTCTGCGCCGTCGTGGCCGCTTCCGCGGCCTGGGCGGACGAGGCGCCCTTGAGCCCGAAGATCAATTCCAGCGCACCCGCCGGCGCCAGAACCCCGGCGGCGATCCAGCCCGTCTTCTTGAGAAAGTCTCGCCGCGAGATCGAACCCGTGGGTTCCTTCGGCAGCGCTTCGGGCAGTTCGTCACTCATTCCGGTCCTCACCAAGCTAGGAATTGGGCAAGGGAACAGGCTGGTGCGGGTTGTGGCAGTCGTAACACTCCATGCCTGTCGGGGCATGAGGAGCGCCCGGGTCTATGCCTGGGATGACCGCTCGACCGCTCGCTGGGTAGGGTAGATAGGTATGGCACCTCGCGCACAACTGCCTACTATTGCCTATTGGTAGCTTCTTGACCGTGTCGGGGTGTCCGATTCCGGGGCCATGGCAGTTCTCGCATTGGATCACGGAGTGGGGGCTCGCCATTATCAGGTCGTAGTTGCGCTGGTGGCAGCTTCCGCAATACGACCTACCCTGGTATTTGACGGGGACGCTCTGCCACTCAGTGACGTTGGCTTGCCTATAGAAGTTGTAAGTGAAGGTCCCGTGGATCCCAAAGTCTCCAGGGATGTATATGGCGCGGGCAACGAGCAGGACGACGACGAGGAAAACCACGACGAGCAGCGGCCTCCAGAAATGATTCCTCCGGAGCCAGTCCTTCATGAGCTCCACGACTGCCGCAGGCGCCCAGAACCCACGGGGGAATTGGCCGCTGGTCCGGCCTGCCCATTAGGTTGCACCCTTGGCCAATGACTTCTCATGGGATTCCCCCCCGATATCCCCTAGGCATGCCCGCGCACATCGGCGGTCTCGTGCTATTTGCCAAGACGGGAAGAGAATAGCAGAAAAAGAATAGCAAAATAATCACGTATTGTGTTGTTCGAAGACCTCGGGATATACTTCGCGCCGTAAGGCATCCACGAACAATTGTAGCGGCAGATTGGGAGGTCAGCGCATGCGAATAACTCGTCTCTGGATGGTGACCGCGGCCCTGATCCTGTTGTTGGTCGTTGGTCTCGTTATCGCTTCGTGCGGGAACAACCCGGCACCTCCCACGACGGCGCCGCAGACGACCAACGCTCCCAATCCGACCGCGACCACAGCAGGCGGGCCGGTGGACGCCGCCGCTCTGTATGCGCTGGTCTGCGCCGGCTGCCACCCCTCTCTCCCCAGGGCTCCCGGCGGCGCGAACCAGGTAAGAGGTGTTATCACCATGGGCAAGGGATATATGCCTCCGTTCTCCGGCACTCTGACGGTAGATCAGATCGTCTCCCTTGCGAACTGGGTGGCCAACGGCGGTCAGTAGCGTCCCGCCGGGCGAACCCGCTGCCCCCATAGATTCGGACGCTAGCGCGCGGCATCCTCTCCTCTCTTCCATTTGATGTCATCATCGCAGACGGGGCAAACGCCGGCGGACACGAAAGAGCCGAAAACTACGACCTTTTCTGGCCATCGAGTTCGGAGAGTGTGTTAGGGCCGAGCCGGCGGCCGCAATGCCCGCAAGGCTGATAAGGCAGCCGCCGGCTCTTCAGAGATAACCAGGTAGCCTAAGAGCCAGATACCTGCGTCGTTGCTGCCGGTTCCCCAGACGGCCGTCCGGTCGCCCAGACCGGTGTTATCCCCGGAGCCATCCAGGCACGGACGGTCTTGGCGCTGGGATCAACTACGTAGTCAACCAACGGCGCTCCGCTCCCGTCTGTTATAGAGATCTTGTAGACGTCCACTCTTAGAGCGCTGGATCCCTCGACATAGTCCCTCAGCTTGCCGAGAAGCTCGACGGTTGCCCACCTGAGTTGGCTATCGCGTTGCTCGCCTGCAGGCGCCGCAATACTTGCAGCCACACTGACAATCGTGCCTTGAGCTTGATCTGATGAGAGCGAAAGGTCCTTCAGGGTGACGCCTTGGCTCTGTCCTTCCGAGGTGAGCTCCGACTTGATGGTATCCAAAGCTGTCGGAGTAACGCTGGTTGACACCGGGCGCACCCGGGGCGACACAGGGCCAGACCATTGGTAGGTCACCTTACCCTGCTCATCTAATGCGGTGACCTCAACCCAATTCACATCCAGGGCACCAGACTGGGCAAGGAAGTCGGCCTCTCGTTGAATAACGGTGTATGCCCAGGCGTCGCCGAAGCTCCCGCCGGTTTTGCCGCTTATGACCACCTCAAGGGTGCCGGACGCTTCATCCTCCGTGACACTAGCGACATTTAGACCTTGGCTTACCAGGTCGTTCCTTATGGTCGCATCGGCCGTGGCCGATTCTGCTCTTCCTGCTCCAAGCATGACGCCCAGTGTGGTAGCCACCACAACAAGGAGCACCGCACCTGCAAGCAGCATGACCTTCTTCTGTCTTTTCATCATTTCTATCCCCTTCCCCTACATACCGTTGTAGCAGGTGTAGTTCGAGTACGAGGAGAACGAGGCGTAGGGCGGGTTGTCGGCTCGCTCGTAGTTCTGGTTGAAGGGCATGTAGGAGTACAGTCCCTTGTACTGCACACTAGTGAAGGCCGCCCGGGTGTGCGGTTGAGAGCTGACTGCAAGTTCGGTCAGTGCCTCAACCTGAGTTGGTGTGGTGAAAGGTCCGAAGCTGTAGCGAGGGGTACTTGAGATGATGCCCTGCCACGTGCCCGAGCCTATGTGGACTACTTCGTACGTCCGGGTGTAGTTAAGCTGTTGGGCGCTGTACTGGACCTCGAAGTAGTTGCCGTTGCAGCGGCTCTCCTCGTAGGAGGTAGGGACGGTCGGCCAATAGATACCATCCGGGGCCCTGGTCATGCCATCCCCTTGCACCCAACCGACCTGAAGATACTGGCCATAGTCATAGTTTGAAACGAAGTTGAAGGCCACGCCTCCGGTGACAGTTGGCATTGAGGATGGCGTGGTTATGTCCGCCTTGACACCGTATCCAGGAAGGCGATAGTTTCCCGCGTAGAAAGGCGCGGCCAGTGCTTGGCCGCTCAAACCAATAACTACACAGACGACAGCCGCGACTACAAGAACGAGTCGACATCCTAGTCTTTTCCGCATCCGATTTCTCCTTTCTCAGTACTGTCTAAGGCTGAAGTCGTTTCGAGTCAGTCACTGCCATGGGCGGCTCCTTGAGTTCGAGTACAGGCGCGCATGTTCTCGAATGTCCAGCCAAGGATCGGACATTACACGTCGGATGAAGTAGGGGAGAAAATCACGGATGCTTCCACCTGGACGGCGCCGAGGGCGTCCCGCTGCTGAGAACCCCATGCCTGCCCTCAAGACGCCCAGCCCGCCGGGCGCATTACTAGATGGCAGACCTGCCGAGAGAAGATCCGCGAGAAAACAGGATCCACGCCTTTGATCTACTCGACCAGAGCCTTCAGTCTGCCGAGTAGCGCCGATTCCTCAGCCGCTGTCATCGGCTTGTTCCCCTCAAAGGCCTGGCCGGAGGCCACAATGATTATCCCGTCTCGAATAAGACTTTCCACTGCCCGCCGTTCCTCGGCTGAGAGCATTCCCAGATCAGGAGCCGTCACGGGCGCTGAGCCTTTAGGTATGACAGCGCCGAAACCTCGCCACAGCCATAGCGCAAATTGTTGCCGTGTCGCCGACGCTTGCAGATTAAGTTTCTCACTCTCCGCAGGAAGAAGCAGGCCAAATCCTAACGCTTTCTCCAAGACATCCGGCGTGTGTCCCGAGACAGGTGGCGCTTGTCCAGGAGCGATACTCGAGCTTGCCGCGGCTACCTCGATGATCTGTTCAAGCGAGTATTCAATGGTGGCGGGCTTTTCACTCTCCGACGGCGAAGCGGTGGTCGTCGGTTGAGAGACGACCGCAGTTGGCACTGATCCAAGCAAGAAGTGAAGAGCGAGGAACGTGCCAAGACCAACGATCACCAGTGTGAGGGCCCCAAGAGCAACCATCATCCTGGTCCGAATTTTCCTCCTCCCCCGGTGGGCGGTCTCGGGCTGGATTCCAGACGAGACGATCCTCTTCAAAATGCGTTTGGCGCTCTCACTTTCCCCCCAGGTCTCGACGTCCGGCGGAAGCGTCGGCTTGGCGGAGGCTAGATCCTCCATCAGCTTGCGGTGTCTAAGGTTCACCGGCCCCCCCATCGTCAAAAGCATGCTTTGACTCCACTTGTGTCCTGATCTGCTCGATTTGTTTCAGTAGACGCCTTCTAGCTCGGTAGATTCTTAGCCCGAAGGTGCCTTGAGTGCAGCCGAGGACCCGAGCCGCCTCTTTGTTTGTGAGGCCATCCCAGGCAACCAGTAGGAGCGCTTCCTGATCGGATTCGCTAAGGCGCCCCAAGGCTTGGAGACCGAGTCCGCCCAGGCCCTGCGCCTCAGGCGGATCGGGGTCTGTCAGTTTGGACGCGACCTCTCTCTCGACCCGGGTCAGAACCGCCTGCTGGCGAGCACGCGAGCGCCGCTGATTGGCAAGAACGTTGCGCGCAACACCGAAGATCCACGGCAGAGGGAGGGGCGGAACATCATCCAGCCGTCGCCAGCAAACCAAGAACACTTCGGCCACCACGTCTTCGGCTTCGGAGTGGGAGACGCCTCGGCGCATCGCGTAGGCAAGAACGCGAGCGGAATGCTCCCTCATGAGTTCTTCTAGCTTGGCTTCTCTCTCGATCAGCCTGGGACCCTCCGCAACCCTCGTCTCATCAACCTTTCCCGGCTTCTCACCCCGTTCTTTCACTGCCTTTATCCATGAGTGTAATACATGCGAGTGATCCGGACATGTAACGGCAAATATTCCGGGATTCTAGTAGCGAGGAATCGACCCATGTCTTTTCGAACTTACAGCGAGGCGCGAATCGTCGTGGTAGATAACGAGCCCTGCACCTTGCACTCAGTCCGAACCGCACTCGAAAGCGCAGGCTATCCTTCGCCGTTTGAGATCGCCGACCCTACCGAGGCCCCCCTTCACATTGAGTCAGCCACGTCCGATCTCGTCGTCTTCGACGTGGGCCAGCCTGGAGTGGACGGGTATGGCCTTCTTGCCAACCTGACCGGACGCCTGGCGCCCAGTACATTCCTGCCGGTCCTGGCCGTGGGTTCCCTGCTCGGCCCTGAAGCCAGGGAACAAGCCTACAGAGCGGGGGCGAAGGACTTCCTGGCCAAGCCGCTTGATCTGGAGGAGTTTCTGCTTCACGTCCATTCGCTTCTGGATACGCGTTTCGTCCACCTGAGGCTGGAGGAGACGCGGATTGTTCTTGAAGACCTCGTAGCGCGCCGGACGGCTGAGCTTAGGCAGGCGCAACTGGAGACGATCGAACTACTGGGGCGGGTGGCAGAGGTCCGCGACGACGCCACAGGGCAACATACAAGACGGGTTGGACGCCTCGCCGGCCAGATCGCCCAGGAGCTTCACCTGCCTACTGAGGAAGTTGAGTTAATAGCCGCAGCCGCCCCCCTGCACGATTTGGGCAAAGTCGCCATCGCCGATAGCATTCTCCTTAAGCAAGGCAGCTTCGAAGGAACCGAACGCGAATCCATGCGCCATCATGCTGCCTTGGGAGCCGACCTTCTTAAAGGCTCGAAGTCGGATCTCCTGAGGGTGGCGGGAGCCATCGCCGCGTACCATCATGAGCGATGGGACGGACAGGGTTACCCACATGGCCTCAAAGCCGACGCGATCCCCCTGGCGGCCAGGATAGTGGCTGTCGCGGACGCCTTCGACGCCCTCACCCATGCCCGGCCCTACAAAGAAGCTTGGTCGGATGCCGAGGCCCTCGCCGAGATCGAAAGAGAACGAGGATGGCAGTTTGATCCGGCTGCGGTGGATGCGCTGTTTCGCGTCTATCGACGACACCACCGTATTCTGCACATCTCACGGCGGAGATAGCGTGGGACGAGTCCCGTCCACCGCTAGACCCCGACGGCACCCTTTCCGTCCGGGGAGAGGAACCCGAGACCAAATCGTGTCGCTCAGGCTGCGGGTTCCGCTATTTCTGCTTGAGGTTCCAGATCATCTGGGCCACTTCCCCCCGGGTCGCCTTTCCCCAAATTGAGAAGCGCGTGAGGTCGATACCATTGAGAAGCCCACTGTATTCCGCCAGTGCGATGTCGTGCCCGTGGATGGGGTCGGTCGCAGGAAGGATGCCGTCCCAGCCGACGGGTACTTCACCGAGCACTCCCGATGCCTTGAAACGCTCAGCGGCCCTCACGATGATCGTGACAAGCTGCGCCCGACTGACGTCCAGGTAAGGCCCGAAGTGTCCGTTGCCTGTGCCCTTGACGAGGCCATCAGCAGCCGCTACTGCGATGTAGTCGTCTGGGTAGGCATTATTCAGGACTCGGACGACATCATGGAAAGGAAGAGCCCGCGTAGGATCGTCTTTGACTACAAGTCCCAGACCGAGACAGATCATCTTGGCAAGCTGGTTCCGCAGCACCGGGTTCTGAGGCCAGAAGGTGCCGTCGGAGTAGCCCCCGATGACACCCGCCTGAGCCAGCGATTCGATGGCGTTCTTGTGGGGGGAGGCGGAGATGTCGGTGAAGGTGCCGAGGCGGGGGAAGGGGGGTTCGGACTGCTCGGGGCGAGGATACTGACCGAAGTCGGTCGCCGTCACAGTGAGCCTATCGACATGGACGCCGCCGATGGAATAGCTGCGCACGTCCTGATGCATCTTGGCTTGGGGATGCCAGCCCTGGGGTTCAGGCCACGCGTTTGACTCGCAGAAATAATTCGCCAGTCCGCGCTGATAGAGCCAGTCAATGGTCGTGTAGTTTCCGTAGACGCCTACTTGAGAAACAGGCAAGACCGAGGCGATACCGCGGAAATAGGCATCTATCTCACGACCGTCCGAGGTGGGGAAGTCAACCGTGAAGTAGACAGGGGTGGTGGTGGGAAGACCGAGGCTCGCAAGGCCGCGCAGGGCTTCCCGGGCATCCGCCGCCCCGACCGCGAAGCCGTCCCGTGCCCGGAAATGGTTGTTGGAGTCCTCGAACCAGAAGAAGTAATCGACGCCCGCGACGGTTGCCGCCTCGAGTTCTGTGGTAGTGACCTGCCGCCATGCCGCCCCCGCCCAGGGAAGATAACGCCCGATGAAATCGCACCCGGAGGCTTTGAGCTGAGCAAAGAAGGTTGGCCAGTCAACATTGGTCATGGAATAGTCCACACCGTACCGCGTGGTATCTGCCGCCGACAGGGTGGCACCGGCAACTGGCCCGGGCACAAGCAAGCCGATCGTGAAAACAACGAGAGCGGTGATCAGAATGAGAACGTGTTGGCAGCGGTGGGCCCCGGTGGGGACACGAGTTAGCTTCTTCACGTTGTCCCTCCTCTGAGAGCGCAGTCCAAAGAACGATCTTAGTATTCTAGGAAGTCGGAGAAACGAAGGGAAGCCTCACCCGTCGTGATTCGTGACTACTGGATGATTGTGGCGTTCCAGGCAGTTGGTCAGTTGCTCTCATATCTGGATCGCCGATCCTTCCGGCGAGCAAGTTCGCTCGTGTAACGCAACCCGAGCGTCGTCGAGTGTTCCCTGGCCCAGTCGGTTAGTTTTGTCTCCCCGACAGGCGGCGAGTCAACATAAAGCAAATTCTCCATCAACCCCTGGATTTCTTGACGGGTGAGCATCACGTCACCCATCACCTTCCCTATGATCCATCCCCCCAGATACCCGACATCAGGAGGCACGGGCACCACCGGCCGCCTTTTGCCAATGATGCCACCGACAGCCTCGACCAACCCCCGATAGGTAAAGGTTTCAGGACCGATGGCGTTGGTGATGCTGCTGTCTTCTTGGCTGCCCTTCTCAACAGCGATCTGGGCAAGGTCGTCGACGTAGATGGGCTGAAGCCTGTATTGGCCGTCCCCGAAAACTGGAAATAGGGGGAAGCGACGGAGAACCCAGGCGATATTGTTTACCAGTATGTCCTCCTTGCCGAAAAGAACAGCCGGGCGAAGGATGGCGTACGAGAGCCCGCTTTCGAGGAGGGCGCGCTCAAGTCGGGCTTTCCCGCGGAAGTATTCCAGGGGAGAATCCTCGGAAGGATTGGTGATGCTCACATGCACCACCCGTCTGACACCAGCGGCCGTGGCCGCCTGGAAGAGCACCAGTGTATTTCGTACCGCGTCGGCAAATGTGAAGCTGGGATGGTTGAAGCGCACCCAGTAGGTGTTGTAAAGAACGGTAACGCCCTTCAGAGCTTCCGTGAGCATGTCCGGTTTGTCGAAATGGAAAGGGAAGGCCCTCACCCGATCGCCAAAGGGATTTTGCCGGTGTGCGGAGTTGGTGATCGTAATGACATTCTCGCCGGCAGCGAGCAGACGGCAGGCAATGTATTTTCCGGAGTAGCCGAAAGCGCCGGTCACCGCATGTAGGTTATTCTCTCTCATGACTTGACTCTACCCACAAGCCAGATGGATATATCTTAAACACCTTGCTCGCCCAGTCTCGATTGCCACTCTCGGCCCCGCCTACTGGATGATAAAACCTCCTGGTGCGTCCAGGCGAGGAGTGACATGGTCCTGGGCCGTTGCGCATGAGACATGCCGTTGGGAACGAGGTCAGAACGCCAGTAGTCTAGGTGACTGAAAGGCCTATGGGGACACACGGATTTGCCGGCAGATAGAGAGGCGGCTGCGGCTATCCACGAGAAGGGGGGCACAATGCTATTCGCAACCAACGGCAAGAAGGTGGCGCTCGCGGCTGGCGTGATGTCGGCGCTCGCTTTCCTGATTCTCGGCGTCGCCGCCTGTACCTCGGGTCCAACCGGCTCAACAGTGGCGGTAAGCTCCACAACAGCAGGTAGCGGCTCAAGTCAAACGCCTATCTCGACCACAACGACAGTCGGCGCAGCAGAAGCGCAGAGTCCTCTTCTTCACACTGTCACCGTTTCCGGCACCGGTCACATGAGCGCGCTGCCCGACCAGGCCGTCATCAACATAGGTGTTCAGGGTAGCGCGGCCTCGGCGGCAGCGGCCCTAGACGCCAATTCCAGACAGATGCAGAGCGTCCTCGCCCGCCTCAAAGCGGACGGGATACCGGACTCGGCCGTCGAGACCACGAACGTAAGCGTCTACGGGTATCCCCTCTTCGATCAGAAGACCGGCAAGCAAACCGGGACGAGCTACAAGGCCTCAAACTCGGCGAAGGTCACCCTGACCGACTTCAGCGTCATCGGCAGCGTATTCGCCGCCGCCACCGAGGCAGGGGCCAACGACCTGTCCGGCCCCACTTGGCAGCTCTCCGATAACACCAAAGCCCAGACCCAGGCCCTCTCCCAAGCGTCCGCCCAAGCCCGCGCCAAAGCCCAGGCGTTTGCCGCGGCTAATGAAGTGGCTCTGGGCAACGTGCTGGTCCTTACCGAGGGCTGCTCGACCCCTGTCTACTATTACGGGAGAGAATCGGCCTTTTCGGCGACGACCACTGCCGGCGCCGGCATTGCTTCCCCGCCGATCACCCCCCAGAACCTGGACATCTACATCAACGTGACCATCACTTATCAACTGAAACAATAGACGGCCGGTAGACGAAGAAGGTCGGTCCAGGCGAGGGAGAGACCCGTCCTCGATGGCTGACGCTGTGTCAATCTGTCCCAAGACAGCTTGATTTTGCGGACTCGGGCCACCTGCCTCAAGGCCTGCGCTCGGCCAGCCGACGAAGCCGAGCGGCACTGAGATCTGATAAACCCTCCCAGAGCCTCGGTTCTTCGTGGAAGCGCATCCACCCCGATGCAAGTTGGACGCGGGCAAACGCTGTTTGCATGTCGGCGGTCAGGTCGGAGAATTGACCCGGATGCACGCTCAGGCCTACTCGCCTGAACTCGGCCTGGCGTTTCCAGGCTCGCTGCAGAAGAGAGGCCATGGCACGCAGGGCCTCGTCTGTCTCCTTGTCGCAGGCGCCAAAGGTAGCCAGAAGGACCTCGTCATGAACTCTTCGCAGTTTCGCAAGGGAAACCAGGGATCCAGAGGCCATCGCCACGTAGAGCTGCCACAGTCCACAGGAAAGAGAATTCAGCCGGCCTGCTTCTCGCCGTCTTTGGAGGAGGTGAGGGGACCCACCCGGCGCAGTCCAGAAGAACAGGATGCAGCCGACAAGGGCCCCACCGATGGCTCCACCAAGGATGCCGGCAAAAACCAGTGACACGACTACCCCTCGACTCAAATGGGGTTGAAAGAAACCGCTGCCAAGCGATATCGCCTATTACAGCGCTGTTCTCTTACATGATGCGCGCTTGCCACTGGGTTCGCAAGCGAGCCGGTATCTCGCGCTTAAGACCGCCTCCGGGTATTCCACTCGACTCTCAGTGCTGGTCATGGGCGGCGTCCACGGTGGGGCGACGCGGCCCGCGTCCCCCGTGCACCCGCGCCGACAGTCGCCGGCGCCACGGACCCGATACGTCCCAGAGCAGAAGGGCCACCGGGACCGCGATGACGACGCTCATTACGACGTCGCCGGCCACACCCTCGGTCAACTCTCCCGCCTCTTCGAATAGCGCGTTCCCGAACGGAAGAATCCTCAACTCGCCGAGCTCATGGAGGCTGCCCAGGAGGAGCTTGGCTCCCAGGAGCAGAAGCGCCCAGCTCGTGTAGCGCAAGAACCGGCGGACGTCCACCCGGACGCTGCCTCGGACGAAGAAGACTGCGAAAAGGACGGCCAGCCCCAGGCCGACGAGCGCACCTCCCAAATTGGCGATGCTTGCCTCGGTTCCGAGGGTCGCGGCCTTCAAGAAAAGGACGAGTTCCGCCCCTTCGCGGAGGATCATGATGAACACGAAGCCAAAGAGGCCCCAGCCCAGTGCGCGCCCGGTACGCGAGGCGGTGAGCGAGTCGAGTCTACCCTCCATACTGGCCTTGAGTCCGCGTGCGGTGCGCATCATCCACACCACCATGGTAATGACAAACAGCCCGGCAATCGCCAGGATGATCCCCTCGAAGGTAGGGTCATCCGCGTCAAAGCCGGCGGTCTCGAACGTCACGGCCAGGGCCACCGAGATCACGGCCGCGGCGGCGATGGCCGCGTAGACGAAGCCCTTGAGGTTTGAGCGGCCCGTCTTTACAAGATAGAGAAGGACTATTCCCACGACGAGGGCCGCTTCGATGCCCTCTCGCAGGGCGATCCCAAAGGATGTAACCACTACCTGTCCGCCTTTCCCGAGGTTGGTGGTTCGCCTAACCAATATTATTAGGTATTCCTATAACGCGATTTTATAGAGCCTAAGCTCAGCCGTCAAGAGCCACGCAGTTGTCGACCCAGCAACCATCCGTGTCGCAGCCCTCGAGCCTGCGAAGCAGGTCCGGACTAGACGAAGGGATTACGCACCCAGCAAGCATGGTCGCCACCGAGCCGGGCGCTCAGGCACGCATCGAGCAAGATCGGGCACGTGGCTTTGGCATACGTGTTGACACATAATCTAGATGAGCGTACGCTATCTCGTACGTTGAGTCTGGAGGAATTACCGTGACCATTATCAGCGCGACTGAGGCACGAAAGCGGCTCTACAAGCTGATCGACGATGTCGCCGATTCGCACGAACCTGTGCAGATTACCGGCAAGAGGAGTAACGCTGTCCTCGTTGGGGAGGACGACTGGCGGGCGGTGCAAGAAACTCTCCACCTCATGTCTATCCCGGGCATGCGCGAGTCCATTCTCGAGGGCATGGCTACGCCGATCGAAGAGTTGGAGGATAAGCTCGACTGGTGAGCTGGCGGCTCCTCTACACGAAGACAGCCCAGAAAGATGCCGAGAAACTGGCGGCGGCCGGTCTCAGGCCTAAAGCCCAAGCGTTGCTTGAGATTCTCGCGCACGACCCATACCAAACGCCGCCTCCATTCGAGAAGTTGGTCGGGGACTTGGCCGGCGCGTACTCCCGACGCATCACCATTCAGCACCGTCTCGTCTACCAGATTCTGGACGAGGAGCGGATGGTGAAGGTGCTTCGCATGTGGACCCACTACGAATAGCGGGCGCCCGGTGGTGCATGGGCACCTACCAGGCTTGCAAAACCCTTGAGTTCGTGATCATACTGCAGAGTCATCAGCTTCAGACTCCAACGATGGGGGCTCCGTGGCAATAGCCTCAGCAGAGCGGAAAGAGCGCAGACCCGGTCGGTCTCGTGGGGCTGATCGCAAACAGCAGATCATTCGCGCGACCCGCGAGCTGGTTGCCAAGTACGGCATTCAGGGGACGAGCCTGGCCCGGATCGCCGGGGCAGTCGGTGTGACCGACGCGGCTCTGTACAAGTACTTCCGAAGCAAGGACGACATGCTGCTCGCAGCCTACGACAGTATGGCGGAAAGGGTTCTTGGCTGGATCGGATCGTTCGACGATCTCTCGGTCTACGACCGGATCCGGAAACTGGGCGAATCTCACGCCGAGATGTTCTCGAAGGACCTGATCGGTTTCAACGGTCCCATGTTCCAGTTCAACGTCTGGTTGCCCGAGGACCGGATCAGAGAGCATGTGGGAAGGACCCACCAGTCCTTCGTAAGCGCTCTCGTGGCTGTGATTGAACGGGGCAAGAGGGAGGGGACGGTTCGGCAGGACGCAGACGCCGAGTTTATCGTCTCCGAATTGTATGCCTGGATCTGGTGGGAGGACCTAAGCTACCTCCGTGGTCTCGATCCCTCGAGCATCGAGAGGCGGTCGGCGGAGATGTTCGGGCGCATCCTTGCAGACATCTGCACGGAGTAGCTTCTGGCTCTCGGTCGACTGCGGCCGCCTCCAAGTCTTGCAGCAGGCCAATCGTCATATCCAATACAATGCGGTCACGCGCTCGGCCTGTTGACAGGCAAGCCTATCCGCCCGAGAATTGTGATAGATGGTTGGTAAGAACTTACCAACCAAGGGAGGTACATCGCAGAGACAAGAAGTCTTACGAGAACGGGAATCTGGTGATGCAAAGGGGGATTGCGAAATGAGG
This sequence comes from Actinomycetota bacterium, assembly GCA_023483915.1. GTDB lineage: Bacteria > Actinomycetota > Thermoleophilia > RBG-16-64-13 > RBG-16-64-13 > JAMDEO01. Next base: position 21,907 of record JAMDEO010000025.1, read on the forward strand.
GAAGAGACCGACCCGACGTATGACCCTGGCAAAGAGCGGTCCGTCGTGATAGGCATGGGGTTCTGTGCCAACGCGCTACCCGGAAACGCTGCGGTGACCGATGTTAGGGACGGCAAGATAGTCAGGATCCGGCCGCTCCCCTACGACTGGAAGTATGACCCTGAACAGTTCAACCCTTGGGAGATGACAGCCCGGGGAAAAAGTTTCAAGCCACTCCTGAAGTCGACGCTGCCGCCTTATAGCATAGGCTATAAGAAACGGGTCTATTCCCCTAACCGCGTGAGATACCCACTCAAGAGGGTTGACTGGGACCCTAACGGCGAACGGAACCCTCAGAATCGGGGCAGCAGCAAATTCGAGAGGATTTCGTGGGACGAAGCCCTCGACATAATAGTCAGCGAGATCAAGCGCGTCCATGACACGTACGGTCCCTACGCCATACTCTGCCAAGGGGACGGTCATGGGGAGGACAAGATCGTCCACGCTTCTCATGGCTGTAATACCAGACTGCTCGAGCGCATGGGTGGTTACACCTACCAGATCAGGAACACCGACAGCTGGGAGGGCTGGTGGTGGGGAGCCAAGCACGCCTGGGGGATGGAGCCTTTGGGGCAGATGTCTCCTCTTAACAACGTGATGCTGGATATGGCCGAGAACACGGATCTGATCCTGTTCTGGGGATGCGACCCAGAAACGACCCCCTGGCCATGGGAAGCGCAGACGGCAAGCCGGCTCTGCTACTGGTTCAGTGAGCTTGGTATCAAGCAGACCTACGTCTGTCCGGACGCAAACTACGGAACGGTGGTGCACGGCGACCAGTGGATACCTGTCAAGCCCAACACGGACGCAGCGTTGCAGCTGGCCATCGCTTACCAATGGTTCAAGAACGGCACCTACGACAAGAAGTATCTTGAGAACCACGCTCACGGAGTGGATAGCTTTGAAGCCTACGTCATGGGGGAGGAGGACGGTGTGCCCAAGACCCCGGAATGGGCCTCACCCATCACTGGGGTACCGACGAGGATCATCAAGACACTGGCCGACGAATGGGCTTCCAAGCGGGTCTCGATAGCCCATTCCAATGGCGGCGGTTTCATTCGCGGGCCCTACGCGACCGAACCGGCCAGATTGGAGGTCCTGCTCCTGGCCATGCAGGGATTGGGCAAACCGGGAGTCCACCAGGTGAAGATGTTCGAGTGGGGGTGGCTGGGGCCGAGACTCTTCTTCGATCTGGAGAGGACGGCCATGCCACGAGGCTTGGCCATTCCCACCGTGGGCGCCGCGTATCGGGGGTTCAGCTTCCTTCCCTGGAATCTAAGGTTCCCCAAGCAGATTCTGCCCAAGACCCTTGTTCCCGATGCCATCCTAAGCCCGCCTCTGAAGTGGTACAGCACTACCATGCTGTACATGCCGCGAGAGGATCAGTTCAAGGAATACGTCTATCCGGTCGAGGGCTGCTCAGAGATCCGCATGGTGTGGACCGACAGCCCCAGCTGGATCACGTGCTGGAACTGTGGCAACCGATTCATCGAGGCGATGCGCCACCCCAGCATCGAGTTCATGCTGGCCCAACATCCGTGGCTGGAGAACGACTGTCTGTTCGCCGACATTGTGCTTCCGGTCAGCACCAAGTTTGAGCTGTCGGACATAGGCACAGGCGTCGGGAGCGGGGAATACGACACGATCTTCACGGAAGAGAAGTGCATCGAGCCTCTGGGCGAGTCGAAGAGCGACTATGAAATAGTCCTTATGATCGCCGAGCGCTTCGGCTTGCTGGAGGAGATAACCGAAGGCAAAAGCGTGGAGGAATGGATCAAGTATGGTTACGATACCTCCGGGGTGCAGGACCTGGTGAGTTGGGAGGAACTGCACGAAAAGGGCTACTTCGTCGTGCCCACTGACGAGAAATGGAAGGACTATCCCCGCGGTTTGCAGGAGTTCCACGAGGATCCCGAGGGCCATCCGCTGACGACTCCCACCGGCAAGATAGAGTTTTATGCCACGGGTCTTGCCGAGAATTTCCCCGACGACGAAGAGAGGCCGCCGGTCCCCCACTACATCCCCCACGGGGTCTCGCATCAGGAGAGCCTTTCCCATCCGAGGGCGAAGAAGTACCCCTTGCTGGTGATGTCAAACCACCCGAGATGGTCGGTCCACTCCCAGCATGAGGACATCACCTGGCTGCGGGAGATCGAGACCTGCAAGGTCAAGGGGCCGGACGGCTACCAGTACCACCCGCTTTGGATCAATGCCAAAGATGCAGGCGAGAGAGGCATCCGGAAGGGCGACATCGTCAAGCTGTTCAACGATCGGGGCGGGGTCCTCTGCGGGGCCTACATCACCGAGAGGATCATGCCCGGGGTGGTGGGCATCGACCACGGGGCCAAGTACGACCCCATAGTCCCGGGGGAACTTGACCGGGGAGGAGCCGAGAACACCATTTGCCCCTCCAAGACGACGTCAAAAAACGCTTTCGGTCACGCGGTCAGCGGGTTCCTTGCCCAGGTGGAGAAGGTCGATCTGGACGAGCTTCATGCCCAGTATCCCGAAGCCTTCGCCCGCCCCTTCCACCCGGATGCGGGCCCGTACATCGAAAGCTTCCTTGCGTAGCACGGCTGAGAGACATTGTTCAAGCTGCTAGCCATGGAGGTGCCCTGGTGGGCAAAGTACTCATTATTGATCTAGCCATCTGTAACGGCTGCCACAATTGTCAAGTGGCCTGCAAGGACGAGCACGTAGCCAACGACTGGTCACCGATCGCCAAGCCGCAGCCCGATACCGGTCAGTTTTGGAACAAGGTCATCAACCTGGAACGGGGCACGGTGCCGAAGGTACAGGTCACCTACCATCACAGTATCTGCCAGCACTGCGAGGACGCCCCCTGCGTCGAGGCCTGCAATGCTCACGCCATCTACCGGCGCCCCGACGGCATCGTCATCATCGATCCCGAAAAATGCCGGGGCAACCAGCTTTGCCTGGAGGCATGCCCCTACGAGAACGTCATCTACTTCAACGACGACCTCAATATCGCCCAGAAGTGCACGTTCTGCGCCCACCTCCTCGACCAGGGGTGGACTGAGACCCGTTGCTCCGACGCCTGTCCCACCGGAGCCTTCACCTTTGGCGATGAGGACCATCCTCAGATCAAAGAGAAACTAGCTGGGGCCGAACTACTGAAGCCTGAGCTGTCCACCCGTCCCCGCGTGTACTACCTCAACCTTCCCAAGAAGTGGATAGCCGGCGCGGTCTACGACTCCGAGGTCGACGAATGCACTCAGGGGGCCGTCGTCACTGCCACCAACAAGGAGACCGGGGAGAAAGTCTCGACAACCACCGATAGTTACGGGGACTTCTGGCTCAGGGATCTGCCCGATGGCACCTACACCATCCGTATCGAAAAAGAGGGATACCTGGCCCAGAAACTAGGTCCTGTGGATGCAACGCAGAAAGACCAGAACCTGGGCGACATCACGCTTTGGAAAGGGTGAATGATTCGACTATCGGAGGCTCCAGACACAAGCGATGATCACGTCAATGCCCAGACGGGCACTGCTGACGGCGAGTGGGCGCCACTCGTGCAGGTCGTCTGGCTGCGCCGCGGCGCCGGCGGCAGACCGGCGTTGGCAAGGAGTCTACGCACCGCGCTGGCGGAGACCACTATGCGCATGCCCTGGAGTTCGCCGACGATGCGCCGATAGCCCCAGCTCGAGTTCTCACGCGTCAATCTAAGAATAAGCTCGCCCAGCTCTGTCGATAGCGTCGGCCAGCCGGGACGCCTATGGGGACACGTCCGGCGGCGGGCGACGAGCCGCCGATGCCAGCACAACAGCGTCTCCGGGGTGACGAAGAATGCGCGCCAGCTATCCCGCGGCAGGAGCTGGCTCAGGGCCGCCAGCAGCACCCGGTCGTGAGGCTTAAGAGGCGACCGTCTCACCCTTCGACGGAGCACCGACGGCTCGTGGCGCAGTACGAGGATCTCCAGATCTTTGGAGCGATCGCAACGCGCGAGCAACACAGCTAGCTCCAGCAGCCGACGCACGACGAGGTAGACCAACGTCCAGAACAACCGGAACCTCCCCGAAACGATTAGGGACCGGCTGATGCTATCGCAGCCTGGCAGCCGCCGTCGGATTCACACCCAGGCCGGTTCTAACGCCCCACAGGCAGAAGGGGACCAACGCGACGTGCGCGACGCGGGCAAATCCCTCCGCCCGATCCTGGTCAGAGACTCCGCCCGTTTGACGGCGCGACCACAATCAACGCTGCCGCCTTTGTCGGACGCTCCTATCACCTAGATTTCTCCGGCAGGAGCAGGAATGCGCCGTGGTCTTCAGGGCCTGCCAGGGACGCCACCCTTCACGAGAGCCGGGCGGGCCTATCGTTCCAGTCAAGTATCGATGGCCATAGGGTCTCGACCGCCTACAGGGTCTTCAGATAGGCAATGAGCGCGTTCACCTCGGCGTCCGTCAACTGCCAGCGCGGCATGACGGGCTCAAGCTGGTCGCCATCAGATCCGACGCCGTCGCGCAATGCGCGGGCGAACGTGGTTGCGTCGTAGGGAGGCTCAGTCACTCCGTTCGTCTGCATGGGCTGACCAATCACGCTCCACCGGATATCGGGCGCGTCGAACTGTCCCAACTTCGTATCGATGGATCTTCCCTTGCCGTCTGTGCCGTGACATGCGTAACATCCCGCCTGACTCAATATGCCTGCCTCCGTGGTGTGGGTGATCTGCGCACCCTGAGCGTCAGTTCCTTCCACATAGATCGTCTCGCCCAACGCGACATCGGCGGAGGTTCCGCTCTCCGACCCACAGGCCGCCGCCACGAGAAGACCACCAAGAAGGGCCGCGGCCGCAAACCCAACGTAGAGAGTCTTTCGAGTTCTCACCTTTATGTTCATCCTCGTCATCTTCTGCCTGCTAGCGGACCGGCGCTGGGCCCGCTCCCCGGCTGGTGTTTTTCATACGGCTTGTAGGCCGGCGCCGAAGGCGGCACAGGTAGTACGTGATTAGGGCCACCGTGGGGGTCAGCCCCAGGAAGCACCCACGCAGGACCCACACAATGGTGCGGAAATTGCCTCCAAAGATAACAGCAATAACGTCGTCCCCACCCGCGACAAATAGAGCTGCCAACGCGGCGAGGATAGCCGCCCCCAGGGCGGTGCGACCTGGACGCTCCGACGCACCCTGTAGAACATTATGGACGCCTCGGTCTCCGGTTATCCGGACGTCCAGCCAGGGCCAGTAATAGAGAAAACCGATGAGCAGGAGGGGAAGGACGACCCCCGGCCAGAAGATGGCCGGGAGAAGAAAGCCTCCGATATGGATATCCCAGGCGGGGAACAGGCGCAGTGCTCCTTCCAGCCAGCCGGTATACCAGTCCGGCTGCGCGGCGGAGGTTGCGCTCCAGGATGAGTAGGGGCCGTAGAGCCACACGGGGTTCAGTTGCAGGAATGCCCCGAGGGCTGCGAGCATGCCGCCTACCAAGAAGAAATAGCCGCCGCTTCGGAGGGCGTAGTTGGGAAAGAACCGGGTCCCAACGATGGTCTTGTCGTCACCGCCGCTGTCGCGGAATACGGTGTGTTTCTGCCGCCACAGGATGGCGAGGTGCACGCCTAACAGCCCCGCGATGAGCCCGGGTAGCAGGAAGATGTGAAGAGGGAACAGCCGCGCCACAAAGTCGGCGCTTGGGAAGCTTCCGCCAAAGATGAGAAAGGCCAGCCAAGGGCCTATGAGGGGGATGGATTCGATGATCGAAAAAGTGATGCGTAGGCCCGTTCCCGAGAGCATGTCGTCGGGAGCGGAGTACCCGGTAAAGCCGGCCGAGATCACGAGAATAAGCAACGTGACCCCGATCAGCCAGTTCGCCCGGCGCGGTCGCCTGTACGCGCCGGTGAAGAACATGCGGCACACGTGCAAGAGCAGGGCACCGATGAAGACGAGCGCCGCCCAGTGGTGTATCTGCCGGATCAGCAACCCCCCTCTTACGTCGAAGGTGATCTGGAGAACCGAACTGTAGGCAGCGGACATCGTCGTTCCGCGGAGAGGCTCGTAGCTGCCGTGATAGACCATCTGGTCCCCAGATGCTTTGAAGAAGAGGCTGAGGAAAATGCCGGTGACGACCAGGACAACGAAACAGTAGAGGGCGACCTCTCCAAGGAAGAACGACCAGTGATCGGGGAAGATGTGTCGCATGCTGCGCCGCACAAATCCAGCCCCACCGAGGTTCTCATCCAGCCACCGGCTTGCCCGCGAAGTTGCGTCTGAATTGCCCTCTGGAGCCATCGTCTCGACCTGGCTTATCTGCCCGGTCATTTCTCCCCCGCGTTTCGCGGCAGTCATCTCGTTGTCGGTTCTCATGGCAAGTTCCAGAACCCTGGGCCAACCGGCTCTTCAAAATCGCTCTGGGCCGCGAGATTTCCCTGGCCGTCGATCATGAGAGGAAGCTGGGGCAGCGCTCTCCTTGCCGGGCCATAAATGGGCTTCGCTCCTCGAAGGATGTCGAAAGCGGAGTCGTGACAGGGGCAAAGCAACAACTGCGATTCGTCCTCGTATTGCGTGGCCGCGCAGCCGGCGTGAGTGCAGATGATCGAATAGGCGACGAAGCCGTCTGGGGTCCAGCTTTCGCGGCCTGCCGGCAGCTCCAGACTATCGGCTGCGACCTTGAATAGAGCGACAGGCGATTCGGCAGAATCCGTGTGTCCTTCCGGGAAGGCAATGACAAAACCTCCCAACGAAAGCGCGCCCCGGCTCACCAGTTGGCCGTCCGTGGTGACCAGGCGGGATCCCCTGCGCCACTTTGTGTGAAATAGGGTGTCGCCCGGCAGCTGTCCCAGAGATTGCACGGGGAAGAGGGTCCCGATCGCCAGAATCGTAGCCCCGGCTCCCAGAAGCAGGCCAAGAAAGCGCTTGCGGGTGATCACGTCCTCGTTGCACTCCAGCTCCTCGGTAAGCGCAGCACGCTCCGCTTCATCGACATGCGGGTAAGGAAAGTCCTCCCGCGCCACGTCCTCGTGATGAAGGTAGACGCCCCAATAGGTGAGGCCCGCGCCGAGACCCAGCATACCCAGGGCGAGGAAGCCTCCCAGCCACCAATCGGAGACCTGCCATACGTAGGACCAGCCGAAGCCGATGCCGCCGGCGATCGCCGCAAGAAAAGCGATGCCTGCCGGCCAGCTCGGCCAAGCTCGTTGCCGGCGCCGAGGAGAGCCTTCAGCGTCGGCCTGTTCAGACATTGCCGCCACCCCCGCTGCCTTGCGCCCACCGGGCAAACACCACCAGCCCTCCTAACCCGAGGAAGAGCGCGAAGAAACCCTCGGGGACTGGCCCCAGGTACCCCAGGCCCCACCCCCCGGACGAGGGAGGCTGGGCGATGACGTCCTGAAGGTATAGGGCCACGGCCGTCTGCTGACGGTTGCTCAGGGCGGTGCCGGCGAAGAGCGGCATCTCGCCGGGTCCCTCTTGCATATCGATCAGGGCGTCGGCCCCGCTATCGACTCCTAGAGTGGGTGCGTTCTCACTACTGGTAAGAGCGCCGCCCCTTCCGGTCGACCCGTGACACGGGGCGCAGTACAGGCGCCACACATCGCTTCCCTCTCCGTCTGTTGCGCCGTGAGTACTCGGGTCGGCGATGTTCTGCGCGACATAGTCGGAGACATCCTGGATCTGCTGCTCATCGAGGAGGTTGGCAAACACCGGCATTCCTCCCCCGCCTTCGCTCACCTTAGGCTCGACCAGGGCGGAGAATCCGGCGGCTTCGAGACTGGGGGCGATGTCGCTGCCTTCGCCGTTGCTACCGTGGCAGGGGAGGCAGTCCTCCTGGTAGAGGTCGGCTGCGCTCAGTGCGATGGCCATCTGCGGACCGGCCGACTGAAGGGAAGCTCCAAGTGAGGCACTATGAGCTGACGAAGGGGCTAGATAAGCGACGGTAACGAAGTACACGAGGACCACCAGAGAGACAGCCGCCAACGCGACGAGCCAGCCACGCGCTGATGCCACGGTACCCCTCATTCCGCCCCCGCCGAACGGTGA
>JAMDEO010000028.1:0-5278 GCA_023483915.1 Actinomycetota bacterium
GAGCGAATCCGCCTTCGAGTCAAGTCTAAGTACCGGACAATATTGTGTCTTAAGGAGGAGGTAGACAAAGATGCTGCCAGGGTTGCCATTTGCCAACATCGCTCACTTGGGATGGGCTGTAAGGGATATGGATAAGACAGTTAAGAACTTCGAAGATCTGGGCTTGGGACCGTGGCGCCGTTACATTCTGGGGGAAGCGGACGGTGGGCATGATTTCTCGGTGAGGGAGTACGAGGGGGGGATGGACTGTAGGTCCAAAGTAGCCTTGGCCAAATGGGGACCAATCGTCATCGAGCTATTTGAACCAATCTACTTCCCTGTGGTGGAGAAGTTTCTGGAAAGCCACGGAGAAGGCATCTGGCATTTTGGCTACTCGGTGAGCAGGCAGCAGTTCGATCTGACGGTCGCTGAGCTGAACAAGAAGGGAATCGGGATTATCGGACAGTCGCAATACAAAAATGGGGTTCGCATGGCTTTCCTCGATCCCGAGAAGACGGGGGGTGTTGTATTCCAATTACACGACTGCCCCCCCGAAACGGAAGACTTCCTTGACACCATGGGGATGATGGTGGGATGAGCCGATGATCGCCCCATTCGAACAACCACGCCCCAGTCGCCGCTTTTGACAGTGTGGAGCCTGGGCTGATAGGCTCAAAGTCTTCATAATAGGCGCGCGAACTGCAGGGAGGAGGCGACTATTCGGAAGGAGGACAGGAATCTAGCAAACAACTACGAGGGCGCAACAGATCACCTATGTCGACTAGAAGCGCTTCTGCGATAGGCAGGGGAAAAGCATGACCGCGAAATGAGCGTCGGCGGTCACGGCTCAGTATGCGCAAGGACAGTGCGAAGGGGGAAAGCAACATGTCCGACGACCGTAGGAATGATTCAGACCAGAAAGACCCGGACCGTCTGGCTGGCGGCAATTCCGTCAGTCGCCGTCAGTTTCTAAAGATCGCCGGAGTCGCCGGGGCGGCTGTCGGTGCAGGCGCGGGTCTGGGTGGACTCATCGCCGCCTGTGGCGGGGGAGAGACCACCACTACGACCGCAGCCCCGGGAACTACCGAGGCCCCGGCCACGACCACAACCGCGGCTCCGGGGACCACCACAACCTCAGCTGCGGCGGAGCAGGGACGCGAGATCAAGGTGGGGGTAGTATCACCGGTCACGGGACCCATCGCCATCTTCGCGATCGCCGACAAGTGGGGCATCGACCTGACCAGGGAATTCCTGGGCGACGAGATGGTGCTCGGGGATGGCAAGCTCCACAAGGTGAGTTGGCTGCTCCGAGATACTCAGTCCGATGACAGTCGGGCCTCCCAGGTGACATCGGACCTTATCCTCAACGACAAGGTCGACCTCCTGACTGTGGGCGGCAGCCCCACGACGGCAGTCCCGGCCGCTGTCCAGGCGGAGACGAATGGGACTCCCATATTGGCCAGCAACTGCCCATGGGGCGCGATTGTGTTCGGCCGGTATCCCGACCTGAAGAACCCGGCTGATTGTCCGGACAAGTGGGTCTTCGGCAGCCTCTTCGGAGTAGAGCAGGCTACTGCCGCTCTGGTGAAAGTCTTCGCCAAGCTCCCCACCAACAAGGTAGCGGGGCTGTTCCTCGGGAACACCCTCGACACCCAGGCGTGGCAGACTCCAGGCATCGGCTTTGAGGACACGCTCAAGGCGGCTGGGTACACGGTCGTGAATCCCGGCTACTTCAACCTGGGGACCGAGGACTTCACCTCGATGATCAACGAGTATAAGAAAGCCGGCTGCGAGATCAACGTTGGTTCCAATCCGGGCAAGGACTTCCCGAACTTCTGGACCCAGTGTGCACAGCAGGGCTACAAACCGAAAGTCTGCAACGAGATGATCGGGCTGGGGGCCTACTCGGACCAGCTGGCCATGGGCGAGGCCGCCTACGGCATCATCCAGATCTTCACCTGGCACAAGTCCTGGCCATATAAGGATTTCATCAGCGGCATGACAAACGCCGAATTGGCCGACCGGTACGAGAAGGACTTCAATGCGCCGTGGGACCAGTTCATCACCGGGTATATGCGCAACGGCTGGGCCGTGGACGTGCTCAAGAGGACCAAGGATCTCGACAGCAAAGAGAGCATCGTCGAGGCCATCAAGACCACGAAGATCGAGCTGATCACCGGCCCTATTGATCTCACGGCCCCCGTCGACCCGGCCGGCTTGCACGTCTCCCCCGGTATCTGGAAGCAGCCCATCTCGCTCGGTCAGCTACAGAAAGGCCAGAAATGGCAGGTCGAAGCTCCGATGGTGGCGGCGGTTGACGCGCCCGGAGTGACGGACGCCGACCTCGTCGACCCGTTCATCATCGAGTGGAAGTGATTGATTGGCGCGAAACGGATCTACTGACGGTAATGGCAGCGGCGCCGCCGGTCCCAGCGGACCGGCGGCGCCGAGTGTGAGAGGAGAAGCGGGCGCAGGCACAAAGAAGCCGCCGCAGCCCTTCTCCTCCTGCGAGTGACACGTCGACAACTGAGGAAGACGAATATGTCAGAGAACCAGGAGATCATCAAGAAGACTCATAAATACGGGGACGAACAGCTGGAGATTGCCTATACGCCGGCGTCCAGGCCCGGTCCGGTGGGGGAATTGGCCCGCGCCAAGGCAGCGAAAGGGGACATGCCGATCTACGTAGTCGATGGATTCGGCGACCACCCGCCTTTGAACCCGCGCACGTACGATGCGGGCCATGGGATAGTCTGCGAGCAGGACGCGGCTGTTCCCATGCGGGACGGAGTCACCACCTACTGCGACATATATAGGCCGGCGGGCCAGACGAATCTCCCGGCCATTATCTCCTGGAGCCCCTACGGCAAGCGCCCGGGCACGGATACTCCGGAGATCGAGTGGCAGACGCCGGGAGTACCCGAAGGCTCCCACTCGAACAACGCGAAGTTCGAAGGGCCCGACCCCAACTACTGGTGTCACAAAGGCTATGCGATATGCAATTACGACCCTCGCGGCATCGGGAATTCCGAGGGCGACATATACCTGTGGAGCTCGCAGGAAGGTCGCGACGGATACGATTTGATCGAATGGCTGGCCGCGCGGGAGTGGTGCAGCGGTAAGGTCGCCATGCTGGGCAACTCGGCTCTGGCCATGTGCCAGTGGCGCATCGCGGCCGAGCGGCCTCCGCATCTTGCCTGCATGGCCCCCTGGGAGGGCATAGCGGACATATATCGGGAGACGCTGCCCTGGGGTGGATTCCCGGAAAGTGGATTCTGGCCGTTCCTGACTCAGATGCTCGTGGGCGGCAATTTGATCGAGGATCTGGCGGCCAACTACGACCAGTACCCGTTGATGAACGCCTACTGGGAAGACAAGATCCCGGATTTCTCCAAGATTGAGGTCCCGGCCTACATTACTGCGGGGTGGAGCCACTTCCACCTTCGGGCCGCCATCATGGCCTACCGGTTCACGGGCTCCAAGATGAAATGGCTGCGCGCGCACAGGGACTTCGAGTGGGCCGACCAGTATTCTCGCGAGGGCCTCGAAGAGGCCACACTGTTCTTCGATCGGTACCTCAAGGGCATCCGCAACGGTTGGGAATCCACGCCGCACGTGCGCCTGGACATTATGGACGCCTACGACTTCGACTACCAGCTCAAACGGGGCGAAAAGGACTTCCCGCTCGAAAGGACCGAGTATAGGAAGCTCTACGTCGATGCCTCGAACCGAGCGCTGTCGCAGACGCCGGTCTCGAGAGAGTCCAAGTGCCACTATGACGCAGTCAAGGGCAAGGCGACCTTCGACATCACCTTTGACGAAGAGACAGAGCTGACCGGCTACATGAAGCTGCGGCTGTGGGTGGAGGCCCAGGGGAACGACGATTTGGACTTGCTCGTAGCCGTTCAGAAGCTCGACCCCAAAGGCAAATGGCTACCATACCTGGTCATGGGCAAACCCCATCCCGGCTGTCCGGGCAAGCTGCGTGTTTCTCTGCGGGAGATCGACGAGAGCCATCCCTACCACAGCGAGTTCCAGCCGTGGCATCCCTTCAAGAACCCGCAGAAGCTGGGTCCGGGCGAGATCGTTCCGATCGAGATCGAGATCTATCCCTCGAGTAGGATATGGCACGCGGGCGAGCAGCTGCGGGTGGAAGTCGCGGGCCACTATGAGCGCATAGATTGGTTCGAGCCCTTCGACTGGAACACGATCAACAGGGGCACGCACGTGATCCACTCGGGCGGCAAGTATGATTCGTATCTGCTCGTGCCTTACATACCGCCCAAGTATGTCGCCGGCAACACCGTGTATCGCTAAAATCGCCCGTCACGGACGCACATTGTCAGTCGGGTCCCGGCCTTAGGCCGGGACCCTTCAGCACCTGTCCCGTTTACGTCTCTATGCCCAGGGAGGCGAGAGTCTCCGGGTAAGGCTCGCCTGTGCTCGGATCCCAGCCCATGGCTAGGAAGTAGTTTCTCCGAAGTAGCTCGAACGGCACCTCCTGCCCCGCGGCGGGCCCGGTGTTCAGGGCCTCGCTAAATCGCCTGGGGAGGCGGTAGTCGTCTGGGGTGAGCCCCTCTCTCACGTTGAAAGCCTGGCGCCAGGTCAGGATTCTCCTGCCGATCGTCAGCCCCTCGCTCCAATCGATATCCCAGCCGGTCACCGGGCGGAGAAGCTCAACAACCGGGATTCTGTCGAACGTGGAGAAGAGTGAGCACAGACCCGCCGAGCTCATCAGCTGCCAGTACGCGGCCCCTCGCGCGTAAATGTCACCCTTCGCGTCGTAGTCGCCGAAGACTCCGGCCGAGTTCGACTGGAGTAGAGGGTCGTTGCCCAGCGCTTTCCCGTGATCGAGTATCCCCATGCCCTGGGGACCGCAGTGCTGCGCCGGGGTGGCGTCCGCAGTATAAAACGTCCCCCGGGCTGGGCCGAATCGAGGGTCGTGGAGAGGCAGCTCGCGGCCGCCGACGTGCATCGCGAATTCCTCGGAGCCTCGGCCTATCCGCTCTGCCGCCCGTCTGCAGCCGTCGGCGAGCACCGCGCCGAAGCCCTCGCCCACGGCTATCTGTTCGCTCAAAGCGACGATATCAGCGGCATTCCCCCAGGTCAGCTCGAGGCCGCCGGTATCCTTCGAGCTTATGAGCCCGTTTTCGTAGCATTCCATCGCGAAGGCGATGGCGCCCCCGACCGAGATCGTATCGATTCCGAAACGATTGCAGATGTCGTTGGCCCGGATGACCGCCTCGACGTTGTCGTTCCGGCAGTTCGTTCCGAGGGCTCATAAGCTCGAAGGATACCG
>JAMDEO010000028.1:5288-6769 GCA_023483915.1 Actinomycetota bacterium
CGCGGTGCTCTCGGAGTACATGGCGAAAGGACCGTCGCTGATGCGGACGAAAGCGCCGCAACGTACGGGGCACGCGCTGCATCCGTATCCCCTGAGCTTGTAGGCGTCCATCCCCGGCCCGTCTAGATTGCCGGCTGTGGGAAAAGCGTCTGCACCGGTAGCGCTCCAGTTCCCGACGGGGGAATCGCCGACCGATAGCAGGAAGCTCGTATCCCCCGCAGTCCCGGCCGCTTTGAGCTTGCTCAGAAACCGGCTCTCTTTGATGATCCCCAGGTACTCGTCCTGGGCTACCTTCAGGCCCTCCTTGTCGGCCACCGGGATCCGGCCGTCCCTCGACCCACGAACCGCGACGGCCTTCAATTTCTTAGACCCCATGACCGCGCCGAGGCCGGAACGAGCGGCGATCCTTCCCTTCTCATTCACGATGCCGGCAATGTGGGAACAGCGTTCGCCGGCCGGGCCTATGCACGAGACTGTCCAGCTACTCGGGTCGCCCAGCTCGGCCCTGAGGAGATCGTCCGTCTCGTATGTGTCCTTTCCCCACAGGTGAACGGCCGGCAAGAGTCTCGGCTTGCCCGCGTCTATCACCAGGCAGACGGGCGAATCGGCAGCGCCTGAGATGAAGAGGGCATCATACCCCGCCCGCTTGAGCTGCGGTCCCCAGGTGCCGCCGGAGTTGGAGTCGGCCCAGCCCTGAGTGAGAGGAGATTTCGCAGTCACCATGAATCGTCCGCCCCCATACACTCCAGTGGCGGTGAGAGGACCGGTAGCGAAGGTGAGCATGTTTTCAGGACCAAGGGGGTCGATTCCCGGACCAGTGCGCTCCATCATCACTTTCGCCCCCATCCCGGTCCCGCCGACGCAGCTTCTGTAAAACCGCTCATCCGGGACTTCTTCGCGGGTCACCCCCGTGGACAGGTCCACAAACAAAATCTTGCCTGCATACCCGAATACCATGGCGTCGTGCGCTCCTCTATCCACCTGCTATGAAGGGCATCAGCAAGACTACATCCCCGTCCTCGAGCCTCCTATGCAGGTCTCGCGGCACCATACAGTTAGTCTCGTTGATGATGACGAACGCGTTTCCTCCACTCGTGGTGGCAGCGATGAGGTCCACGCCGAGCTCCGTGGAAAGGTGTCGAAGAAGAAGTCCCAGAGTCGTACCCCAAGGGAGGATGACGCTGCGGCTGGCAGCCGCGCCGTCCCCGGCGGACATCCAGGACGAAAAGTCGACTCTTATGCTTTGCGGCCCCTCGGCCGGCCCCTCTGCCATGCTCCGATTATTGAAGTGCGGGCGCCCGCTGTCAAATGCCCGGCCGAATCTCCGGCCTTTCCGCGTATTGCTCGCCCGTTTCTTGCGCTCATTGACTACATCGGCGCTCTTCAATACGATGGGGCTGCCCTGTTCATCCGGCTCCAGCAAGGGGAAACCAAATGAAGAAAACCAGGGTCTCTCTCCTCGACGGCGGCACCATGGCCCT
>JAMDEO010000067.1 GCA_023483915.1 Actinomycetota bacterium
GCAGATGAACCCGCTGCATCCTATCCCCACTCCCTCGCCGCGGGGAAGGGCCGGCCTCTGTGCGCTCCACCCGATCCGCCGGGATGCCCCCGCGATGCATTCCGCGAACCCCGAGCTGACCACGTAGAATCCGTTGGGGTTCCTATCGCCGGTCCGCAGGGCGTTGCGAAGTCTTATCTCGGCCGGGTCCAGTCCCAGGTCCTCGGCGAGCATGTCCAGCTGGACCTCGACGCCGAAGTGTATCTGCGGTACGCCGAACCCGCGCATCGCTCCGCTGGGCGGCTTGTTGGTGTAAACCCTGATTCCGAGGTAGCGCATGTGGGCCATTCGATAGGGAAGCAGCTGCCGGCTCCCGCCCTGAATGCAGGCGGCCTGTCCGAGGGAGTTGTAAGCGCCGCCATCGAAGATGGCTTTACTATCTCTACCGAGGATGATTCCATGGCGGTCGACCCCGGTGCGGAGCTCGATCCGAGTAGGGTGCCGCCGTCGAGAGGCCACGAACTCCTCATCGCGACCGCAAGTTACCTTGACCGGGCACCCGGTCATACGGGCCATTAGCGCGGCGCAGAAATCGGCGGCGTCCATCCCGTCCAGCTTGCCGCCGAATCCCCCTCCCACGTAGGGCTTGACGACGCGCACGTTTTCCTCGTCCAGAGCAAGGGTGGCGCAGATGTCCTTCAGGACGAAGAAGGGTGCCTGGGTCGAGCTCCAAAGGGTGAGCTTGCCGCTCGGATCGACCTGGGCCACGGCCACGCGCGGCTCCAGATAGCAATGGCTGACCGGCTGAGTGGTAAAGACGTCTTCGCGCACGTGGTAGGCGCCGGCCAGCGCCTCCTCGACGTTGCCACACTGGACCGGGAACTTCAGGCTGATGTTGCCTTCCGCCTGTTCGTGAAGGCGCGGCGCTCCGGGACTCATGGCCTCGAGGGGATCGAACACCGCCGGAAGCTCCTCGTACTCCACCCTGATGAGCTGGAGAGCCTCCTCCGCGGTGTCTTCGTCCACGGCCGCGACGGCCGCGACGGCATCGCCTACGTACCTTACCCTGTCGACGCAGAGCCCCTCTCGGTCGCGGAACTCCGCTCGGCCCCGAATTCCGCCGTACTTCACCCCGGGCGTGTCCCGGCCGGTTGCCACCGCCCTAACCCCTCCCAATCGCGAGGCAGCGCTGGTGTCGACGTCGAGAATCCGGGCGTGTGGCAGCGGGCTGCGCAGTATCTTGGCCTGCAGGAGCCCGGGCAAGTTGATGTCGGCGGCGTATCGAGCCGCGCCCGTCGCTTTCTCCAACGCCCCGACGGCAGGGTAGCTCTTGCCTATGACAGAGTAGGTTTTCACTGTGGCCCTCCTGACGAGTGCTGCTGAAGTGCTAAGAACCTTTCTCAGAAGCGCGGGATAGGTGCTGGCCGGAGAAGCTGTCGCCGGATTCAGGGAACGGACGGAACGGATAAGCTCCCGGTCCGTTCAATCTGTTCCCCAAATCCGCTGGCAGCACGCCCTGCAGCCAGCTCCAATACGATGTTGAGCTGGCATAGTTTCTAAGCGCCGGAGCGGAAGCTCTCGACGGCGAACAGGCTCTCTATCTCCGGCTTCTTCCTCAATAGCTTCTGCTCCAGCGCACAGTCCAGGAGCAGGCTCATCGTGGCCTTATCTTCCCCCGTGAGCTCGCATTCGTACGGGTCGCGTCCGAGAATCATTTTCTCTTCCGCCGCGCGCCTCTTCCCTTCATCGTCCAGGTACTCGTCCGCCAGATCCTTGGCCTGCTGGAAAGCAGACACGAGCCTGGTCGCAAGGTCGGGATTCTCTCCCAGGATCGATTCCCTGACCACTACCATGTGGATGATGGGATAGATGTGCGTGCGCCGGTAGTAGTCTATGACCACCTGTGGATCGTCAATCAGCGTCTTCAAGTTGGGATAGGGTCGCAGCCTCCGGTCGAGCCCCCCGCCCCCGAAGAAGCAGTTGTACCCGTCGTTACCGGGGAAGATGGCGGCGTCGAGCTTCCCCTCGGAAAGCAGATCCAGCAGCGTGGTGCGTTCCTCGAGCAGCCTTTCGGGGTGGAACTCGGGGATGCTGATCGGCCAGAGCTCGGGTTCGGCGGCGAGCCACCTGACGCTGTCGAGAGGCACGCCGTACTCCCGCTGAATCAAGGCGCGCGTCCAGACGGGGCTGGTAACGTAGCGGGTGAGGGCCACGGTCTTGCCGGCCAGGTCGCCGGGGGTGCGAACGTTAGAGTCTCTCCGCACCACGATGTGCCGGTGCTTCAGACCGCGAACCACGAAGACAGGCAGGCCGACGAACGGCCAGCCTTCCTCCCGAGCGCGAAGGTAGGTCAGTACACACATCTCCCCCGCGTCGAACTCGCCGGACAGCATCTTCTCGAAACGCTGCCCGACCACCCTGATGGAGGCGTCTACCTGGAGCTCCACCCCAGGCACGGCGACGCTGCCATCCGCCAACGCCCTCACCCTGGGGGCATCGGGAAGCACCATCTTGATTGTCAAACTCATTACTTGCTCCCGTAAAGCTTGTCAATGAACCCACTGTCCTCTATCTTCTTCACGAAAGAAGTGTCTATGACCTTCTCCACGGGGAGTCCCTCAAGCTTGGGGTTCTCGGGCACGTTCAATTTGATTACCTCCCTTAGCCCCTCCAGGGAAGGGGATGGCACCTTCTCCAGCTTCTTAGACACGGCTTCCCAGGTGTACTCCAGAACCTGCTGGTCATTGAGTTTCATATTCTTGCTGATGGCTTTGATTCCAATTTCCTTGTTAGTTCTGAAGACGTAAATGCCCTCGGTCAGGGCCTTCACCACATTCTCCACCACCTGCGGCTTTTCTTTGGCCAGGGTTCTCCTTATGTGGAGCGAAGTCGCAATGTAAGGGAGCCCAAGCTCTCCCATATCTGATAGCTGCACCATACCCTGCTTCCTCGCCGTGAGGTCCATGGGCGGAGAAAGCGTGGTGGCATCGACCATCCCCTGGACCAAGGCGGCCACCCGCTCGGGCATGTTCCCCACGGCTAGATACTGGACGTCGTCCGGCGAAACCCCCAGTTTGGCCAGCGCGTTGCGAGCGAGCTGGTAGTCGCTGTCGTTGATTCGGTTCACTGCCAGCTTCTTGCCTTTGAGATCCTGTAAGCCCTTGAACTCTGGACGTGCCACCAGAAAATAGGATAGCTTGTTACTGAAGGTCAGCACCAGGGCAATATCCAACCCCTGCGCCGCGCCGCTCAACGTGGGCGGCGACGGGGCCGTTAGCAGAGCATCCGCCTGGCCGCTGTTGAGAGCGGCCACCGCCGGCTGAGGCCCGTTGATAAATACCGTCTCGACCTCTATCCCGTATTTCTTGAAGATGCCCTCGTCCTTGGCCACCCAGTAAGGGCCGAGGGCGCCCGAATTGAAAATCTGCACCACTGTCAGTTTTTGCAGCGGTGCGGGGGCAGCTCCCGTTTTCTCTGTTTCCTTGGCTTGCGTCCGTGTAGGCTCTGCCGCCTGGGGCTTTGGCTTCTCGGCCTCTTTCGTAACCTTTGGTGGAGATGCTTGAACCTCCTTCGCGCTGGGCGCCGGGGGGCTCGCCGATTGGCAGGCAACTGCCAGTAGCGTCACCACCAGCGCCGACACCAGGAACCACGAATAACGACCCTTCTTCATTCCTTTTCTCCTCCCATCTTTATTGGTCCGCATCGCGATGATTTGATGCCTTCGCCGATAGGCGAAGGCCCTGTGCGCCTGGTAAGTATGGTTAAGTCGACGCTGAGAGAGGGCGTAGCCTTCGCACCTGCGGCACGAAGAGGCTCACGCCCAGTCCCAGCAGGACGACGATGCTTGCCATCCCGGCCATCGCCCACTGGATACCTATAAACATCGACAGAAACCCGGCCAGCGATACGCCCATAGGGACGATCCCCCGCGCCAAATACAACGTGCTCACGATGCGGCCGCGCACCTCGTCGGGGACGCTCAGCTGCAACAGGGTGCTGGACGAGGCCTGGTGAAATGCGCTCATCGATCCCGCCAACAGGAGCAACGGCAAAGAGACATGGAGGGACTGCGAAAACGAAAACAGGATAAGCGTGACGCCAAGGGTCATAACCGCGGAGAGGGTCACCCAGCCCCGTTGTCCGGAGTTCCCCAGGGACACCAATACGAGTCCTCCAATGGCCGAGCCGGCTGCGGCGGTCGAAGTGAGCAGCCCCAGGCCGGTGGCTCCGATGCTCAAGACGTCGCGGGCAAAAACCGTGAGCAAGGACATGTAAGGCTGGGCAAAGAAGGCGGGGAGGAGCCCCACCAGAACCAGCCAGAAGATGGTCCTGGTCCGGGAAATGAATCGAATGCCCTCGAACAGGCTTCCCGAGAACGAAGAGCCCGGCCGGCACTCGGCCCTGCTGGTAACTTGAATCGCCTGGATCAGGAACAGAGCCACGAGGAATCCCGCTGCGTTGGCGTAAAAGCTGCCCGCCACTCCGGCGGTCGCGATGAGCACTCCGGCGACGGCCGGGCCCAACACGCGGGTGATCTGGATGTTGAACGAGTGGAGAGCCACGGCGTTGGCCAGCGAATCGCGAGGAACCAGCTCTGAGATGAGAGCCTGCCGGGCGGGAAGGTTAAACGACATGAGCAAACCCCTCAGCGACGTGATCACGAAGGCGTGCCACAGCTGGACGGTGTGGGTGGAAGCGAGGATGGCGAGAGCGAACGCCAGCACCATAGCGGCGCCCTGGCTGATCATAACCAATCTCCGTCGTTCCATCCGATCGGCGGCTACCCCTCCCATCAAGGTGAAGATGAGAACCGGACCGGCTTTGGCCAGGTTCACCAGGCCCAGGTAGAGAGCCGAGTCGGTCATCTCCAACACCATCCAGTTCAACGCGATGGAGTCCATCCATTCCCCGGTTTGCGAGATGAAGGTCCCAATCCACAGTAGGCGGTAATTCCGGTACCCCAGGGAACCGAAGGTTCTGGTCGCCATCGCGAGTCGTGGATTGGAGAAGTTTCTCACTGTCGATCACTCTGTCTCAACCGGTTTGATCAATGGTCGGAGCCGGCGCCTCACCTGTTGGGCGGCGATAAGCTCTGGTCATCACTACCAGCGCGATGTACACGCCGATCACCAGCCACGGTGCGAAGCGCAGCATCCCCGGTAGCCCCACGTATGTGATGAGAACTCCCCCGACGACGGGCCCCACGATGTTGCCGAGGTCCTGCCCCGTCTTGTACACCGCGGCGGCCGTGGCCCGTTTTTCGGGTTGGCGTTCTGTGGCCTCAATCATGGCCAATCCGTTGGTTACGGAGACTGCCCCTCGGGTTACCCCGGCCGCGATCAGGATTAGCGTCAGGGGCCAGAAATCGTGAAAACTGGGCATCAGCGCGATGAGGGATGCCCCCAGAAGTATTCCCGCGTTGGTTATGACGTCGTATCCCAGGAAGCGTGTCAACTCGCCGGTGAACGGTCTGGTGATGATGCCGCAGGCTGAGTTCAGCCCCTTCATCGTGCCTATCGAAGTCAGGCTGAGGCCGGAGGCCAGGGCATACAGTGGAAAGTAGCTCGATATCAACTCGTATAGGAAGTTGATACAGAACCCGAGGACGGTCTGCGTGACCACGCCCAGGTTCCCGATTTGCCGTAGCCGCTCGCGCAGCCGAAAGCGTACCCGGGGCCTTTCGACCCGGGTCGCCGGCACCCGAATCTCGGGCAAATGCTTCGAGGACGGGAGCATAATCGCCGCCAGTAGAGGAAAGAGCGCCGCGATGGCGAAGGCGCCGGAGAAGCCAATCCGATCGGCGAGAACCCCCCCTAGAAAATTGCCCAACGCGCGACCTCCCGATTGTGAAGCGGCGAAGGCACCCATGGCCCTCCCACGTTGCCTGTCCCGGGCGGCCAATGCCATAAAATTGGCGAAGTTGACCGTGGTGGCCAGCCCGTTCGCCAATCCGTGTGCCGTCCGCGAAATCGAAACCCAATGGCTACTGGGGGATAAGGCGTATCCCGCCACGGAAGCTGCCATCAGCACCAGGGAAACGCGCATTATCCAGGTCCTATCCCACCGGCTGTACAGAAGACTGCCCGGAATGCGCACGCACAGGCTGACGAACGCGTAGATGGCGATGACTAATCCGATGTCGGAGAAACCGAGGCCGGCGTCCTTGAGAAATGGTGAGAAGACGCTGCTCACCGCCCCTTCACTGGCGACGAGCAGCAGCACCACTAGACACGCACGCCCGGTATCCCTCGACATCGACCGCTATCAGCCCCCTGTTAGCTCCTCGCTACCTGCCCTTGGCCATGGCCACTCTAAGCAAGTGGAGCGGCTTGACCTTGCCCTCTGGCCCTCGCGCCTTCCAGCACGACCAACTATCACAGCGATAGCCCCGGATCCCTTCTATGGCGAGGAAGGGGGTATCGTAAGTCTTATCTCCATACTGGACCCGTCCGTCCTCCAGGATGGTTGCGTCAACCTCCTCGCCCTTGACCTTGCAGGTGATCGAATCGCCGGCCTTCAAGAAGCCGGCCGCCATCAAATCATGCAAGGTGCTAGCCGATCCAAGTGGTGCTCCACAATTGCCGCAGTAGTTGTTCGTATCCGGATTGTTTGAGCCGCAGTTCTTGCACTGCATGTTCGGTTCCTCCTAAGAGCCTATCCGATAACTCCCGCTAAGCGAAAGGTGAGCCAGGCGCAAGCAAGATGAAGCATTCCGAGATAGTTCTCGACATCCTTCTCCCAGCGAATG
>JAMDEO010000132.1 GCA_023483915.1 Actinomycetota bacterium
AGAGCCTGCGTGCTCAGGGTTCGGGCACTTCATACTTGCTGCGCTCGTTCTCAGCATAGGTCGAGTGTCGCATGTCGGCCGGACAGATTAGCCCAACGAGATGCGAGGGCGGGAACTCGCTAGGTTCGAAGCCCTTCTGTATGTGGCGGACACGGCGGTAGGGTGCGAAGATCGTCTGGAGCCTCTTGGATGGAGTCAACAGAGTGCCGGCATCGCTCAGGTACTTCTCGACTGCCTGAGCGGCGGTAAGGCGGCCCCAGTGATCATCTTGCCAGCGATGACTACTAATCTCCTTGAGTACTCTACGCGGATCGTCGACATACCTCTGATGGTACGTCTCACCCCAAAAGAAGACGTATAGATCGAACGCGCATTCAGAGAGATCCGGGGCCAGTTCGGCGTATTCGACCCGGAACTCGAACTCGTCGCCCAAGCGTCGGGAAATGGCCTGAGCCGTGACATCGAAGGCCCATCCGGGACGGTCTGCAAGCATGAGCACACGTGGCTTGGAGGTGGCGCTGCTCATAGATCGCCTGCCCGATACGCGGCAGACTCCGAGAGTCGAACCGTGCGCCACGGGATCCGAGGCCTAAGTCTCGGTCTCAGCATATCGTGGAAGACCTGATTGATGTCATTTGTGTCTTCAGCTGTTAGAGGGATTGCTACGCCCTCGTTGGTCAGCCACCTACCGTTGCCAATGCGAGCGCGCACGCGCAGTTCGTATGACCGTGGCGCTAGAAGGTCTGCGGGGATGAACGCGGTCGAGACGTACTCGCCGGGCTCAACCACCAAGACCGACTGTGCATCATCATCATGGTGTGAACTCAGAAGAATGTTATGATCGTCGTCTAGCAGATCGAAGAGGACTCGAAATCCCCTTGTGCGCTCCAACACCGAGTACCTGATCTCGATCTCCACCGGCTCACTGTTTCGCACGGTGAGCGTCGGTCGCCCGTCTTGCCGCACAACGATACCCTGGAACCGGAAAATCGGATCGGTGGGAAGCGCCGCAATGGCTGCCTCGACGCTTTCCAGCGAATCGGCTCGAACAAGGCTATCGCGAAGATACGCCTCAGTGACTTCCTGGGGGTCGCCCTCACGCGTAATCCGACCACCAGTGAGCTGGATAACCCGACTGCACAGGTTCCTCACCGCTCCCATGTTGTGGCTAACGAACAGAACCGTTCGCCCTTCGTGAGCCACTTTGCCCATTCTGCCCAGACATTTCCTTTGGAACTCAACGTCGCCGACGGCCAGGACCTCATCGACGATGAGTATCTCGGGGTCGAGGTGCGCCGCTACGGCAAATGCCAGTCGTACGTACATGCCGCTGGAGTAGTGTTTCACCGGCGTGTCTAGGAAATGGCCGATCTCGCTAAACTCGACGATCTCGTCGAACTTACTCTTGATCTCGGCGCGAGTCATGCCGAGAATCGCTCCGTTGAGCTGGATATTCTCTCGGCCGGTGAGCTCACCGTGAAACCCTGTGCCGACCTCCAGAAGGCTTGCCACCCTCCCCCGGATCTCCGCCCTACCCACGGTCGGCTCGGTGATGTGCGAAAGCACCTTCAGCAGCGTGGTCTTGCCTGAGCCGTTCCGGCCGATGATGCCGAGCACCTCTCCATGCCCGAGCTCTATGTTCACGTCCTTGAGCGCCCAGATCATCTCCGAGGTGTGAGCGGCAGCTCCAGGGTGGCGGATACGCTCGATTGGGCGCCTCGCAGCCTGCGCGAGCGTGTCACGCAGGGTGCGGTAGGCTTGCCGCTCTCCGCCGATGCGGTACATCTTGCCCAGGTCTACAGTGCGCAGTACGACATCGTTCATCCTCTACACCACATCAGCGAACACGCGCTCCATGCGCTTGAAGTAGAACAGGCCGCCGAAGAGCAGCACGGCAACTGCGACGATGGATATCCACATATACCCGCCCGGGAACTCTTGCCCGAGCAATGCCCAGCGAAAGCCGCCGATCACTCCCGTCATTGGATTCAGCGAGAAGATGATACGCAGCGGGCCGGCAGGGATCTTGTCGATAGGGTAGATCACCGGACTCACGAACATCCACAGCTGCACCAGGAATGGGATGAGGTACTGCACGTCCCGGTAGAGCACATTCAGCGCGCTAAGCCAGAGACTGACGGCAAGCGCGGTCGCGAGGGCTAGGAGTACGAACAACGGTATGAACACAGCATGCCAGGTTGGAGCGAGGCCGTATGCCGCCATCAGTCCCATCAAGACCACGAAGGAGATCGCAAAGTCGACAAGCCCGGCCAGCACGGCCGAGATCGGGATGACCAGCCTCGGAAAGTAGACCTTGGTAAGGAGGCTAGCATTACCCACCAGGCTCACTCCCGAACGTGAAAGCGCGCCCGAAAAGAACTGCCATGGCAGGAGTCCGGCGAAGCTGAAGACCGCGTAGGGCAGGTTTGGATCGGGACTCTTGACCCCCAACAGCCGGTTGAAAACTACAGTGAACACGATCATCATCAAAAACGGCTGCAGGAAGGCCCAGGCGACCCCGAGCACAGCCTGCTTGTAGCGCACCAGGATGTCGCGCCAGGTGAGAAAAATGAGGAGCTCGCGGTAGGTCCACAGCTCGCGCAGACCGAGTGCAGCCCAGCCGTTCTTGTGTTCGTAGATTCTGAAACCCTCGCCCCGAAACGAGCGAACAGCGCCGTCCGACATGCGAATCAAAAGGAATCCACCAAGCCTTCGCGCGCCCAACCGAGCACGGCTATGTGCGTAAGTCGCAGCGCCACGTCATTGAATCCTGACAGAGCCCGCCTCTTGATAGCCTCGCCTCCGAGGACTTGAGCACTTCCGGACGGCCCGCCAGGTCCGTACCGCAGCAACTCCAGGCGAGCGATTCCTGAGCCAATCGTATCGATGCGCAATGTCCGCATTATAGCCGACCCGTCCATCGCTCCGTATGATCCAAGGAAGACTGGCGTTCCACTGGAATGCCACCACTCGTCCTTTTCTCCCCCTCGCGACGTGTACAACCACCTCATCCGCGAGATGGTCGAGCGCGCCTGGGGCATGCCGCACTGGTTAGCGCAACCCTCCCCCGAGGCTCCGGTCTCACGATTCGCTCTACTGACGACGCGACGACTCCAATACGAACAAACGCGTGAGCGGCGCCGACATGCAACCCACCCGCTTCGCGCTATCCTTCCCTTGGCCCTCCTTCACCCGCCGCCAGCCCGGATCGTCTTGAATGAGCGTGCGAGCGCCGACCCATGGCTTGAAGGAGCCAGCGAAAGGAGCCCTTGCCCCTTCGCGCTCCGCGTAGCATCCTCGGTGGAATGCGGAAAGCCAACTGCAGGATTATCCTTCGAAAACGAAAGAGAGAGGTCCCGCTGGTCTTCTTCAGCAGACCCTCCGCCCATAGGGTTTCACCCTGCAAGTAGCACTCGAGCGCGAGACGCAACCTATGGACAACCAAGTACTCCTCTACCATCAGGCGCGGGGAGACAGGCTCGGCACCAGACAGCAGGAACTCCTCGATCACCTGTCCCACGGCGAGATCGGGTGCCGCGTAGCTGCCTTCACTCGCGCGATTGTCGGCGGTGAGATGGTAGACAGCGCACTCCTGGGGAGCCCACGCGACACGGTACCGCAGCGCGATCCGAGCCCACATGTGGCGATCTTCTCCCTGGCTCACACCAACTGGGAACCCGCCAACATCGTCAAGTACCCAGCGCGGCACAAGCACCGCAGACGGATGCACCGGAGGCGTGCCGAAGGCCGCCCTGAAGTAGTCATCCAAAAGCCCACCGTCCGGAGACTCAACGCAGTGGGAGAACTCGGGTCGGCGGTACACTCCGTCCCGACAGATCCTATACGCCGTAGCGCACATCCCGGCTCGGGGATACCGGTTACACAACCCAACAACGGTCTCCAGGAAAGACGGCTCCCATTCGTCATCTGCGTCGAGAAACGCAATCGTCTCGTGGGACGATTCACGGATCCCGTAGTTCCTGGCTGCGCTGACACCTGCGTTGTTCTGCGAGATCAGTCGAATACGCGAATCGTGCATGTTGCGGACCTGATCGGCTCCTAGGTCTGTGGAGCCATCGTCAACCACGATCACCTCAAAATTCACATATGTTTGCGCCAAAACTGAATCCATTGCCCGACGAACGTGCCTGGCCTTGTTGAACAGGGGTATGACAACTGAGCACCACGTAGGATTACCGGGCAACTTGCCCTCCGCCACTGGCACGCCCGGTACGGGTGACTGAAGCCACCGCGTCCTCGAGTCCCGGGGCCAGCGTCAACCAGTCGAACCTCTCCTTAGCGAACTCATAGGCCTGACGGGCCATGGTCTGCCCCCGGTCAGGAGAACACAGCAGATCGATGCATGCCTGGGCAAAACGATGTGGATCATCGGCAATCAGAGCTGTTTCCCCGTCCACAGCGTCCAATCCTTCGCAACCCACACTGGTGGAGACCACCGGCAATCCCAAGGCCCACGCCTCGAGAACTTTGATCCGCGTCCCACTTCCCGACCGCAGAGGAACAACCAGCAAAGCCCCACCCGTGACGAACGAAGGGATACTCTGGACGAATCCGCACAGATGGATGTCCGGTTCGGACGCGAACGTCTGTGCCTCAGCAGTAGGCTTCCCGGCTATTTCCATACGGACTCCCGGAAAGGCGGCGCGAACCTGCGGCCATACCTCGCGCACGAACCAACGGAGTCCGTCTATATTCGGTTCATACCCGAGAGAGCCGTAGAACACTATTCGGGGCGCGCGCACTTGTTCGAAATCGGGTGGCGTTGAGTAGTCAAACCCGTTTGGGGCGTGTCTCACTCTCCGGCCAGTCATGGCAGAAACCGAATCGACGTCCCCCGAGTTCGCCACCAAAACCAGGTCACAGGTCTGGGCAGCAGCGCGCTGTGCGCGCACGAAAAGAGGATAGTCAAACATCGCCGCAATCCGCTTGGCGCGCGGGAGCAGACGAATGCCCCGATAGTGTGCTCTTGACTCGAAATCGTCCATGTCGCCGATAACGGGCACGTCGTAACGATCACACCCCGAAGCCCACACGGAGTTCAGCCGGAAGAACCAGAGGACATCCGGCTTCTCGTATTCCACCAGCGTCCGCAGTTGGTGGCGACATGCGCCATACGTTTGGGCGTGGAAGGCAGAGCGTGAACGCTCAAACACGAGGCTCCGGTATTTCCGCCAGCGCGGGGCTGGCGTTGCCGATACAACTACTCTGGGAGAGAAGCGGTGAGGATCGGACTCGAACCGTGCAACCTCGTCGGCGGTATCGCTCAGCAAGGCTACGGTCACCTCGTTGCGACTCGCTAGTGTTCGAACGATACCGTAGCTACGAATGCGCGATCCTACGATGGGCGGCCAGGGACTCTGACGAGTGATGTAGAGGATCTTCATGCCTTGGAGAGGTACCCGACTGAGTTGCCGCTGGGTAGCCCCGTTCGCTCGATTCTCTCCCCCCGGCACCGCAGACAGGGGGAAACCGCGGGGCGCCCACGAGCTGACCGCGTTTGCTCGCCCGACATAGCTCGCCGCCGCAGATGAGCACCCGCCGAAGTTGACATAGCTACCCCAACCTAGTCGTCGTCTCGCCCCCGGATTCCGTCAAAGCAGGCCGCGACGGCACATACTGCGCGACCACACCTCCTCATGATACCAAGCGGTCATTTACGCGCCGGAGTCTGCTGTTCTCCCCGTCGAGCTCCTGCACATCGTCCATTCAGTCGAGAAACCCGGGCGCAGGCCATCGTCGGTCTCGGCCAGCCAGACGAACCTACATGCGCTACTAACTGCATGAGCTTGGTCTATCATTCTGCCCTAGCGTGAACAGGTCGGGCACACGAGTCTCGTTCCTCGCCGGAACCCTCGTCAACGACGGGGCCGAACGGCAGCTAGTCTATATGCTTCGGGCGCTGAAGGATGCCCCCGTCGCATGCCGGGTTCTCTGCTTCACCGAGGGTGAGGAACTCGAGCCGGAGATTCGGGCGCTCGGCGTGCCTGTGGAGCACGTCGGCGTCGGCCATTCGCGCCCCGCCCGGCTTGGGGCGATCATAGGCTCGCTCGGCCGCCGACCGGTCGACATCGTGCAATCGGCCCACTTTCACACCAACCTGTACGCGGCCGTCGCCGCGCGCCTGACCGGCGCCGTCAGCATCGGCGCCATACGCAACGACGTTCGCAGTGAGGTGAGCGACACGGGACTTCTCGGCAGGGGACAGGTCCTGCTGCCCCAGCTCCTCATCGCGAACTCCCGCGTGGGCCGCGACCGCGCGATCGACTACGGCCGCTCGGCCGATCGCGTACACCTCGTCGAGAATGCCGTGGACCTGCGCCGCTTCGTCCCACTCCCCCACCCGACGATCCACGGCGGGGACCGCACCCTGCGGCTGCTCCTCGTGGGGAGACTCGTGCCACAGACGCGCGTCGACCGCTTCCTCCGGATGGTCGCCAGCGCCGCCCAACAGTTGCCGGGCTGGACGATCGAGGGACGTATCGCCGGTGACGGCCCCCTGCGGGGCGAACTCGAGGCCCTCGCGCGCACCATCCTACCCCCAAGTTTGTCGGT
>JAMDEO010000221.1 GCA_023483915.1 Actinomycetota bacterium
ACCGCGGCGCCCACATCTGATGTCCTTCGCCTGGCCTCGGCCATGCCAACCGCGGCACTGATAGAGGTGCTGCTGTGCCCGGTGCCGTACGAGTCGAAGGGGCTCTCGGCCCGTGAGGGGAATCCCGACAACCCGCCAAATTGTCGGATCGACCCGAACGTCTGCAGCCGCCCCGTTAGCAGCTTGTGTGCATATGACTGGTGACCCACATCCCAGATGATCGCGTCCGTAGGCGTATCGAGCTCGGCATGCAGCGCAAGTGCCAGCTCCACCGCCCCAAGACTTGCCCCCAGATGTCCGCCATTGCGCGAAACGGTGTCAATGATCTCCTCCCGGATTTCATCAGCCACACGGCGCAGAAAAATGGCATCCAGCGCACGCAGATCGGCTGGAAGTTCCAGCCTGTCGATGAGTCTTTCCTCTCGTCCCGTCATGAGATCTCACCGCTCCCAAACCCAACATCTTGGGTTCGCGGGACACCCACTTCTTGCGAACCGACGAGTGAGCCAAGCACCCCGTTGACTAACGCGCCGGCCTCGTCCGAGCAGAATCGTTTGGCAAGAGATACAGCCTCATCGATGGCCACCGCTGCCGGGATATCCGGCACCCATAACAGCTCATAGGCGCCTACACGCATGATGGCGCGCTCCAACACGCCTAGGCGTTCCACGCTCCAGCCGGACAGGTGTTCAGCGAGAATGGCATCGATCTGCGATCGCCTTTCCCCCACGCCGCGGACGAGCGAAGAAGCGTAATCGTTTAGGTCGAACCCTCCGTCTCGACTCAACACATCATCGGAAGTGAGCTCGAGCAGATCCTGCCGATAGAGGGCAAAAACGGCCTGACGCCGCGCGGTTCTACGACCTGATGGCATAGCAGAGAATAATCAACTCCCCGCGGGGAAGACGGCGGCGAATACAACATCCACCGATCGGACCGTGAGCCCGGTCATCCGGTTGAGCGCCTCGGCCACTGCGGCACGGACATCCGAAGCCACCTTTGGCAGCGCTTCACCAAGCCGTGCGTCGAGATGCACAGCGACATCGCAAGCGCCTGCCTCGACGAGCACCTCGACCGGGTGCGTGCGGATGAGCGGAAGTGCACTGTGAACTCGGACTCGCTCGTCTGCAACTACTGCTCCCCGAACGATGTCCTCGAGAACCGAAGTGGCGATTCGATATTCAGTCATAAGTGACTTCGACTTTCCTGTACTCAGAGGGTTAGAGGTGCGGGAATCAGGCTCTGGTCACATACTCCCGCGTGCGCGTGTCGATGCGCACCACATCTCCCGGCTCAACAAAGAGCGGCACTTGGACCTTCGCACCGGTCTCCAATACAGCTTCCTTGGACCCACCAGACACGGTGTCGCCGCGCACGCCGGCTGCCGTGTCGGTGACTCTTAGGTCGACGAAGGTAGGTAATTCCACGTCGAACGGCTCTCCATCGATGTAGACGACGTCTACCGGCATGTTTACCGTCATCAGATCCAGCCGCCCCTCAAGCGAGCTCTTGGAAAGGGCGAGTTGCTCGTAAGTTTCCGCATCCATAAAGACGACCTGATCGGGCTCCTCGTAGAGATATGTCATAGGCCGGTTCTCTGTGCGGAGCTGGTCGAACTTCTGCTCCGGGCGGAATGTCTTCTCGATCAATGAGCCGGTGACAATATTGCGTAACTTCGTGCGGACGAACGCCCCGCCTTTTCCCGGCTTGACATGCTGGTACTCGGCGATGCGATAGATGTCGCCTTCGTACCTGATAGTCATGCCGACCTTGAACTGATTTGTTGATATCACTTACCCATCCTCCAGAGCCGACGGCTAGGTCAATATGCTTGCCACAAGCTATCCGCGGCCGTGGATTTTACACCAAGCGCCCATCAGTGGAGGAAGCGAAGCTCTCGAGGCCAATCTGTCAGGATCTCCGCTCCATTCTCTTGGATGACGACCGTGTCTTCGATCCTGATCCCACCACGCTCGGGCAGATAGAGACCGGGTTCGATCGTGATCACCATCTCCTGCTGAAGGACCTGGTCACACTTATGACTGATTGTCGGTCCCTCGTGGACCTCCAACCCTACGCCGTGCCCGAGACTGTGGACGAAGAGGCTATCGACACCGGCCTCCGCAAAATGATCTCTGGCCACAGCATCCAGGTCTTTGCAGGATATGCCCGCCTTTGCAGCTTCAACCGCAATCGCCTGGACCTCTTGGACCAGTTTGTAGGCCCGAAGCAACTCATCGTCTATGGGGCCGGTTGCGAAGGTTCTGGTCACATCGCTGGCGTAGCCGTCCACTCTCGCTCCGAGATCGAACACCACCAGTTGCCCCGCCTCGATGGTGGCGCCGGAAGGCTCGGCGTGCGGCATGGCTCCGCGCATTCCTGCGGCAACTATGAAGGGAAAAGCAACGCCCTCAGAGCCCTCGTTCCTCAGGAACATCTCGAGTTGGAGCGAGATCTCCCGCTCAGTCCGTCCAATCACAGCCTGGCTCTCCAGGTAGTCGTAAGCCCGTGTTGCCAAAGCAGCGGAGACCCGCATGGCCGCAAGTTCGTCGTCGAACTTCATTTGGCGGCAATTCTCGACGAGCTCATCGATCAATCTCCATTCCAGCTTGGCCTCTTCGAGTGAGGGCCGCAGATGGCCCCATCGCTTCACGGTCAGATGACCTGAATCGATGCCCACTATGGGCTCGGCCGCGCCTTCACCTGAGGTGAGATCCGCAAGGATGCCGGGCAGCAGATCGTCTGCTCCCGCTTGGAAGATGACGGTCTGAGCAAGGGGAGCCTGCTGTTGAGCTTGAATCGTGAACCGCGCGTCGGTAAACAGAAGCAGTTCCTTGTCCGTTACGCAAACGCTCGCCGCATCGCCGGTGAACCCCGTAAGATACCGGCAGTTTGCTTCCCCCAGCACAACGAGCGCGGCAAGGCCCTCGGCTGCCATCTGTTTCCGCAACCTCTTGAGTCTCTTATCGATAGAGCTCGTCACAGGTGAGTTTCGTCCTCACCTTGACGCATGGCCACCAGTTGGCGTACGGCTTCGAGATATCCGTCAAGGCCCTTGCCCGAGATGCTAAGGCTAACCACCTCAGAAATGACGGACCGCCTGCGCCAGACCTCGCGGCTGGTGATGTCGGAGAGGTGCACTTCCGCCACCGGGGCACTCACAATCTCGAGGGCATCGCGTATGGCGTAGCTGTAGTGAGTCCAGGCCCCAGGATTCACAAGAATGGCGTCGGCATGGCGAAACTGATGCAGGTACTCTATGAAATGTCCCTCGTGATTCGTTTGGTAACAGCTGCAGTCCCATCCGTTTCTCGCCGCTTCCGCTGTCACCGCGTCCTCCAGCTCACGGAGGGTGATGGTTCCGTAGTGGCCTGCCGGTCTTTCGCCCAGCAGGTCGAGATTCGCCCCGTGAAGGACTATCAGCGTTGGCCTTTTGGTCACGCTCTGATCACCTCTAGGGCCGCGGCGAAACGTGCCGGCGTCACATTCAGGCCCCAAACTGGAGCCCCCAAAGAGGCAAGACCGACGAAGCCCGTTCCACCTGCCGAGATCTTCTTGTCCCTGGTGGCGGCCGCCAACATGGACTCGACTGGGGGAAGGTCGATGGTCGTGGGGATTCCCAGCCGCTCAAGTATCCGCCGGGTCCGTGTCAGCACCTCCGCTTCGAGACCGAGGTATTCCTCGCTGAGAGCGACCGCCACCAATAGGCCCAGCGCCACCGCTGATCCATGACTAATCGCACCGTAACCGACAGTGCGTTCGAGGGCATGAGCGGCCGTGTGGCCAAGATTGAGCACAGCACGCCGGCCTTGATCGAACTCGTCTTCCTCTACCACGTCGGCCTTGTAGTTGACACAACGTCGTACCAGATCGTCCATTATCTGCCGGTCTCTCACACGAACCGCATCGATGTTCTTCTCGAGCACATCCAGAAGATCTTCTCCGTGCAGCAGACAATACTTGACAACTTCCCCCAGACCACTCACATACTCTTCCTCGGGCAGGGTTGCAAGGGTCCCCGGTTCTATCACCACAAAATCAGGCTGGTAGAACGAGCCCACGAGATTCTTGCCTGCCTCGAGGTTGACGGCGGTCTTCCCACCTATGCTCGAGTCAACTTGAGCCAGAACACTCGTCGGTATCTGCCACAAAGACAGGCCGCGTAAATATGTAGCGGCTACGAAGCCCGCGAGGTCTCCGACCACTCCTCCTCCCAAGGCTACGACCACGTCCTCCCGCCGCGCTCCCCGAAAGGCCAGCCAATTCCAACACACCTCCAGCTTGCTCAGACTCTTGGTCCCCTCACCAGGAGTGAGTGCCAGCACGTAGTCGCCTCCGGAAGCCGCACCAAGGAGATCAAGAATGCGTTCTCCCCACGCCCGCTCAACATTCTCGTCGGTGATCACGAAGAGACGCGACCCGGCCGCCGCTGCCTGTAGAGCATACATGCCGAGCTGCTCGAAAGCCCCTTGCCCCCCCACAATGACAGACGCCCGTCTCGTCCCCCCCCAGTTCGCGCGTCAGATCACCGTTCACCCCCACATCGGGCAACGACATAGCTGATGATCTTGTCAACAGTATCGCCGATGGACCGGTCCTCTGAGCAGATCGTGAGGTCTGCGGCCTCTTCATACGTCGACCGCCGACTCTCGAACAGAAGCTCAAACTCCCCGCGATCCTTGGCCAAAGGACGATCACTGCGGTGGACCCGGGCCCAGGCCTCGGCGCAGTCAACCTCGAGGTAGGCCACTATCGCGCGTCCCTTCACCAAGGCCCGGTTTGCCGGATCGACCAACGCGCCTCCGCCCAGCGCGACCACGACACTTTCTCCTGAGGAAGCTTGCTCGAGCACGTTCCTCAAGACGTTGGACTCCCATCGCCTAAAACCGGTCTCGCCTTCATCTTGGAAGATGGACGGGATGTCCATGCCCGATTCAGCCACGATTTGCCGGTCGAGGTCTATGAACTTCCACCCTTGCCGCCGTGCGACTTCGCGGCCCACGGTGCTCTTGCCGCTCCCCATGAAGCCCGTTAGGAGGAGGACCGGCGCCATAGTCCTTTGCTCTCCAGACCTCTCTCGTAGGTCTGCACTGCCGTCTGGAACTCGCCCACGCTGTCGCCCCCAAACTTCTCGAGATAGGCTCTAGCCATCACGAATGCTGTCATGGCCTCGCCCACAACCCGAGCAGCCGGGACCGCGCACACGTCACTGCGCTCAACGTGAGCCGTCGTACCGGTCATGGTGGACAAGTCCACGGAAGCAAGTGGGTTCATCAGAGTGGGAATAGGTTTCATCGCCGCCCTCACAACCACCGCCATGCCATTGGTCATTCCGCCCTCGATCCCACCGGCGCGATTGGTCGAGTGCCCTGCGTACGGCCCTACCGGCGACTCCGTACGTTCGATCACATCGTGAACCAGAGAGCCGACGAGACGGGAATTCGCAAACCCCTGGCCTATCTCGACCCCCTTGACTGCGGGAATGCTGCCAATAGCCCCCATGAGCCTGCCGTCGATCCTCTGGTCGATGCTTCCGTAGCCACCCACCCCGGGACACGTGCCCCAGCACCAAACCTCGAAGAAGCCTCCAAGCGACTCACCTTCTTGACGAGCATGATCTATCTCCTCGCACATCAAGAGACCAGCCCCCTCGTTGTCGCATCCTACCGGCGAGCGTTCCACTGCCTCCCAGTCAATGCTTTCAGGGTGGGCGTAGTCGGCCGGCGGCGCCTCCACCTGCCCGATTCCCGTCACGCGGCCCTTCACCATGACTCCGACGCTTGCCAAAAGCGCCTTGCAGATGGCCCCCCCGGCGACGCGCGCCACTGTCTCGCGGGCACTCGCCCGTTCCAAAACGTTGCGGATATCATCAAATCCATACTTCGCGATTCCGGCCAGATCGGCATGCCCCGGACGGGCCACCGTGACGGGAGGTCCCGTGTCTTCACCGTGATCCTGAGGTGCCATCTGCCGCAGCCAGTTGGCGTGGTCTCTGTTCTCTACCATCACACATATCGGGGTACCAAGGGTGCGACCGAGTCGAACTCCGGCGAGGAACTTGGCACGGTCATACTCGATTGCCATGCGCCCCCCTCGCCCATATCCTTGCTGCCTGCGTGCCAAGTCCACATCGATCTGGTCTACCGATAGGAAAAGGCCGGCCGGAACGCCTTGCAAGATGCATATTTCTGCGGGACCGTGGGATTCGCCCGCTGTGGTCAACCGAAGGTTACCCATTCACATTCTCCTCCAGAGGACACCCTCCGAGACAGCCGTACACACACCTGGGGAGGCCAGATCGCTCCGGTGGGTTGCCCTACTCGAAGGTCGACTGCCCCACGCCGAGTGTCAAGGTCTCGCTGCCGTGGAGGAGAGTCACCACCTTGCTCGACGTGCTTATGTCAAGGACTTTGATCTGTCCCCAGGTGGTAGAGACCACATCGCCGGCATGCTTGTTTTGGTAAGTGGTGTTGTCGACCCTAAATGTGACCACGGCCGCACCGCTCACGGTTGAGATCGACAAGATCTTCAGGGTGTGCGTGTGCGCCACGGTGGTGGTTGTGCTAG
>JAMDEO010000030.1 GCA_023483915.1 Actinomycetota bacterium
TTAACCTGGGCATCAGGCCAGTCTCACGCGGCGTGGCGGAGCTCTGACGCCGACCTCGGTTGCGGCAACATTCGGTCCACGACAACATTCGCTGGCGCGATGTGACCGCCGCGATATGAAGCGGCCAAACGGTTGCGCATTGTGTTATCAGCAGAAATGTAGTATTTAAGAATCATTAGTCAATAAGGCGACTCATCGACCAGGAAGGGAGCATGACCGTCCCAGACACCGAGGTAGAGCGCCGCGTCCGTGTGCTGTCGCAGGCTCTGCGCGGCGCCGGGCTGCGTTTGACCCATCAAAGGCTCGAAGTGGCTCGGGAGATCGCGAGAAGTGAAGCGCATCCCGACACGGAGACCGTCTACCGCAATGTGCGGCTCCGAGTGCCCACCATCTCTGTCGACACGGTCTATCGGACTATCGCGACACTGGAAGGTCTGGGGCTCATAACCCGGGTCGATGCCACCCCGGGAGCGGCCCGCTACGACGCGAACCTTGAACACCACCATCACTTCGTCTGCACGCGATGCGGTCTCATCCGGGACGTCTACCACCCCTCTCTGGACAAGGTGGAGGCTCCGGACGTGGCCGACCAACTGGGCAAGGTCGAGTCGATCCGAGTGCAACTCCGTGGCTTGTGCAAGAGCTGCGAAGGAAAGGAGAACGAAGATGAGCGAAGAGAGTAGGTGTCCGGTAACCGGAAGGACCGGCGCCCCCTCTGCAGGCGGCGTGTCGAACCGGGACTGGTGGCCGGATCAACTGGACCTCAAGATCCTCCATCAGCACTCGTCCCTTGGCAATCCGATGGGTGAAGCGTTCGACTACGCCGAGGAATTCAAGAAACTCGACCTCCAGGCGGTCAAAGAAGACCTGAATGCGCTTATGACCGACTCGCAGGACTGGTGGCCGGCCGACTACGGTCACTACGGGGGTCTCTTCATCCGGATGGCGTGGCACAGCGCCGGTACCTACCGCATGGGTGACGGTCGCGGCGGCGGGGGCCACGGTAACCAACGGTTCGCCCCACTCAATAGCTGGCCCGACAACGTCAATCTAGACAAGGCTCGTCGTCTGCTCTGGCCTGTCAAGCAGAAATACGGCAGAAGCATCTCTTGGGCCGACCTCATGATCCTCGCCGGGAACTGTGCCCTCGAATCCATGGGGTTCAAGACCTTCGGCTTCGGCGGCGGGCGCGTGGACATCTGGGAGCCCGAAGAGGACATCTACTGGGGCTCCGAAGGGGAATGGCTGGCCACCAGCGACAAGCCCAGGAGCCGCTATTCCGGCGACCGGGACCTAGAGAATCCCCTTGCCGCCGTGCAGATGGGTCTCATCTACGTGAACCCGGAAGGCCCGGACGGCAACCCCGACCCCATAGCCTCCGGACGTGACGTCCGCGAGACGTTCGCCCGAATGGCCATGAACGACGAAGAGACCGTGGCTCTGATCGCCGGCGGGCACACTTTTGGCAAGGCTCACGGCGCTGGTGACCCGGCGCTCGTTGGTCCGGAGCCCGAGGGGGCCCCCATCGAGCAACAGGGTCTCGGCTGGAAGAGCGGCTTCGGCACCGGCAAGGGCGATGATGCCATCGGCAGCGGCATCGAGGGCGCCTGGAAGCCGAACCCGACGACATGGGACATGGGCTATTTGAAGGTGCTGTTCAAATACGACTATGAGTTGGTGAAGAGCCCGGCCGGGGCCAATCAGTGGCTGGCCAAGGATGTGGCTGAAGAAGATATGGTGGTGGGTGCGCACGATCCGGCGAAGAAGCGCCGGCCGATGATGACCACGGCGGACCTCTCTCTCAAGTTCGATCCCATCTACGAGCCGATCGCACGGCGCTACCTGGAGAACCCTGAGGAATTCGCGGACGCTTTTGCCCGTGCGTGGTTCAAGCTGACCCATCGTGACATGGGCCCGCGCTCGCGCTATCTGGGCCCGGAGGTGCCGGCCGAAGAACTCATCTGGCAAGACCCCGTACCCGCCGTCGATCACGAACTCGTCGACGAGGAAGACATCGCCGCCCTCAAGGGTGAGATCCTGATTTCGGGCTTGTCCGTTTCCCAGCTTGTCTCGACCGCATGGGCGTCAGCCTCGACGTTCCGCGGCTCCGACAAACGCGGCGGGGCAAACGGAGCGCGCATCCGTCTGGCGCCACAAAAGGACTGGGAAGTCAACCAGCCGGCTAAGCTCAAGGCAGTGCTCGAGACCTTGGAGCGGATCCAGAAGGGGTTCAACAGCGCCCAGCCCGGCGGAAAGAGGGTTTCGCTCGCCGACATGATCGTTCTGGGTGGGTGCGCGGGCGTGGAGCAAGCGGCAAAGAATGCCGGTCACGACGTGACGGTTCCGTTCAGGCCCGGCCGCACGGATGCGTTGCAGGAGCAGACCGACATGGCGTCATTCGCCGTACTCGAACCGATCGCCGATGGGTTCCGCAACTACCTGAAGGCCGGGCACTCGATGTCGGCGGAGGTGTCGTTGGTGGACAAGGCGCAACTGCTGACCTTGACTGCTCCCGAGATGACGCTGCTCCTGGGCGGCCTGCGCGTCCTCGGGGCCAACTTTGGAGGGTCGCCACACGGCGTCTTTACCAAGCGGCCTGAGGCCCTCACCAATGACTTCTTCACGAATCTGCTCGACATGGGTACAAGGTGGAAACCGGCTTCTGATACGGGCGATGTATTCGAGGGCCGGGATCCAAAGAGTGGCGAGCTCAAGTGGACCGCCACCCGGGTGGACCTCATCTTCGGCTCGAACTCCCAACTCCGGGCCCTGGCCGAGGTCTACGCCAGCGACGACTCCCGGGAGAAGTTCGTGCAGGGATTCGTGGCGGTATGGAGCAAGGTGATGAACCTCGATCGGTTCGATCTGCTGTGAGGCGGGAGGTGTAGCTTAGTCACGACCGGTGCCAGTCCCATGTTGTGCGAAATTGGAATGAAGGACCACGCGTTCCCTTCCCTACCAAACTACCCGACATCGTGCATCGGACTACCCATGTGGTGCTGTCCAGTGTTCCTCAGCGAAGTTCGCAGGCTCGCGCGAGACGGTCAAGGCTGAACTCAAGAAAGCGCAAGCAGAAGTGGCAAGCTCGGGTCTCCGGCCCGCCCGTTCCACACGTGGCAAGAGGTTTCCCGAGCGCAAGTTGCCGCGGACCCTCCCCGAACGCTAGACTGTCACGCAATCGAGAGGAGGTGACACAGCATGATCGCTCAAATGAAGACCTGACCGACTGCCACCACGTGCACGGGTTGCACAAGGCCATCGATCACTGACAGCAGATACGTCGCCGGCGAGCACGCTGTGGCCCTTTGGTGAGCGGATAGGATCATTCCCTTTCTCCTCCGGACGGCCCTGCACGGGCTCTCCATCAGCCGGCGGCCGACCGACCAGGAGGAGCATGTGAACCAGCCAACGACCGACTACCGTCCCATGTGGGAAGCACTGGGACTGGATTTACCGGCGCACGACGCCCTGCTTGCCGCCATCCCCGTCCTCTACCAAAACGCCTACCTGACTCAGGCCGATCGCCCCGAGGGCATGGCCTACTTCGATTTCGTCATGAGCGAGATCCACGGTCTCCGGATCAAAGAACTCGTGGACCACAGGGCTGCGGGCGGCATCGTCGTGGGGACGTTCTGCCTGTATGTGCCCGAGGAGATTATCCGTGCCCTGGGCGGCCAGTGTGTGGGACTGTGCGCCGGAGCGGAGTGGGCCTACGGCGAAGTGGAACGCATCTTGCCTCAGAACACCTGTGCGCTGATCAAATCCTTTGTGGGCTTCAAGCTGGGCAAGGTCTGTCCATACGTAGAATCGGCGGATCTGGTCGTTGGTGAGACTACCTGCGACGGGAAGAAGAAGGCCTACGAACTGTTCGCCGACCTCGCTCCCCTACATGTGATGGAATTGCCGCAGATGAAGAGGCCGCAGGACCGCGTCCTCTGGCGGGCGGAGATCGAGCAGCTCATCGCCAAGCTGGAAGAGGTGAGCGGACTCGAGCTCACGGCGGAGAACCTGGCGGCCGCCACCAAAGAGGTGAATGATAAGCGTCGAGCCCTGCAGCGCCTGAACGCCGCCCGCAGGGCCTCGCCTGTGCCCATCTCCGGCAAGGACGCCCTGCTGGCCGTGCAGGTGGCCTTCTACGACGACGTGCCTCGCTTCACGGCCATGGTCAACAAGATCGCCGACGAGCTCGAAGTCCGGGTGGCCGCGGGTGAAGGCGTGGCCCCGGCCGATGCGCCGCGGCTCCTGGTGACCGGGACGCCCATGTCCATCCCCAACTGGAAGCTGCACGACGTGATCGAGAAGGCCGGGGCAGCGGTAGTGATGGAAGAGATGTGCACCGGCTCGCGGTACTACTCCAGGCTCGTGGACGAGAGCCCCAAGGATCTGCCGGCAATGATCGATGCCCTCACCGACAAGTACCTGGACATCAATTGCGCCTGCTTCACCCCCAACTCCGCCAGGATCGGGGACGTGATCCGCCTGGCGCGGGAGTACGAAGCCGACGGCATCGTCCAGTGCGACCTGCACTTTTGTGGCCCCTACCAGGTAGAAGCGACGCTGGTGGAGCGGGCCGCGAAAGCAGCCGGCATACCAACGCTGCGCATCGACACGGACTACTCTGTGGGAGATATCGCTCAGCTCACCACCCGGGTGGAGGCCTTCCTGGAGATGATCGAGTGAGCTCCTCTGCTCCCGCCAACAGCGTCCTCCTCGTGCTCTCGGCAGCTCAGGCGATCAATGCTGAGGGTGCAGTGCGTCGAGCTGGGATCACGTGCGTGCTTGTCCCCGTGCCCCGGATCTTGAGTTCCCAGTGTGGCGTCTGCTTGCGGGTGAACCTCGACGATTGCGTGCGAGTGGAGGAGATACTTGCACTGATGGGAGTGGAGATAACCGCTATACATGACGTCACTATGAAACCGCCACGAGAGGAGACGGCGAGTGAATAGTCAACTGCCAAGCAGTGGACTCCGGATGGACCCCGGAGGCCAGGGGAACACCGCACCAGCGCCGACGGTCGTTGCCATCTCGAGCAATGCGATCGGGCGAGGGGACGATGAACTCGGAAGGGTGCTTCTGAGAACCTACCTGCACACCCTGGGCGAGGTTACCCCGAGACCGGACACGATCATCTTCTTCAACAGCGGGGTGACGCTCGCCGTGGAGGAGTCGCACGCTCTTGACGATCTGAGGGCGCTTGCGGGCCAAGGCGTGCGGATACTCCTATGCGGCACATGTGTCGGACACTTCGACCTCAGGGAGAGCGTGGCCGTCGGCGAGATATCGAACATGTACGCCATCTGCGAGGCGATGCTCCGCGCCGGCAAGGTGATCAACTTGTAGGCGCAGGGTCGCTCACGACGCGGGAAGGTCCCCCCGTGGGCAGCCACTCCCGACCGTTAACACGCTGACAGCCCTCGAGACGCCCCACAAAAACCGGGTATCTGTCGGCGCCATCGGTCTAACTATCCGATGGTGGCTACTGGACTACCCATCTGATGTTCAAGAGCGGATATGGAATCCACGCATTCTAGTGACACAATGCGCAGAGGAGCTGCCAACCTGAGGCCTCTAGGGGTCATCAGCCATCTGCCCGGGTTTGTCTTCTTGGCTCGTCTGGTCACCGTGCTACAGTGAGAACAGGGTCAAGAATTAGGATTCAGATGGTCGCAAATGACTATCGACGGCAAGGACACTGACATTGAGGGGACGAAAGCGACTGGCCGCGGAAGTTCCGACG
This sequence comes from Actinomycetota bacterium, assembly GCA_023483915.1. Taxonomy (GTDB): domain Bacteria; phylum Actinomycetota; class Thermoleophilia; order RBG-16-64-13; family RBG-16-64-13; genus JAMDEO01. The sequence goes on from JAMDEO010000030.1 coordinate 5,738, forward strand.
GTCTACAGTGGGCGCTTCTCGATCCGTCTCGGACTCAGCCACTTCTTGCGAGCAAGCTGCGAATCCCTCGGCGTCGACCTCATTACCTAGCGAGGCCCAGGCTGACACAAGCGCTCGACGCAAGCGCCCGACGACCTCTTACGCTCATCTCGGCGCCTTCTGGATACGGTAAGACCACACTCGTGAGTGAGTGGGCAGCCCAGAGCAACCGACACGTTGCTTGGGTGGCTCTTGACGCGACCGACAATGACCCGGCGCAGTTCTGGGCTTATATGACTGCTGCACTCAGGCAATTGCACGCTGGGATTAGCGATGCGGTCTGGGACCTTTTCTCCGCTGGGCGCGGGCAATTGGACCATGCATGCGTTGTCTCGCTGCTGAATGAGTTAGAGGTTTTTGACGATGATGTTGTTCTCGTGCTCGACGACTATGAGGCGATCCAGTCAGAAAACGTCCACGAGGGGGTGAGGCTGTTCATCAAACATCTTCCTCATGGACTTCATCTTGTTCTCGTGAGCCGCACCGATCCGCCACTTTCTCTCCCCCAGCTCCGCGCCCGTGGGTGGCTGAGCGAGTTGCGTGCGGCTGATCTTGCCTTCACCCGTGAGGAGACAGAACAGTTCCTCGATCGTCCGGAGGTACCGTCGCTTCACCCGGTTGAGCTCGCCATCCTCCAGGGTCGCACCCAAGGTTGGCCTGCTGCGCTTGAACTAGCAGTACTGGCTTTGAGA
>JAMDEO010000053.1 GCA_023483915.1 Actinomycetota bacterium
GGTCCACATGTCGTCGTTTGTCATAAGTGATGTCCCTGCGATATTGGCTGCAAACGGGCCGATGATGCATAGTACGCGAGCACCCGCGCCAGTGAAATTAGTGGTCGATATGAGCAATGCTGCCTCAGAAAGTCTGTCTTACATGGGAGATGACGGGGTTGAAACGACCAGAAAGTGGTATACGGAGTATTACAAACTCCGAGGGGCGGATCGAAATGACTCGCTGAACCTAGGGGTGCTATTTCAGAGATTTGCCTCCGAGCGCGCGATCGCGGCAGTGTTGCGCGATGGCGCACTTGATCGCTCCAGTAGCATTCTCGATGTGGGTTGCGGTGGGGGGGGAGCCTGTTCACTTTCCTGCGGTTCGGCTTCGACCCCGGGAAGATGACAGGAGTGGACATTCTCCATGAGCGGATCGAGACCGCCCGTCGGCTGCTGCCACAGGTGAACTTCACGTGCGGAGACGCCACCCAACTGGATTGGCCAGACGGGAGTTTCGACATCGTCACAGCCTCCACCATGTTCATTCAGATCCTGAACGACGATCTGGCGCAGCGAATTGCAGCAGAGATGACCCGAGTCTCACGGCGCTGGATTCTGGTGATTGACTGGTGCTATGGCGACCCCAGGACGTCCATTTACAGGGCCGTGACGTTAGCGCGTGTTCGCAAGCTGTTTCCCGAAGCGACGGTGGAACTCGTGCGGCGCGGTGCGATGATCCAGCCGCTTGGGCGATTCCTGTCGAAACACTTGCCTAGCGCTTACTTTTTGGTTCACCGCTTGGCTCCGTTTGCGTGCTCTCAGTTGGTGACCCTGCTGTGCAAGGAGTGAGAGGACCTGGAGGCTGTTGCACTTTGCCGCCAAAGCGGATGGCGATCCGCGGCAGCCCTTGATAATCAAAATGGATATCTGGATCGCGTGCGTGAGTGAGCCGCTGCCTGTCGATGAAGGCGGCCAGCGCCGAATGCGCGCCGGCATGTTAGCCAGCACGCTTGCGGCGCGCCGGCACAAGGTAATGTGGTGGACCTCGGCGTTCAATCATACGAGCAAACGCCTGCGCGTGCCGCGTTCCCAGACGGTGACAGCGGAGGGAATCGAACTGGCGCTCTTATACGGCCGTAGCTACTCGCGGAACATCAGCGTTGCCCGGCTGGTGAATCACTATCAGGTGGCCCGGGAGTTCGCAGAACTGTCCAAGCGCCGGCCCAAGCCGGATGCGATCTTCTGCTGCTGGCCGACGGTCGAGTTGGGGTGGGCGGTGGTGCGGTACGCGCGACGGCACGATGTCCCCGTGGTCCTCGATGTCCGGGACTTGTGGCCCGATCTGTTCCTGGATGCGGTGCCCGAGTGGGCGCGTCGGCCTGCGCGAGTGGCACTCGCTCCGTACTACCATGCGACGCGGTTCGCCTTCCATCACGCTTCGGCCATTGTGGGCATTTCGGAACAGTACCTCAATTGGGGGTTGTCGTGTGCGCAACGGCCCCGACAGCCTTGGGATGCCGTGTTCCCCCTGGGTTACTCAGCGCCGGACCTGAGCGGTCGCCCGAACGTAGAGCACCGCGAGCGATTCCGATTACTGGGCATTGACGACTCGCGGCTGGTCTGTTGGTTCCTCGGCTCCTTCGGCGACACCTACGATCTGGAGACGGTAATCGGCGCCGCCCGTGTGCTGAAGCACCAAGGCGTCACCGAGTGTCAATTCGTGTTGAGCGGCGAGGGGGAGAGGCGTGCCCGGTGCGAAGAGATCGCCGCCCGCCTGGACAACGTGGTGTTCACTGGGTGGCTCAATCGCGAGGAGATCACCAGTATGATGCAGATGGCCCATGTTGGCTTGGCCGCGTACCGGCCGGGTGCCCCGCAGGGGTTGCCGAACAAGATTTTTGAGTATATGGCAGCCGGCCTGCCAATTCTGTCGTCGTTGTCAGGTGAATGCGAGCAGTTCCTGAAAGCCAACGGCTGCGGAATTTCGTATACGCCTGGAAGCGTGGACAGCCTAGTCGGCGCACTGCGAGTTTTACGGAAGGATGCGGACCTGCGCACAAAGCTCGGAGCGAACGGACGGGCTGCCTTTCGCAGCCGCTACTCCGCCTCGGTCGTCTATCCGAGGCTGGCCGAGTACCTGGAACGCCTGGGCACTGGGGCAACCAGCACCGGATCCCTCCGATCGGGGGAGGTTTGCTGATGGCCTACCAGCATGTGACTCCGGTATCGCCTGCGGACGACCGTGTGCCTGGCGAAACGTACATCTACTATGCGCGTGAAATACCCTGCCCCGCCAGCGCTTCCGGCGAATTCAACGTCCCGGGCTACAGTGCCACAGTCTGGCGCCCGGCGCCGTGGCGGCTCCTGCCAACCTGCCTGCTCCGACCCGGCCGCCCAGACGAACTACTGTGCTTGTGGCATTTGTTCTTCTATTGGCTGTACCATTATTTGTTCCTATTCAGCACTAGCCGCGAATACAACATCCTGCTGGTTTTTTGCGGCGGTGAGTTGGCGCACTACAGCGTGGTGCGCTCAAGAGATTTCCGGTTCCCTTTCATGGCTGCCCGGGACTTGCAGGTGGGCCCGGTCTGGACGCATCCCAGTCATCGCCGAAGAGGAGTGGCCGGGCGCGCTCTCGCGATTGTCTGCTCGCGTTTGAGTCGCGCTGGCGGCCGTCTTTGGTGGGTCTGTATGGAGGGTAACCGTCCTTCCAATCTGGTCGCCAGGTCGCAGGGATTTGCAGCCGCGGGAACGGGATACCGCGGCAAAGTGCTCGGCCTCCGCCTATTGGGGAGCTTTCATATTGAGGCCGCGCAGGATGTGCAAGAAAGTGCCGCCCCGGCTCGCGAGATACCGGATTTCACGATTGTCACCGAGCTTCCTGGGGCAGGCGCGACCCGGGAGCAATTCTCGATCTTATACACCCGGTACCATTTCGCGTCGTGTTGGGTGAAGGGTAAGGACGTCATCGAAGTCGCCTGCGGTGCCGGTGTCGGTCTGGGCTTCCTGGCGCGGCAGGCGGCCCAGGTGACCGGTGGCGACTTGGACAACGGGAACTACCGGCTTGCGGCCGAAACCTACCGCGAACATCCGCGCGTCCGTGTCCGGCAATTCGACGCACAGAGTATCCCCTTCCCCGCCGCATCATTTGACGTCGTGATCCTATTCGAGGCGATTTACTACTTGCCCGAGGCGCGTTTGTTTCTCAGGGAAGCCCACCGCGTCTTGCGGCCGGAAGGCGTCTTGCTAATATCGTCGGTCAATAAAACATGGCGTGGATTTAGCCCTAGCCCCTACAGCCAGACCTACTATGATTTGAGGGGACTCGCTGGGCTGTTAAGGCAGAACGGTTTCGATCCCGCTCTGTACACCGCGTTTCCGGATGCCCCGGCGCGGCCCTTCGGGGCGTTGGTCCGAACCGTGCGCCGGATCGCAGTCAATCTGCACCTGATTCCGCGCACGATGAAGGGCAAAGCGCTTCTCAAGCGACTGTTTTATGGAAGCCTGACTCCGATCCCTCGCGAACTCACCGAGGGCATGGCGCCGGTCGAGCCGTTGATTGAGATCAGCGGGACTCGCGATGCAACGCAATACAAAATGATCTACGCCGTGGGGCGCAAGCGCCCGCCCTCCAGCTTATGACCACAATTATGATTTCCAGAACGGTTCCGTTTTTCGCGTACCCTCACGTCTTTATGTCCCGCGAGGCAGAGATCCTGAGCGCAATTCGGGATGTCGGGCATCGCGGAGCGTTCATTTTGCAGGAAGACCTTGCCCGGTTCGAAGACAACCTGGCGCGGTTCCTCGGCGCCAAACACGCTCTCGGGGTGGGGAACGCGACCGACGGCTTGCATTTCGCGCTTCGCGCTTCCGGCATCAGCCCCGGCGACGAGGTCATTCTCAGTTCGCATACCATGATTGCAACCGCCGCCGCCGTACACTTCGCTGGCGCGAAACCGATGCCGGTGGAATGCGGCTCGGACCATCTGATCGATCCCGCGGCGGCCGGGGCGGCGGTGACCTCGCGAACCCGGGCCATCATGCCGACCCAACTGAACGGCCGCACCTGCGATATGGATCGCATCCAGGGAATCGCGCGTGACCGTGGCCTGCTGATCATTGAGGATGCTGCTCAGGCCCTCGGTTCGCAGTTCAAAGGACGGTGTGCGGGCACTTTCGGGTTGGCGTCAGCCATAAGCTTCTACCCAGCCAAGGTCCTCGGTTGCTTGGGGGACGGCGGCGCAGTCATCACCAATGACGACACCATCCATGAGCGGATCTATCAGATGCGCGATCATGGCCGCAGCACGAACGGCGAGATAGTGTCGTGGGGGCTTAACTCCCGCCTCGACAACCTTCAGGCCGCCCTTCTCGATTTCCAGCTCAGGAAATACAGCGATGTCGTCCGTCGGCGCCGTAGCTTAGCCGCTCTCTACACGCAACGGCTCAAAGACGTCGCTGAAGTCGTGCTGCCTCCCCCGCCTGACTCGGACCCAGATCACTTCGACATCTATCAGAATTATGAGATCGAGGCGGAAAGGCGTGATGAACTGAAGCAGTACCTCAAAGGCCAAGGCGTTGGGACGCTCATTCAATGGGGCGGGCAAGCCGTGCACCAGTTGAAGGTGCTTGGGTTCACGCAGCACCTGCCACACACCGATTGGCTATTTACCCGTCTGCTGATGCTCCCGATGAACATGTCGCTCTCCGACGATGATGTGCACTACGTGTGCGACAACGTGCGTGCTTTCTACGGGTATTCGCAATGAATGTGCAGGGCGTCGACGGCACCCATGCTCTAGCCCGCCGTATTCGCACTCACGCACTGCGAATGACCAGCATCGGCGGCGGATCGCACATCGGGGCGATTTTCTCATGTGCCGATATTCTGGCCGTGCTGTACCGGGGTGTTTTGAACGTGGATCCCGTCGCGCCTGACGACCCTGCTCGCGACCGGTTCGTCCTGAGCAAAGGCCACGCTGGGGCCGGCCTGTACGCCGCGCTTGCGGAGGGAGGATTTTTCCGGGGCTGCTCTTGCCGCCGGGATGGCCTACGCTGCCAAACTCAGGGCCGCTTCCCACCGGGTCTTTTGTCTTCTAAGCGACGGAGAATGCGATGAAGGCTCCACATGGGAGGCCGCCCTGTTTGCAGCGCACCACGGGCTCTCGAACCTGATTGCCATCGTTGATTACAACCGCATTCAAGGCATCGCTCCCGTCTCGCAGGTTCTGGAGCTTGAACCTTTTGCGCAGAAGTGGACGGCCTTTGGCTGGTCCGTCAGCGAAGTGGACGGGCACGACCACGAAGCGCTACGCACAACCCTTGGCGCCATACCTTTCGCGCCCGGCAAACCCTCCTGTCTCATCGCCCACACCGTCAAGGGCAAAGGTGTGAGCTTCATGGAAAACACTGTGCTCTGGCATTACCGCATCCCTCGCGGCGCCGAATTCGAAGCGGCGCTCGCCGAACTCGAGGACCGGACATGAGAGACGCCTTCGTCCGCATGCTGACGGACCTTGCGCCGACCCACCGCGAACTTCTTTTGCTGACCGGCGACCTCGGCTTCGGCGTACTGGACGACTTCTCAGCGCGCTTCCCCGGTCAATTCCTAAACGTCGGCGTCGCCGAGCAGAACATGTCCGGTCTGGCAGCCGGGCTCGCCCTCGAAGGCCACACCGTCTTCACGTATTCCATCGGGAACTTCCCCACACTTCGATGCCTGGAGCAGATTCGCAACGACATCTGCTACCACTGCGCCAACGTCAAAATCGTCTGCGTTGGCGGTGGGATGAGCTACGGGCCGGTAGGTATGTCCCACCACGCCACCGAGGACTTGGCGATTGTGCGCTCCCTCCCCGGCATGCTGGTTCTCTCGCCCTGCGATCTGTGGGAAGCCGCGGAGGCTACCCGCTATTTGATCACTCATCGCGGACCGGCCTACATCCGACTCGACAAGTCCACTGCTTCCGTCACTAACCGGCCCGGCGAGAATTTCCAGCCGGGCGTAATCAGAACCGTTCGAGAAGGATCGGACGTGACACTCGCTGCTACGGGCGGGATCCTCGCGGAAGCGCTTCTCGCCGCGGACGCCCTAGTGGAACAGGGTATATCCTGTCGCGTGCTCAGCGTTCACACGATCAAGCCACTCGACGCGGATACGCTCACGGCGGCCGCCTCCGAAACGGGCGGCATTATCAGCATCGAAGAGCATGCGGTCAACGGCGGTCTGGGCGGTGCCATCGCGGAAACGCTGATGGATGCCGGCGCTTTCCCCGGCTTCTTCGTGCGCATGGGGCTTCGCGACACGTTTTCATCAATCGTGGGGAGCCAGCAGTATCTGCGCAAGGTCTACTCGCTTGACGCCGCTGCCATCGTCCGCGCGGTGTCCGCCCGGCTGGGCGTCCCCTCTCCCGCTCTCGCATGATCC
>JAMDEO010000152.1 GCA_023483915.1 Actinomycetota bacterium
CAGCGCCGATGCCGAAGGTCACCTGATTAGGTGGAGTCTCAGCGGCTCCGTGGTCGGGGAAGTCGACGTAGCTTTCACCATCGAAGTCGCCGCCGGCCTTCCATAACCCGTCGTCCACGAACCCGGCATGGACGCCCGAAATCTCCAGGCCCGACCCCCTGATGTAAGTCCAAGCTTTGTCGGCGCCGATCAGCTTGTAACCTCCGTCACGGCCGTCGGCGTACACCGGATCGTTGAGCGGGCTCTGCCGCACGCCCCAGATCTCGGTGTCGGGGGTCAATTCGACGTTGGCCATGGCGGACTGCACCTCGGGCAGGGCACCCGCCTGGTCGATGGCGGCCTGGAGCTCGGCTTCAGTCGTTGCGGCCGTTTCGATTTCAAAGAGATTGACGAACTCGATCTGGCCCACGACAGACCCGCCGAGAGCCTTGGCGACGGCTTCAGCTTCCGTCCGGGACTTGCCTTCCTTCAGAACCACGCAGACGCGATTCACTGGAGTCGCGCCCCAGTCCGCGGTCTCGACCAGGGTGGCGGGGTCTATCGCCTTGCACTCGGCCACGCCCAAATCGGCGAATTCGCTCTCTGTTGTGGTCGTCTGGCTCACGACGGTGGTGCTCGTCCCGCCGCCGCCCTCCCCGGTCCCTTTGGTTGTGCGGTTGTCGTAGAAGAAGCCCAAATACGCGCCCAGTCCACCCCCGACCACGATTAGGGTGATGAGGGGAATCAGGAAGGGAAGGAGCCGACGACCGCGGCCGCGAGGCCCGCCGACGACTGCCGCTCCCGATCCGGGCGCGTAGGTGGGCGGCATCGTCGCCGGCGCCGCCGTAGGAGCGCCGGCCGGCCTCGCGGGGAACAATCCGGGGACTTGGGCAGCCGGCGTCCAGTCTGGGAGTTGAGGGTGCCACACGAGGTCGTTCGGGCCGAACTCTCCCGCTTGGGCGCGCAGATAGAGGCCTTCCCAGGTGAAGGGACCGGCCTGCTCACCAGAGGGGGCGCCGGGAGGTCCGGATTGCTTCAAGTAGCGCCAGTCAGAGCTCATGGAATCAACGCCCATCGCATCCCCCTCTGGTCCGCCGAGCTATCCGGAATGCCAACCGACTCACGAAGTCGACTATACGACTGGGAGGGCTCGACGGGAAGCACTGCGCTGGAGCGTGGCTAGCTTCGGCGCTATCGCGTCCAAGTTGCGCTCAGGTGACCTTCGGCATCGGCGCTGCGCTCTCCGCTACCGGAGGGCCGCGCTGCACCCAAACCCCTTGTTTACGGGCAAGGGCGGGTCCAGTATGATGGGTGTAGTCCGCGGTCCCCATGATTAGTTCACTTCTTCCCTGTCCGTGCAGCAGCCGTCCGGTTATCGCCGAAACAGTTCTAGGAGGGAGATCGTCATGACCGGTAGGAGGACATCGCGCGTATCTTTCCCCGCGATCATCTCAGAACTCTTGTTCGCTCTCGTCGTCCTGCTGCTCGTTGCTGCATCCGGTGCAAGCGCGGAACCGTCCTATTCGAGGACGTCACTGTTCACATTTCCATCCTCGTTTTCGACAGCTATCGCGGTGGAGCAGGGGGGAAGCGTGATTGTGGGCGACATTGCCCAGACCTTCTGCAAGCTTGCACGGGTATCCCAAGGCACGTATACGCCCATCTACAGCTACTCCGGGGGCTCAAGCCAGGTGTATGACGTGAAGATTGACGGCTCCGGGCAGTTCGTGGTGGCGGAATTTGGTGCCAACACCGGCTCACTGGTGAGGATAAGCCCGTCCGGCAGCAGGTCCGTGATCTACTCCCCAGCCTCGGGCAAGACGGTCCTTGCTGTGGACATCGATAAGGATGGCGGGTATATCGTCTATTCATCCGACTACGCTGGAGCCTACCAGGCTCTCTGCAGGTTGGCTTCCGACGGCTCCGTTCAGGAGACATACGCGCTACCGCGCGATAGCCGCGGCAACGGCCGGGTGGCAGTCGATGTAGACGGCAACTATCTGGTCACACAGGCTGGGGATTCGCCTGGATCGTCGTTTGCGAGGCTACTCAAGGTGAACCGCGAAACCGGGGCCATAACGACGGTCTACGAGTTTGACCACGACGCCTTTCCCTTCGGTCTTGCGGTGGACGGGAATGGTGACTACATAGTTGCTGAAGCGAGGAATGATGTGCTCTCGAAGATCACCAGTGGAGGCCAACGGGAGGTGCTGTTCGAATTCACGGCCGGGACGTTGCCTTATGGCGTCGACATTGATTCTGCCGGTGACTTCTTTGTGGCCGAGGTAGGAACCCGGACTATCTCCAAGATATCCTCGCCTAACGGTGCGACTTTCGACTTCCCCGACGTCCCAGCTTCTCACCCTTACTACATCGCGATATCTGGCATGGCCACCCAGCAGATCATCGGTGGGTATGTCAACGGCAGTTTTGGTCCTGAAGACCTGGTCACTCGCCAGCAGTTCTCCAAGATGATCGTCCTCACTCTGGGTTTGCCGGTGAGCGAGGACCAGTTTCCGGCGGCAGGTGTGCCTTTCGTGGATCTCGGCGGGGACAACCCCTCCTCCCTCTACCCGCATGAATACGTGGCCGTCTGCGCCCTCAACAACATCACTAAGGGCACCGATGCCACCCATTTCGCCCCGGGACTCAACATCAAGCGGTCTCAGGTCATAACCATGGTCGTTCGAGCAGCGGACAATCTGGCGGCCGGCGCTCTGCAGGCCGTACCTGATGGTTGGAGCCAAGGGGTGCTCAACTACACCGATCCCACCCACGGAGCCAACATCGAGAAAGCCGAATACAACGGGCTTCTCGCCGGCATCCGCGCTAACCTCTCAACTTCTGGACTAGCCGGCTGGAACACCGGCGCCAACGCCACCCGGGGAGAGGTAGCCCAGATACTGTGGAACCTGCTGCAGAAGTTGGACTAGCAGCCGAGAGGATCGAGGCACCTTGAGCAACTTTGCCCGAGCACCCAGCGTGGAGGGCCCCGAGGCGGCAATCCTGGCCGGTCAGATGCTGCGCGAACTCGTGGGGAAGAGGGTTGCCCGCTTTGATCTGAGCAGATCTGCGGCTCGGCTCCAGGAGATAGGGTTTCTGAACAGAGATCCCGCCGACTACGAGCAGCTCGTTGGCGGGGTTGTGGATACCGTCGTGGCGCGTGGCAACACCGTCGTCATGAAGCTGGACAACGGCATGAATCTTGTCTTCAGTCCGGAATATGGGGGAGAGATCTTCTTTTGGGAAGAAGGACGATCTCTTCCCGCTCAGTACCACCTGAAACTGGATTTCGACGACGGATCATTCTTGACCACGAGAATCACCAGCATGGGAGGAGTCACCGCCACCCGGGACTCTGAGTTGGCCCATCACTATCTGTACGCGAGGGATTTCAACCGAGAGCTGTTGGATCCCCTGGATCCGGCCTCTGGGGGATTCAGCTTCGAACGGTTCTCCGCGGCCCTCAGCGCCGCCACCAGAGGGATGAAATCGGTCCTGGTCGGCAAAGACGCCATCTTGGTGGGAATAAGCAACAGCACCTTCCAGGACCTGTTCTATCGGGCAAGGATCCATCCCAAGCGCAGGGCATCTGAGCTCGGCACCGACGAAAGGTTGGCGCTGTTCGAAGCTGTCCGCTTTGTGATGAGCGAGCGCCTGCGACTGGGCGGCAAAAACAAGTGGCTCGACCTATATCGGAGGCCGGGCGGCTACGTCGCGGCCATGGGCCCCGGGATGGCCGGACAAGCCTGCGGCGAATGCGGCGCCATTATCCAGAAGCTGGCCCTGGGGGGCGGCGACGTGAACCTGTGTCCAAGCTGTCAGCGCTATCCTTGATCGTAGCCCTACCGTTGACCATCAGGGACGCCGTCCTGCGGACTCGGGGCAAAGCCGCGGCGGATGGTGTTCTCTGTTACTGTTCTGGGCTCCATGAACTGAAGTAGATAGTCAGGTCCGCCGGCCTTTGAGCCCACCCCGCTCATGCGGGATCCTCCGAAGGGTTGGCGACCAACCATCGCGCCGGTGATAGGCCGGTTGATGTAGAGATTCCCCACCCGATACTCGCGCTTCGCCCGCTGGATATGGTTGGGATTGCGCGAATACAATCCGCCTGTGAGACCGTAGCGCACGCCTTGGGCCAGCTCCAGTGCCTCGCCGAACTTGCGGGCCTTGAGAACAACGAGGACGGGTCCGAAGATCTCTTCTTGTGCGATGGTCGCGCCGGCAGCGGGGTCGACAAAGATGTGAGGCGCGACGAAGTAACCCGGTGACGGACCGGGTGCCTGCTCGGAGGCCGGCTCGATCACCTGTTCAGCAGCCTGCTCGGCGGCCGGCTCGGGTGACGGCGCCGGGGCTGCTTCCACGGGCTGTTCCTCGGACAGGCCGTCCGCCGCCTTTTCGGCGGCGCTGACCATAGCTTGGTCGGGGGACTCCGTGGTCGCCTCCTCGGGAGCGGGCACACTCGCCGGAATGGGGGCACTTGACTCCATGGCACCGGCCTTCTCGGAGGGCGCGCCCGCGTCCCTGGCCGCCGACGACGATCCGACGGAGCGGAACTCGGGGGTTGCTCTTTCCTCCGGGAGAATCAAACGGGCCTCGCCCTTGCCTTTCTGGATAAAGGACAGGATTTTCTCGCGGGCGGCTTCGCCGATAACCGGTCCCACCCGCACTGCCGGGTCCGCGGGATCGCCAATCGCGAGGCTGGCCGCCGCCCGACTTAAACGGCGGACGAACTGGTCGTGGACGCTTTCCAGAACGATCACCCGGCTGCACGCCGAGCATTTCTGCCCCGCATAGTTGAAAGCCGAGGTGAGAACGCCTTCCACGGCAGCATCCAGATCGGCGTCCGTGTCGATGATGATAGCGTTCTTGCCACCCATCTCAGCGATGACTCGCTTGATGTTTCTCTGCCCCGGGGCAACAAAGGCCGTCTGCCTCATTATGGAAAGCCCAACTTCGAGGCTGCCTGTGAAGGCGATGAGATCAACTCGGGAGTCGGCGGCCAGGTAGTCGCCCACTTCGCTTCCGGATCCCGGCAGGAAGTTGAGAGCGCCGCCCGGGACGCCCGCCTCATGGAGGATGCGCACCAGGGCATAGCCCAGAACTGGTGTGGAACTTGCGGGTTTGAAGACCACCGTGTTGCCGGCCACCAGGGCTGCGGAGACCATTCCCGTGGGAATCGCGAGAGGGAAGTTCCAAGGAGCTATGACGCCGGCGACTCCCCGGGGCTCGTAGAAATAGAGGTCTTCCTCGCCAGGCACGTCACTCAGGTCGCGGACTGCCGAGAGACTCAGCATCTCCCTCCCGTAATACTCCATGAAATCGATGGCCTCCGTGACATCGGCATCGGCTTCACGCCAGGGTTTGCCCGCTTCCAGGACTTCGAGGGCGGCCAGTTCAAACCGGCGCTCCCGCATGAGTGCGGCGGCGCGGAAAAGGATCGCCGCCCGCTCAGAGGCCGGGGTATCTCGCCAGGCCGGGAAAGCAGCCCTGGCTGCTGTTAGCGCTTGGTCTGCGTGCCCCTTCGTTGCCTGCGCCACCAACCCGACAACCTCGTCCGGCCTGGCCGGATTGACGGAGGCGATCCGTTGTTCCGATTGAACCAGGGCGCCGTCAATCACAAGGGGATACTCTCTGCCCAGGCTGGCACGGATGGTGGCAAGGGCTTTCTGCATTGCTGCCCGGTTCGCCGGCTGCGAGAAGTCGGAGTGGGACTCGTTCTGGAAGGGACCCGGCCGCGCAGAAACGACGGTCGCCGTGGACGTGGGTGCCGCCGTGGTACTCGGCACCGTCGCACCGCCGGGTGCCGCAAGCAGGTCCTCGGCATCCGTCTGCTGCGCGAAGGTCAGCCGCAGGAATGATTCATTTGCCGTGTTTTCGAGGAGGCGTCGGACCAGATAGGCCATCCCGGGTATTAGTTCGCCGACGGGAACATACTCACGGACTCTGTAATGTTGCGCGACCGCTGCCCTGCGGATAGGCTCGGCGATTCCATAGAGCATCTGCAGTTCGACGGCTCCCTGGGCGAGACCGGCCGCCTCTGCCGCGGCCAGCCCTGCCGAGATGCTGCGGATGTTGTGTGTCCCGAGTGCAGGACGGGTCAGTTGGGCGTTGTCGATGAGCAACTTGGAGAGGCGCTCGAACTGAGCGTCCGTCTCTTCCTTGCGGGAGAAAACCGGTACGGGCCAGCGCTCTTGGCGGGCAGCGATGGTTTCGTAATCCCAGTAGGCCCCCTTGACAAGACGTACCGTGATCGGCGTTCCGCGCCGGCGGGCCAGGTCAATCAAATTCGCCACATCGTCCGCGCTGTCTCGCAGATAAGCTTGGACCACAATGCCGAGGTGCGGGTAACCGGCGAGGTCGTCATCGGACGCGAGATCAGAAAACACCGTGTAGGTTAGGTCACGGTGTGCAAAGCGCTCCATATCGATATTCACGAATACGCCGAGATCTCGGGCTCTCACCAGTAGCGGCTTGAGAGCGGCCACCAGGCTACGGCGAGAACCTTCGAAATCGGCCGGATCGATCTGCGAATAGAGCGAAGTCAGCTTGAGTGAGAGGTTCACTCTCGGCACTTCTCCCCAGGGAGACCCATCCATGAAAGGATCTGCGCCCCAGCGCGCAGTCTTGGGAGGCAGAGTCTCCAGCACCTCGAAGTAGCGGCGTGCGTATTCCTGCGCCTCCGCCTCGCTCAAGCAGGCTTCTCCGAGGATGTCAAGGGTGAAGGACGTATGTTGCCGACGGAGCCGCTTGAGTTCTGGGAAGACTTCGGTGGCGTCGCGCCCGGCAATGAGGCCTTTGGCCACTCGCAGCATGGTCCTGTCGGTCATACGAGCGACCGCCCAGGACGGCACTCGGCGCCAGCCTTCCTGGCCGACAAGCCGGTCCAAAGGACGGGGCAGCTCTCCACGATCGTCAAGGTATGCGCGGAGATGGCGCACCAGATCTCCGGAGTCGCGGAGGCTGGGGTAGACATCGATGAAGCGAAAGAGCTGCGTCTTGAAGTGAGGGTCTTCGGCGGCACGCGTCAGCGCCCGCCTCTGCAATGCGCGGCCTCCGAATATGGGCAGAGATGGGCGTGGGCGTCCCTCGGCGGCCATTGTGGCGAAGAGCCGGCTGCCAATCTCCCGGATCCGAGGCTCAAGATCAGAAGGCGTGGTCATGGCGATCACCCTCGCGTCTCGTGGCTGCTTCTCAGTAGCTAACAGAACCGAATTCGACGAACAGACGGCAATTCCGGCCTGCCCTCAACGGTACAGGGATTCGCACTCGTCCTTCAAGCATCCTCCGAAAACCTCAATGAAGCAGGGGGAGCGCTCTGCGATGTGGGTCGTACTCACCAGAATGCGGCTCTTGCCCATGTCGGCAGTATCCGCGATCGAAGCCCCGAAACAGACCGCAGTGACATTCGTCCAGACCGCTAGACCAGTGCACATGGGGCAAGGCTCGCAGGTAGAGAAGAGTATCCCGCCGCTCAGATTCGGCGAGCCAAGCACCCTGACCGCGCGACGTAGGGCCTTGAACTCCGCATGAAGGCTGGGGTCGCCCTCACTGGTGGCTGTGTCGTGCTCACACGCAAGGACCCTTTCGCCAAGGGAGACAACTGCGCCGTATCCCTTGTTGCCCTCGGAACGAGACACGCGGGCCTCCTCGAGTGCCATCTCCATCATCGCAGCGAAATCGACCGACACGATCTGCTCACGGCAGTGCGGCGCATGCGGACGGATCTCGTTGTAGTCGCGAATGAATCTGAGGCGGGGATCGAGCCGGGAAAGGAACGCCTGCGTCGACTTCTCGTACACTGCTCTGCAGACAACACGGGTGTCGAGCCCCAGGGATGCACAGGCCTCCAGAGTGGGACAGGCATTCCGCGACAACCAGGTGATTTCCTTCTCCGACTCCGACACAACTGGGAGCTCCGCTAAGTTCAGGCCCATGTATTTGCGAAAAAGGAGCTCGTAGGCCTGGCGGGGAGTGACCGGTGCGGCCGTCGCGGGTATCGTGCTCCCGGTCACGAGAAGGCCGGCGTCTATGCCGCCGAGGGCATCGGGACTCTGGTGTGGCAGATTGGCGTCGAGCCAAGCGAGTCGCTTGGCGCGTACCTCAGCTTCAAATGCCCGCAGATCGGTGTTGCTGAGTCGCTCGATCATCCGGGCCACACGGGTTTCGTTGTCGGCGCACATGGGTACTAGCTTTCCCCTCAAGAAATCAGACCGTCCCCACAGTACCGCAAGCGCGGGCACTGCGGGCGCTATAGTTTGAAGGTCTCGGCCGGAGGTCTCACCCTTCCCTGAGGAGGCATTCATGGAGAAGCTCGATCTGAGGAAACAGCTGAAACACCTCTACCTCCCTTCGGCAAAAGAGGTGTCCCTCATAGATGTTCCGGAGATGAAATTTCTCCTCGTGGACGGGCAAATCGAGACCGGGGCCATGCCCGGCGACTCGCCCAGCTTTGCCCAAGCTATCGGGGCTATGTACGGATATGCGTACACCCTCAAATTCATGTCCAAACTGCGCGCCGAAAACCCTATCGACTACGGAGTGATGGCGCTCGAGGGGCTCTGGACGACTCCCGTCGGGGGACAGGACTTCGAGGCTTCGCCGGGTTGGATGTGGACGCTTATGGTCATGCAGCCGGACCACATCGACGACGAGATGTTTGTCCAAGCTCGGGCGCAGTTGAAGGAAAAGCGGGAGAAAGAAGCCCGCAAGGCAGTCAGGAAGGCAGGAGCGGGTGGCGCGGGGGGCGCCGGTCCGACCCCGGGCGCGGGGTCGAGCGGCGCGGCCGCCGATCTCAAATCGGCCCTGGCCTGGCTGGATCGAGTTCGCCTCGAGAGCTTCCGCGAGGGTCTATGCGTCCAGGTGATGCACATCGGTCCCTACTCGGATGAGACTCGCACTCTTGCCCTAATGAGCGCCTTCGCGGAACGGAACGGGTACGCATTCAATGGCAGACATCACGAGATCTACTTGGGCGACCCGCGCACAGCCAAGCCGGAGAACCTGAAGACCGTGCTCCGTCACCCGGTTCATCCCGTGGAGTGAAACTGAAGCCGGATCCCGGCAAGTATCAGCCGGTCGGCAATGCGCCTGCTGACCGAGGATGGCGCACGGTTTGGATTTGGCTGGCGGCTTTGGCCGCGGCATTGTTCCTGGCAGGCTTTGTGGTCATTGCCAGAGAGACTCAGCCCGGCGGTCCTCTTTCCGGACTGGACGGCCGGTTGGTCGAGTCAATCCTTGCGTTCAGAAGCCCCCTGAGAAGCCGGGTGTTCTGGGGAGCGACCCTTCTCGGCAACACACCCTTCATAAGCGCATACCTCAGCGCGGGGGTCGTGGCCCTTGCAGCCTGGGGGAGATGGGGAGCAGGCGTCATGGTGGCCGTCGGAACGGGGCTGGGCCAAGTGGTCTCGGCGGTGGCCAAGACCGTCGTCGGGCGGCCGCGGCCACCGGCATCGCTGGCCCTCATTGCCGGGCCTAGTTCGGACAGTCTGCCCTCGGGGCATGCCTTCACGACGCTGGTGGTCGCGGGGATTTTCGTGTTTCTGCTGTGGAAGTGGACGGGGAAGGAGTGGAGGAGGAAAGAATGTGCCCCTGGCTTCGCCGCCCGCTACGGGCGATGGGTCCGCATCGGCGGGATAGTTGTGGCAACAGCGGGGGTCGTCGTCGTAGGCGTGTCTCGCCCATATCTCGGGGTTCACTGGGCGTCGGATGTCGCAGCAGGATGGTGTCTCGCCGCTGTTTGGCTCATTGTGGTGCTGGGTATTTCGCATCGCTTCGGATGGGTATCGTGGCCGGCGAACGCTTCACGATTTCGTCTGGGGATCAGGCTTCGGTTCGCACTTCTGGCCGTCCTGGTGGCGATTTCGTTTGTCGGGCTGTTTCTCGCGGCTAGGGGTGATCCGCTGGTATCCGCGGTTTCGGTTTATGCTCCGCTTATGTCCGGATAGGGTATCATTGCGCACATAAGGAGTAACGTGCCACAGACTGACTTCCGGTCCTCCCTCGGGGCCGAAACACATACTCAGAGACGCTGGCCGATCTGGTCGGTGAGAGTTGCTCTCATAGCCGCTTTGGTGGCGGTCCTGCCGTTTGTTCACTCGGAGCTGGGAAATCCTTCTGGGCGAGAAACGTTGGTGATGTCCGGCTTGGCTATCGTGGCGACCCTGACTCTATTCCTTCTGTGGGCACAAAGTGTGATGCGCAGGAACGATAGAGTTCCCCGGACACGCGTCATTCGAACGATTGTCACATTTGGAGCGTCGGTTGTTGCGGTGGGTATCTTCCTCATGGGTACTCAAGCCGATCCGGCGCAGGCGAAGAACAAATCGGCGCACCTGCCCAAAGCCTTGTGGCCGCTGAAGCACGGGCTGGATCGCTTGGCGATTCACCACGAGCACGTGGGACTTCTGCCCCGCTTCTCGGCTAAGTTGAGCGGGGCGTCCCAGGCTCCGGTGAGCCTCATCTTCCTGGGTAGCGGCGCCGAGCTAATCGAGGCCTTCGCGGCAGCGGGATGGCAGGTTGCCGACAGAGTGACGGTGGAGACCGCGTTGAGGGCGTTCGCCCGGGGAGTCCTCAACAAGCCGTATCCTTCCGCGCCCGTATTCCCGGTCTTCCTTGACGGCAAGCTGCATGACGTGGCATTCCAGAAACACAACGACGGCGATACCTCCCGCCGCCGTCACCACACGCGCTGGTGGCTTACCGACTTCGTCGTCGAAGGCAAACAGGTTTGGGTGGCCACGGCCTCGTATGACGCCGGCGTCGGTGTCAGCCGCCTTATCCCCGTGCCCATCCATCACATCCATCCAGACCTCGATGCCGAGCGCGACTACATCGTGGAGTCACTCTCTCGCACCGGTCGAGTGGAACTGACGCAGCACGTCCAAGTTACCGAGCCCATGGTCGGCCGCAATGCGGCCGGTGACCGCTTCTTCACTTCAGGCATCGCCTGCGTCCTCGCCTAGCTGTACTCTAGAATCTAACCTAGGGCGGTCGGACACATCCTAGGAGGGAGGTATCCGATGGGCGGGAATCAGAGGGATGCGAATCGCCTTCTGGGAGCGCTTGCATTCGGGGTGCTGCCGGTAATCGTGCTGACGGTCATTCTGGCGGCCGGGTGCGGCGTCAATATTGGCCCTACTCAGGCAGTGACCATCGATGAGCCTCTCACGGGGGCGGGGGTCACCGATATCACGCTCTCCATGGGTGCAGGCAAGCTTTCCGTGAGCGCGGGGGCCGCCGGATCCGTCGCGGGATCCATACGTTACAATGTCGAGCCCTGGAAACCGGTGATAACCAGAAGCGACAACTCAGTGACTATCAAGCAGGGCAGCCAGAGGGGGCCCTCCGGCCTGGGCACCGGAGTCATCAATGATTGGACCATCCGGCTGGGCAAATCACCGATCAACCTGAAGGTCACGGCCGGGGCGTATGAGGGGACCTACGACCTTACGGGCTTGACATTGCAGGGCCTCACTATCAAGGATGGAGCCGCCAAGACTCAGGTCATCTTCAATTCGCCGAATCTTGGCCAGATCAGCGACTTTGCCTACTCGACCGGCGCGTCTGAGGTTTCAATGACTGGTCTTGCCAACGCGAACTTCAAGAGCATGGAGTTCTCCGGAGGCGCGGGATCGTTTAGCCTCGAGTTCTCGGGTCAGCTTAGGACGGATGCGACCGTGCGCGTGAAGGCGGCCGTGGGGACCGTTAAGCTGACCGTGCCCCAAGCCATTGCGGCCGTGGTCACTGTCGAAGGCTCCTTGAACAAAGTGTCCGAACAGGGCTCTTGGGTCACAAACGGCAAGACCTACAGCACCCCGGCCTCCGCGGGTGGCTCGGGCAAGACGCTGACGATCAAGGTAGATATGAACGTGGGTTCCCTGAAGCTGATAACTGAGTAGAGGCAGGAACGCGAAGGCCGCGGGCCGCGGGAATCCGCGGCCCGCGGCCTTCGCCGCCCCGGCTGCCTGTGCGGCCGATGAGTCGGCACGCAGAGGCGGTCTCCCCCCGTTGCCCTATTTGATGTTGATCACTGCGGTGTAGGTCTGCGCCGGTGGCACGCTTTCCCACGGCCTGGCGTAATCGAGTTTGAGCTGAACCTGACCCTTGGCCAACGCTTTGAAAGTGAAAGTGAACTTGCCGCCGGAACCGACTAGGCCGACGCCGGAGGCGTCCTGTGTATACTGCGGCTCGCCAACCTGCTGAAGAAGAGTGGCGTCCTTTTCGGCGAGGGCTGCGGTCCAGGTGAAGCCGGTCGTCGGATTGCCCGGGATGACGACCTCGATGGTGTCGCCCACCTTGACGCTGAAAGTCTTCCCGTTGTCGGCCTGGCCAAGGTTCAGCGTTCCCGCCGCAGCTTCCGCCGGAGAACCACATCCTACGGATATCCATCCCACCGCGACCACCATGATCAGAAGAACTGCTATCGCCAATATGCTTTTTTGCTTGGTCCCACTTCTCACCGCCGTCACCCCCTCGATGTATCCGCCCCACGTGCCTTTGTGATGCCCCTGAGACGCCGGGCCCTCCGAACGAGTTCCTGCCTAGTCGACCTGCGAGCAGGGCCGAACAACATAGATGGGCGAGCGCCGTCTGTGCGCCTTGCTCGGGCTTTGCCGTCCGTGTGAGCAAGCGCCGGAGGCACTTCCGGTTATTTCAAGGGGCCTCCGTCAGGATCGTCGGGCAGGTCGACCTCAGGAACGGTTGTCGCAGCCGTGTCCACAGCAGAAGCTCCAACAAGGAGCGCCGCGCGCCGCAAGGCGCGGCGCCGGCGCCACACAATGAAACCCAGGAAAATGATGACCCCGACCGCTGTTGCGACGATGACGGGCGGGTGCGGCCTGGTGTCGGGCTTGCCGGCTTCCGGAGTAATCGTGACGTACAGGATCACCATTGCCAACAGGTTCGTGACCAGGGTTACTCCCCACAAGATGAGCGTAGTACGAGTCTGAGACAGACCCCGAGCGAGCAAACCATGGTGTAGATGGTCCTTACCTGGGGAAGAGAGGGGATTCTTGCGCCTAACTAGTCGTCTCAGGACTACCTGAACGGTATCGATCAGCGGTAGGAGAAGGAAGAGCACAGTGGGGAAGAGTGCGAAAACAGTGGGGATCTGGAGGTTACCGAGGATACTGGAAGCCGCCAGAACGAAGCCGAAGAAGTATGCCCCGCTGTCTCCCATGATGATGCGTGACGGCGGAAAGTTGTGCCGCAGAAAACCCAGAGCAGCGCCGCCGAGCGCAGCGAGGAGGAGAGTGGCAGCGGCCTTGGCCTGGTCTTGGGCGGATACGGCAAGAAGGCACATGGCCGTGATGAAACTGACTCCCCCGGCAAGACCGTCCACCCCGTCGATCAAATTGACCGCGTTGGTTATCCCAACGATCCACACCAGCGTAACAATGACGGACACGACGCTCGACCATATGTTGCCGGGGTCGGCGGCGGTCCCTCCGAAAATGATGTCGATGCGGATGCCCGCGCTCACAATGAGGAGAGCGGCGATGAGCTGTACCAAAAGCCGGAAAACCGGCGGCAGGCCGAATTGGTCGTCGATGAAACCGGCCATGATCATGAAGGACCCGCCCAGGAGGATTGCGAGCACCTGAACCTGGACGTCCTCGATGACGATGGGGCGAAGGATGGTGGCGATAACGAGAGCCACTATGACTGAGGCGAAGATGGCCAGCCCGCCTGCGTTGGGCAACGGCTCCCTGTTCAGTCTCCGGCCGTTCGGCTCATCGGCCCAGCCCACCTGCAGGGAGAAGAGCCTCATTCGAGGCATGAAACGCCAAGCTGCGATGGCCGCGATGATGAAGGTAAGTACTACCGTCACCCAACCCAATCGACCGGGCGCAGCTATGCCGAGGGCTTTCAGGAAATCAACAATGGGGTCCAGCACGATCAAGATTGTAACCCTGATGGGAGATCTATCCCAAGTGGAGAGGTTCCCTAAGGAGCGAAGGATCGCGCCTCCTTGTTCGTCTAACCTAAGGTCGAGCGATGCGCATGTATTCTGTCGGGCGGCCCGGGAGGCTGAAATGTAGATGAACCAACCATCCCAGCGCGATATCTTCATGCGCCTCATCACGGTCCACGATCACGGTCTGCGCATGCTTGCCTTCCGACTTCTCGGAGACCGAGAGGGCATGGATGATGTTTTGCAGGACGCGTATCGGGCCACCCCATCGTTTCCCTCCCACACTTCGATGCGGTAGAGTTTTCCGCGGCAAGACCCTCGAAGTGCAGTCGGCCGTCGGGCCTTGAAGAATGGACACAAGTCGCATGTTAAGCAGTGAAGCAGTCAGAATAGGCTCCCGCGGTCTCTGGAATCGCATGAGAGGTCGGCCCATGTGCGTCTCCTTCGAGGTGACGCACTCCTGTGTGGCCGACTGCCGTCACTGCGACAAGGGCGGGATCAAGCACGAGAGTGGCCTGATGGGCCTGGATGACTACCACCGCTATTCGAGGCAACTCAAACCGGGCGTCTCCCAGATGTCGGGTGGGGAGCCGCTGTTACGGCGTGATCTCGAGGACATCATCCGGGCGGTCAAGCGTCCCGGCGGGCTGCCGATGGTGGTCGTGGTCAGCAACTGGTGGCTAATGACCGAGCAGAGGTACGTGTCGCTGGAGAACGCGGGCACTTCTCTGTTCTCTGTCTCTTTGGACTTCCCCGATGACCGTCACGATGAGTTCCGAGCGGTTCCCGGCTTGTTCGCCAAGATGAACGAGATCATCCCCTACCTCGTTCGCAAGTATGGCCACCACAACATCCTGCTCAACTGTGCGCTTACACGCGCCAATTTCGCCGAGATTCCCAGCTTGGTGGCCAAGGCCGAGCAATGGGGGGCGCAGATATCGTTCAGCGCCTATAGCCCCCTGCGAACCAAGGACTTAAGCCTGTGTATCGACGGGCCGGAGCATCTGGCTCTGTTGCGCCGCCACGTGGACTACTTGAAGGTGCACAGGCGTCACTCGCGGACAGTGCTCAACTCTGAGTATATCCTTGAACAAACTTATCGTTTCTTCGCCCAAGGGGGGATGAATGGCTGCCAGGCGGGGCGTCGGTTCTTGGTTGTCAGGCCCGACGGTCTCATAAACGCCTGCTCGATGTTCCCGGAACTGACCTATCTCTCCCGGCGTGAGGCTGTCCATGGATTCGGGCCCACAAGGCACAGCTGTGACCAATGCTATGTCTCTATCCGGGCCGGAACGGAGCGGCCGCTTGGCCGTTTGATCCAGGAGAATGTCGCCTTGGCTTTCCGGATGCCAGGCTATTCCACCGCGCGCCAACGAGTAGAGGGTCTAGCACAACCCGCGGTCAGCCCGGCTCCCAATGACTAGGCTGAACGCCAAGGCCTACAGCTCTAGTGCCTGCGCATGACGAGCTTGAGGGCGGACCAATCTTGATCAAGGGCAGCCACCTTCACGTCCACCATCCCGCTGGTCAGGGCCATCCGGCGGACCAGGTTCTCGTTCAGGTCACCGGGGAGCCCGCCTCCCCGTCGAGCAGACGACTGCTTGATCCAGGAGATCCAGAGGCTTCCGCCCGCCGCCAGTAGGTCGCGCAACTGAGGGAATACGCGGGCCAGTTCGGCTCGACTGCGCGCAAAGTAGTGTATGTAGTCCAACGAGCCGTGTTGGTCGCCCAGATCTTCAACCTGGGCAACGCTCGACACCCCTTCGGGCAAAGGGAGCAGTGGATTGGCATCGTCGTCGGGGGGCGATATGACGGCGCCCGCGATGCCCGGCCGTAGCCCGAGCCGCTTGTGTAGCGGGTTATCGCCTGTAGAGTCGTGGTTCATCGCGCCATCTTAGCATCGGACGGAGTGATACGCTTATGTCCACGCGGGTCAGGCGAGCGGGAGGTGGGGACGCCCCATGTTTTGTTCGAAGTGCGGCCAGTCAATCGATACAGGCAAGTCCTTCTGTAAGAACTGCGGCGCTTCTGTCGATCCTCAGATCTCCCCGCCCTCGGTACCAGCCGGGGGGTGGACCTCACCCCAGCAGAGCCCGTCGCAAGTTCCCGGCCCAGCAGGGTCACCCCCGTCAGGGGGCCACACCGGCCTCATCGTGGGCGTCATCGTCGCGGTGATCATCGTCCTGGCAGGCGGCGGGGCTGCCGCCTTCCTTCTCTTACGGGACCGAGGGGACGTTGTCGATACCACCTCCACGCAGGTTGGGCTCACCACCACGACGGCGGCTGCCAGGGCCGAGGTCACCACTGAGTCCTCTGCTACCACGACAAGCGCGACTGTGGGTCAGTCAACCACGTCTCAGACGGTTCCCGCCCTTGACGCCGGCACGACGACCACACTCACCGCGGATCAGTCCGCGGAGGTATATCTCACGGCGACAGACGAGATGGTGCAGATCCTTACCCGTGACGACGAACGGATCCCCGAGTTGGCCGACAACATCAACAACACTGCTCCCACGGTTCCAGCGGCGGTTCGGGACGAGCTCCAGGACATGATGGGAGAGCTCGACGCGGCCTTCGGTAGTCTGGGAGAACTCGCGGTGCCTTCCGGCTTCGAGGAATCGGACAACTGGTTGAAAGAGGCGGCGATGGCCATGGGGAACCGCATCGATGCGACCATCAAGGGGATCGAAGCGATGTGGGACGCGGGCAACGTATCGGCCGGAACGGCCTACTTCGATCTGGGCCGGCAGGCCAGAGACGAGTACCGGGCAGACTTCAAGAAGTTCCAGGAGTCAGTGCCCATCGACTAGGTAAGGGCTCCGTGCTCTCCGCTTCGGTTCACTTCTCAGTACAGAAGATACCTTCGCGGAAAGCACAGAGCCCTTATGCCATGACTTTACAACTGTATAAACGGTTACTTGCATGTAGGCTCTCCTTGGGCTACCATGAAGGCATGAGACGGCTATCCTTCCTCGATCGCTACTTGACCGCGTGGATTTTCGTAACCATGGTCATCGGCGTGGTGGTTGGGTACATCTGGCCTCAGGTGGGCAGCGCCATCCAGCGGGCATCGATCGGCACAACATCGATCCCCATCGCGGTTGGTCTCATCATCATGATGTACCCACCTCTCGCCAAGGTCCGGTACGAAGAGATGGGCCATGTGTTCCGCAATTGGCGGGTGCTGGGGCTCTCACTGGTGCAGAACTGGGTGATAGGGCCCGTGATCATGTTCTTCCTTGCGATCCTCCTGCTGTTCGACAAGCCCGAGTACATGCAGGGGGTCATACTAATCGGCCTGGCTCGGTGTATCGCGATGGTGATCGTCTGGAATGAGTTGGCGAAGGGCGACAGTGAGTACGCGGCCGGGCTCGTGGCTCTCAACTCTGTCTTCCAGGTACTCTTCTACTCGGTCTATGCATACGTCTTCATCACGGTGCTGCCGGGGTGGTTCGGTCTCAAGGGCGCAGCTGTGGATGTCAGCATCGGGGAGATCGCTCGGAGCGTGGGGATCTATCTGGGGGTCCCGTTTGCAGCCGGGGTTATCACTCGGTTTGGGCTGCTGAGATTCCGCAGCAAAGAGTGGTACCACAAGGAGTTCATCCCGCGGATCAGTCCGCTTACCCTGGTTGCGCTTCTTTTCACGATTCTCGTGATGTTCTCGCTAAAAGGTGGATACATCGTGCACCTGCCCTTGGACGTGGTGCGGGTGGCGGCGCCGCTGCTGGTCTATTTCGTGATCATGTTCTTCGTGAGTTTCTACATGGGCAAGCGGATCGGCGCCGATTACTCGAGGAGCGCGGCGCTGTCGTTCACCGCCGCCTCAAACAATTTCGAGCTGGCTATAGCGGTGGCTGTGGCGGTGTTCGGGTTGAATTCGGCGCAGGCCTTTGCGGCTGTCATCGGGCCGTTGGTCGAGGTACCCGTGCTGATTGGGTTGGTGAACGTAGCCCTCTACTTCAAGCGGCGTTATTGGCCGAGCGAGGGCGAGCGGCCGGCGGGCCAGGAATCTCAGGGGGGGATCTCTGCCCGAGAGGCACCCGCGGAACTAGATCTGGGATGTCCGACCATGGTTTCGGGAATCCCGGGAAACAAGGAGGAATAATGGACGATCCACAAATGGACGATCTACGCAAGGAAGTTGTGCGAGACGCGGTTCGCAGCCGTTACGCGGGAATCGCCGAAAAAGGGAATGGGGAACCTGGCGCCGGCGCGGCGTTGGCCTGCGGCTGTAGTCCGCGCGAAAGCCGCGCGGGCACGAGCTGCTGTGGCCCGGCTTCACCGGAGATGGTTGCGAGCGGGGACGAGATATCCCGGGCGCTCGGGTACTCCGAGGAGGAGTTGGCTGCAGTGCCGGAAGGGGCCAATTTGGGTCTTGGCTGCGGCAATCCTCAAGCCATAGCCGCGTTGCAGCCTGGCGAGGTAGTTCTGGACTTGGGGGCGGGGGCCGGGTTCGATTGCTTCTTGGCAGCGAGGGCCGTAGGTCCCACCGGGTGTTCCATCGGGGTGGATATGACTCCGGAAATGGTGGGCAAGGCACGTGAAAACGCTCGCAAGACCCCTTGGGCGAATGTGGACTTTCGCCTGGGGGAGATCGAGCACCTACCCGTGGCCGACAACTCGGTGGACGTGATCATCTCCAACTGCGTCATCAATCTGTCGCCGGACAAGCCCCAGGTGTTCCGCGAGGCCTTCCGGGTGCTCAAGCCGGGCGGCCGCGTCGCCGTGAGCGATGTCGTGGCGACGGCGGATTTGCCGCAGAAGTGGCTTGACGACATGCAGATGCTTTCTGCGTGCATATCTGGGGCGGCTCGGGTAGATGAGGTCGAGGCGATGCTCCGCGAAGCCGGATTCGTTGATATCGACATCCGCCCCAAAGAAGAAAGCCGGGAATTCATCCGCGATTGGGAGCCCGGAAGGAAGCTGGAGGACTTCGTGCTCTCGGCGAGTATCCAGGCGAGGAAGCCAAAGAACTCGTTTGAAAATGAAGATCCGCCGTCAGGGACGTGATGGACGAGCGCGAGAGCAGGACGCAGGGAGCACGAATAGCAGCGCTATTTGCACGACCGAGGACGAACTATCGTGCCGTCAAGCGCGCACTGGGCGGCCGCGGCTTCATTTTGAAACGAGTAAATAAACGGTGAGTCTGTGCGGCTTGGCCTGATCTCGGACATCCATGGGAATCGGCTGGCTCTGGAGGCCGTGCTTGCGGACATCGATCGCCGCGGCGTTGAGGTCATCTACAGTCTCGGCGATCTGGTGGGCTACGGTCCGGATCCGAATGGGGTGATCGATCTGGTGCGCGCCCGCGGGATTCCCTCGCTGATGGGCAACTATGACGACGGGGTGGGTTTCGAACGCGGAGATTGCGGCTGCTTCTACAGGACGGCCGAGGCGAAGCGCATCGGGGCGGCATCGTATGCCTTCACCGTCGCCGAGGTGACTACCGATCGCAAGGCTTTCCTACGCAGTCTGCCCCCGGAGATGCATCTGGATATCGGGGGGGTACGGATCCATCTGGTCCATGGCAGTCCGCGGAGGATCAACGAGTATCTGCTTCGGGATCGGGACGAACGCACATTCAGACGGTTGGCTGAGGCTGAGGGTGACGACGTTCTGGCGTTCGGTCACACACACGAGAGCTGGGATCGGGTAATCGAAAGTGTGCTGTTCGTCAACGTGGGGTCGGTGGGAAGGCCGAAAGACGGGGATCCCCGTGCCATGTACTCGGTACTCTCGATCGCGGCCTCCTTGCGCGTCGAACACATTCGCGTGGCATATGACGGGGAGGCGACCGTCCGGGCTATCGAGGAAGTGGGATTGCCGGGGGAGTTGGGGAACCAAGTGCGTCTGGGCCGCTGAACCCCCCCGAAGGCCCTCCGAGGCGTGCAGACGAGGCTCCAGGCCAGCCTCCCGGCCCCCCCGAAGGGCCTGCCGGCGCCCCGGTCAGGCCGTGGCCTGCCCTGTCGGGGCCCCGGTCAACTGGTGGCCTGCCGTGCCGGCACCCTGTCAACCGGTGGCCTGCCATCAGAGTCCCGCGAAGGCTACCCCTCTAGCTGGTGCATCGAGCGTCACCCTTGCCTTCCAGCCACTGGGTCAGACGCTCCTGTAACTGGGCGCGCTTCTCCGGGCCGACCGCCTGCGCGAATGCGTCCACAAGCGCAAGCTTCTGGGGAGTCATATGTGAGGACAGGCGGTAGTGCATCCAAAGGCCTTCGCGGCGGTCTTCCACCAGTCCGGCGTTGTACAGGTAACGGAGATGCCGAGATGCTTTCGACTGGGTGAGCTCAAGAGCGCCCACGAAGTCGCAGACGCACAGCTCCTCATTCTCAAGAAGAAGGCTCAGCATCTGAAGCCGGGTCTCGTCTGACAGGGCTTTGAAAGTGTCCACGAGCTCGCGCAAATCGGCCCACCTACACCGTCGATCTTTACCAGAAGTATAGCGTGATGTACGCTGGGCATAACTCTGAAGGAGTCGGGATGACCGAGGAAGGCCCGAATACGAAGCCCTTCAACGTACGGTTGCCGATGTGGGCCATCGACTATATCGACCGCCGCTCGACCGAACGCGGGGTGACCAAGACCCAAATCGTGGTGGAGGCTCTCTCAGGACTCAAGGCCCGGGAGCTGCAGAGCTTGATGCGCGAAGGCTATGAGGAGATGCGGGACACGAACAGGCAGATGGCAAATGACACCCTGCCCGCCTCGCTGGGGATTCTCCCGGAATGACGGCCGGAACCACCATAAGGCGCGGCTTCATCTACCTGGTAGATTTCGACCCGGTGGCTGGATCGGGGCAGAGCAAGCGCCGTCCCGCCCTCGTCATCCAAAACGATCTTGGCAATTCGTCAGGCGCCACGACCATCGTGGTTTCGCTGAGCTCCCGCCTTCCCTCGCGGCTCTATCCGTTCCATGTGGCTTTACCCCCGGATATCCTCGGCAGGCCGGGAGTGATCATGTGTGAGCAGATCCGTACGATCGAGATTGATCGCCTGGACAAGGAACCCTTGGCGCAATGCCCATTGGACGTTATGCACCAGGTCGAGCAAGCGCTAAGGCACTCGCTTGGCCTTTCGAACGAGACAAACAGCGTTGACCGGTAGTGATGCCATCAACCTTTAGCAAGGCCTGGTCGGAAGCCTGCTGCCGCGAATGTCTTGAGGGTTACGCGAAGTAACGGTCAAGCAGCCCCTTGAACGCCTTCCCGTGGCGGGCTTCGTCTCTCGCCATTTCATGCACCGTGTCATGAATGGCGTCATAACCCAGTTCTTTGGCGAGCTTGGCCAGTTCGACCTTGCCCTCCGTCGCGCCGTATTCAGCTTCGACACGCGCCTGCAGATTCGTCTTGCTGTCCGCGGACACAACTTGGCCAAGCAACTCGGCAAAGCGAGCAGCGTGGTCTGCCTCTTCGTAGGCGATGCGCTTGTAGGCCTCTGCTACTTCAGGGTAACCCTGGCGGTCGGCAGCCCTGGACATCGCCAGATACATCCCCACCTCGCTGCATTCGCCATTGAAGTTGTTCACCAGACCCTCGACAACTCGAGGATCCACGTCTTTGGCGATGCCTACGATATGCTCGGCAGCCCAAGTGATCGGCGTACCCGAGACCAGTACGAACTTCTCGCCCGGGGCCTTGCACTGGGGGCAGTTCTCCGGAGGTGTGTCGCCTTCGTATACATATCCACACACGCTGCACCTGTACTTCATGCTCATTCCCTCCTGTTGCATCGTTTACGTTTGCCCATATTCCCCCCGGGGGTATCGAGCTTAAACGCGCCATCGCAAATAACATGAGTGGATTTGGATGCGAATTGCTATGAACACCCCGGCTCCTGACTTCGAGCTGCCCGACTTCGAGGGACGGCCGTTTCGTCTATCTCAGCTGCGGGGCATCAGGAAAGTCCTCATAGTTTTCAACCGAGGCTTCACCTGACCCTTCTGCCGCGCGCACATGGCGCAGTTGCGCCGCGACTTTTCCGAATTCGAGAAGCGAAACACGACAGTAGTGGTCGTGGGTCCCGAGGATGCCTCGTCGTTTGCCCGGTTTTGGCAGAGCAACCGGCTGCCATTCACCGGGTTGCCCGACCCCAAGCATCGAGTCCTCAAGCTCTATGGCCAACAGATCAAGCTTTTCAAGTTCGGAAGAATGCCTGCGCAGGTGCTGGTGGACAAGGCCGGGACGGCCCGCTTCGTGCATTACGGGCACGACATGTCGGACATCCCGCCGACGAGCGAAATGCTGGCTCTCATCGACGGGCTAGGCAAACAAAGCAGTTGATTTCGTGACCCTCGCGCGGACAATTATTAAGTAGCGGCAGAACAGCGCACATGGAGGTTTGCACATGGGCAAGTTCTTGGTTGTTCATCCCGTCGGTGCCGACATGACGCCTGAAGCGGCTGCGCCCGTCGCCAAGGCGGTGAAGGCGAGTTGCGGTCCAGACGCCTACTGGGTGCGCAGTTGGTACGTACCCGAGGAAGGCAAGCTCTATTGCGAGTGGGACGCCAGAGACTCCGAGGCTGTCAGTCAGGCCATGACCGCAGCTGCCCAACTGGTGCCCCAACCCCCGGTTCAGGGTATCTATGCGATCGCCGCACAGGTCACGGGGGAGGACTTCCGTTAGGGTCCAGCCAAGGGCGAAGTGCAGCAACTTCAAGGAACCTGGGGCAGGGGTCGTTTCGGAAGACTCGTGAAAGTAGCTGGAGGAACGACCCCTACTCTACGAAGCCCTCCACCACGTAGGTCCAGCCGGCCTTTTTGTCGCGGTGGAGCTTGATGACGCCACGTTTCTCCGCTTCCTGCAGCAGGGAGCTGAAGCTGCGGTATCCGTAGGTGGACTCGCTGAACGAAGGGCGCTTACGCTGCATGGTGTCTTTGACCATAGAGGCGAAGATGGGGTCTTTGTTCTCCCGGATGAGAGCGGCGATGGACTCCAGAAGCAGGTCGAATACCTCCTTTTTCTCCTGGGGGATATCGCTTGTCTGCGGTCCAGGCGCCGTGGGCGCCGCGGCCTGCCTCTCCAAGTCTTCGTAGTAGATGAACTCGTCACAGTTGGCGGCCAGCAATTCCGAAGTGGACTCCTTCATGCCCAGGCCGATGACGTGCTTTCCGTTTTCCTTCAGCTTGGAAACCAGAGGGGAGAAATCCGAGTCTCCCGACACTATGACGAAGGTATCGATGTGCTCCTTCGACCACGCGAGGTCCATCGCGTCGACGGCTAGGCGGATGTCGGCTGAGTTCTTCCCGGTCATCTGTCTCTTGGGGATCTCGATGAGCTCGATGGCATTCTCGTGCAGCGACCTGGTGTATTGCTTGTACTCACCCCAGTCGGCGTACGCCTTCTTGACAATGACTTTACCTTTTTCCACAAGGCGCTCGAGGATAGTAGAGATGTCGAACTCCCCCCGACGATGCTTGAACCCGATCGCCAGGTTTTCGAAATCGATAAAGACTGCCAAAGTGCGTTCGGTTTCTGCCATGGTTCTGTAATTCTTGCACGATTTCCCGATTCCTGGTACGTGCCGCTTCCGTGAGAATTCTTGTTTGAACAGTGGTTGTTCACGTGTTTAGCCTCATTGCGGGAGGGGTAAGCGGGATTTTGACGCCAAATGAGGGGCGCCGCAGGTGCTTTCTTGAGGGTTTTGCCGAAGCGATCAAGGGGTGGTGGCGATGGCTGAGTCGAATCGGGACCTTGCGGCCGGGGTGATCTCTGCGGACGAAACTGGGCGACGAGGGTTTCTCCAGCGACACTTTGGCTCGGAATACGAGCGGGTGACCGGCTTCGGCGAGATCGTCTACGAGCATGATGACAGCGCCGCTAGAGTCTGGCTTGCGAGCAGTGTCTTCTGGTTTGTCGTCGTCACCTCCTTTGGAATCATCATCGCGACGGAACTTGCCTTTCCTGAAGCGTTCCACGGGATCTCCTGGCTCGTGTTCAGTCGCGCCCGGCCCGTGCACGTTGAAGGGGTCGTCTTCGCTTGGCTGACAATGATGTATTGGGGAGCCATAACGTATATGACTCCCCGCCTTCTGGGTACGCGCAGTCTGTGGAATGAGAAGCTCGGTGTATACCTCGCCTATGTCTACAACTTCGTTATCGCAGCTGGGTTCTTCGGTATCTTGACCGGGGCCTCGCAGGGCCGGGAGTGGGCGGAGTTCCCCTGGCCCATCGACGTGGCCATTATCTGCATCTTCATCGCTCTCACCTTCAATACCCTCATGACCGTCAGCGTGAGGCGGGTGAGACCTCTCTACGTGAGCATGTGGTGGGCGATAGCTGCACCCATTTGGGTGACGGCTTCCATCTTCATCGAGAATGTGGTATGGCGCCCGGGGGCGATCTGGAGCAACCCGTCCGGAGCCCTGGAGAACGGAATCCACGACGCCATGATCAACTGGTGGGGCAACCACAACCTGTTCGGATTATGGCTCACCCCCATCCTGGTAGCGGTTGTCTACTATTTCATCCCTAGGATCACAAACACCCCCCTCTACAGCCACACGCTGTCACTAGTCTCTTTCTGGGGCCTCATCTTCGTCTACGCTGCCGTGGGTGATCACCACATCCTGCAGAGCCCCACGCCGGGGTGGCTCAAGACGATAGCGTCCGTCAACAGCGTGGCGATATTGATCCCGGTGTTCGCCTTCTTTACAAACGTGTTCCTCACCATGCGGGGACAGTGGAATAGATTCTTCACCAACCTGCCCCTGAGGTTTGTAATAACCGGGTTTATCTTCTATATCCTTGTCAACCTGCAAGGCGCTTTGCAGGCGATCCAGCCGTTCAACATCTATATCCATTTCACTTACTTCATCATCGGGCACTCTCATTTGGCCTTGCTCGGAGGCTTCACCATCCTGGGAATGGGGGTGCTCTACTACGTCATTCCACACATATTCAACAAGCCGGTCTACTCCACGGCCCTTGCGGAGTGGCAGTACTGGCTCGTCACCTTTGGTTTCTTGCTGTTCTTCACTGCAGTCACCATCGCCGCCTTCATCCAGGGCCAGGGTTGGCTGGCGGGTGAGCCGGAAGTAAACGTGCTGCCCGCCTTGCGGCTGTGGAACATCATCCGCACCCTCGCCGGCGGGATGATCTACATGGGGGCTTGGATCCAGATCTACAACCTGGTGCGAACGTATGTGAGCGACACGAGCGCAAGACGCCGCCGGCACGCCACCAAGGACAACGAGTCCTCTCTGGTGGGCACGCAGCCGGAAACGGTGGCCTGAGGGGAGGGGGTGAGAGATGGCTGACACCGGCACCGGCAAGTGGCTTCCGAGTTATCAGGGATTCCCCCAGGCGTGGGGCCCCCACCCGCGGAAACGGATGCTGATGACGCCGCTCCTCGTGTTCCTGGGAGGCATATTTGCCTTCGCCGTGCCCACCCTTGTTGCCGCTTTCTTCCAGCTCATGTTCTTCAACGCTCCCGTCTCGAACAACTGGGCACCTCTCAGCGCGTCGGCGATCGAGGGGCGCAAGGTCTTCGTCGCCAATGGCTGCGTGTACTGCCACAGCGGATATACCCGGCCCCAGGATGTCCGGGCCGGTCTGCTGTACCTGTACCCGCGAATCTCGCTGCCCGGGGACTTCGTGAGCAACGACTCCAGCCCGAACTTGTTCGGCACGGCTCGCATAGGTCCCGATCTGAGCCAGGACGCCGGCTTCCATCCGGACGACTGGGAAAGAGCGCATTTCAGCGACCCCCGGTTCGTGGAACCCATGTCGATCATGCCGAGCTTCGCCTTCTTCACCGACCAGCAGGTGGAGGATCTCACCACGTATTTACAGGTGCGGGCGGGCAAGGACGGCCTGCTGCGGTATGCAACGGAACTCTACGCCAAGAAAGTGCAGATCATCGCAAACGGCATTGAGGATCCACCCATTGGCTTCCAGGGAGCAAAGCTCACTCTCAATGATGTCAAGGATCTGGCGGAGAACGGCTCTAACCCGCCGCCCGGCAAGATATTCGGTCTGGAATGGCCCGCGCCGCTCAACATCTTTGGCGTTGACCGGTCCTACTGGCTTGCCGACAACCCCTTGCCGGTGACGAAAGAGAACCTATTGCGCGGCCGCATGGTCTTCCAAGAGCGCTGCATCGGCTGCCATGGAGATAAGGGTGATGCAGTGAGCGAGGCCGCCAAGTTCTTGCGGCCAATGCCCATCGACTTCACAAGCGCCGATGACGCCGGCGGTGGCGACGACACCTCAGCGGGCATGTTGTACTACCGAGTCCTGAGGGGCATTCAGGGTACCGCCATGGAGAACTTTGGAACTCGGCTGAGAGTGGACGACATTTGGCGCGTCGTCCTTTTCCTCAAGACCATTCCTAACGGCGGGCTCGATCCCGACAAGGTGCCCACCACCGACATGTACATACAGTGGCAGCCTCCGGATGGCTTGCTTGAGTTGGTCAAGAACATGCCCATCCAGAAGAACGTAGATTTCACCGAGAAGTCCGAGCCGGATGACCCGTTCGTGCTGGCAGCTCGCCGCTTCCTGGCCGGCTTCAACAATGATGACAAGTTTGATCTGCCGGGGTTCGGCGAGCTTTCGCTAGCCGCGGCCCGTGATGGCATCAAGGCCATCTACAACCAGTTGCTGGACCAGGGATGGAATGACTACTTCACGCGTGGGGGCTCGCCCAGCGTGCCCACGAGCCAGAGGGACATCCTGCCGGCCTTCAGAATCGACCAGCGCTAGTAGGGGGTAGCGGACATGACAATCGGCCCATTTGAAGCGCAGTTGCTGGCGTCGTCAGTTTTGGCTGTTCCGGCCATCGCCATACTCCTCTTCGCGGTGTGCAAAGGGCATTTCCGGCACCAGGAAGCGGCCAAGTACGCCGTCTTTACAGCGCGGGACCAGGAAGAGGACTTCTGGGACCGTGACTGGAATGAACGGCACGGCCGGGCTGCAACTGCGGCCAAGAGTAGGCCCAGGCCGGTGTTTCGCCCAGAGCCGAGAGAGGGGAGGCAGGCGCCATGACAAGGCTGCGCGGTCCCAAGTCTCGCGCGCTACGTCGTTTCTACCTGGGAGGCGTAGTCGTCTACCTGATTCTGGGGGCCTTGCTGGCCTACCCGGCATACGCGACCGAGAACACGCTGAACCCCGTCGTGCCCGTGCCGGCTTGGAGTACGAACGTCCCCACAGGATCCGATGATGCGTCGGTCCAAGCCTACTATGACTATCTCAGCCTCGAGCACTTCAGCACGATGAAGGAAACGTACCATTTCAACTGGCAGAACTTCACGGTCACCTGGGCAGTCATTGCGGCGGCGCTGATTTCGCTCTATTTCTTCGCATTTGCGTGGTACGCGAGACGCCGCTCAGGCGACCTCTACCCGGTCGAGGTGTACAACGGGTTCATCACCGAACGAAACGGGCCTATCGACATGTTCAACTACGCTGTGTGGGCGATCCTAGGGATCTACGCGATCTTCTACATGGTGATCCAACTCATCTACGGACAGATCTACTGAGGCATCGCCGACAGCAGCTAGGGGACGTTTCCGAATGACCTTTCGCGGACAGGCTGCGATGGAGACGAGTGAGGCAAGGACGCAGGGACCCTTCGTAGCAGCGCTACGGGGGGGACTGAGGACGACGCATCGCTCTGTCAAGTGCAGACTAGGCCGCCGAGATGTTATTCGGAAACGTCCCAGATAGGGGAGAGCCATGGAGCAGGTCAAAGACTATAGGATGAGGGAGCATTTCCAGAGGCTCATCGATGAAGGACTCGGCGGGACGCGTTACAAGGAACACGAGATCGCGCCCTATGCTCTGATCATCCGGACCAAGATGCCAATTGAAATATGGAGCGGGGTCTTCTTCTCATGGCTTTCGATGAAGGGCCATCTCCAGGGAATGCATGGTTTCGACCGCACCCAGCTGTTTGCTGCGCAAGATGGGGACATGGTGACGGCAACTTTCATCACCGTCTGGGATCGCGCCGAAACGATGTATCAG
>JAMDEO010000062.1:0-8788 GCA_023483915.1 Actinomycetota bacterium
CCTCTGGTGCAAGCTTGTTCTTGCCGGCTTCGCGGTACAAGAGCGGTTTTCGCGCTGAAATAGCTGCAAAACCTGCATACCATGCCAACGTGACGACTTCTTTCTGCGCCTCCGAGTTCCTCGCCGTTCCTCCCTGAATCTGCCTCCATTGCTTACCTAACGCTTACCCTGATTGGCTTTCCGCGGTAAGATGTCAGAGGATATCTGGCGGCGGAGGGGTTCCCCCATGCCCAAGCTCACCAAGCGGGTAGTCGATGCGGCCGAGCCTGGCGAGAAAGACGTGATCATCTGGGACACCAGTCTTCCTCGGTTCGGTCTTAGAGTGAAGCCGTCGGGGGTGAAGTCCTTTATCGTCCAGTACCATCCGCAAGACAGGCGGGGCGCCTCGCGCCGGATGACGCTCGGGAGGTACGGGGTTCTGACCCTCGAGCAAGCTCGCCACGATGCCCAACAGATCCTAGCGGCGGTCGCGCGGGGCGACGATCCGGCCATCCGACGCAAGGCTGTCCGACTCGAGCCGACGATGAAGGAGCTGGCCGCTCAGTACAGTGCCGACCATGCGCAGCCGAACAAGTCACCACGTTCGCTGCACGAGGACAAACGGATGATCGACCAGTACGTTGGGCCCCGACTTGGTGACCACAGGGTAGCTGAGGTGAGCAGGCAGGATGTTGCTCGGTTGCATCACGAGCTTCGAAAGACCCCGTATCAGGCGAACCGCGTACTGGCGCTTCTGTCCAAGATGTTCAACTTGGCTGAGAGATGGGGCTACCGGCCTGACGGAACGAATCCATGCCGGCACGTCGAGAAGTTCCCCGAGGACAAACGCCAGCGCTTCTTGTCAAGTAGAGAGCTGCACCTCCTCGCACGCGCTCTGCAGACGCTCGAGTCAAAGAAGCCAGAGTCAGAGCCCTGGCCCGGATTGCTTGCGATCCGCCTCCTGCTGTTCACCGGAGCGCGACTGGGCGAGATCCTTTCCCTGAAGTGGGAATGGGTCGACTTCGAGCGAAAGGTCATTCGCCTCCCTTTCTCGAAGACGGGGGCGCGGGAGGTGCCTCTCGGGGACGAGGCTCTTGCGCTACTCAGGGGCGCCCAGCGGGTCGACGGAAATCCGTACGTGATTCCCTCCTTGCGGCGGCCGGGTCGACATCTCACCGACCTCCATGGACCTTGGCAGCGGGTTAAAGCGCAAATTGAGGAGCTGGCTACCGAGGAAGCCGTCAAGAACAAGCTTGCACCAGAGGATCGCTTGAGCTTCGAGAATGTGCGGATTCACGACCTGCGTCACACCTTCGCCAGCTACGGCGCCGGCGCCAGCATGGGCTTGCCTGTGATAGGGGCTATCCTGGGGCACACGCAGGCAAGTACCACTCAGCGTTACTCGCATGTTGCCTCCGACCCCCTCGTGGCGGCGGCAACCTCCATCGGCTCCTTGCTGAAGGCGGCCATGGAAGGTGAGAAGGAAGACGCGAAGGGCGAGCCCAGCGCCGAAACCGACCAGGGGGCCACTGGGGGCGAATGAGCTGATGGTGGGACCGCGAGTCCTTTGCGCGGCCGTATGGGAGGTCGGTGGTAATCTCGACTCAGGTCCCCGCTCTCACCCACCGCCGGATGGTTTCTGGAGGCCTGCCAAGTGCGACGGCAATTGCTTCCGCCGGCGCGCCAAGCCCCAACATCTCTCTCGCACGCCGCTTATCGTGCCATAGCTGCCGATGGGCCTGGGCCTGACCACACCGGACCGAGCAGTATTGCAGCCCCCTGCGCCGGTTCTGCCCCTGGGCGGCGCGTCCCCTTTGGCGAACGAACAATCGCCGGCAGTTTTCGTTGGCGCATCGTTGATAAGTTGCGCCCTCCGCGACGTGGTTGTAGATCTGCAGACATAACTTGGCGTACAGATCTGCCCGAGCGCCGTCATGGCGAGCCGGTGAGTCTGAGGCTGAACGAAGGTCAACACGCACGTGGAAGGGTACCAATCCGTGACTTAGAAGGGCTGAGAAGAGGTGGAGTGCTCGAGAAGGAGTATCCGGGGGCTCATAGAGTCCCCCGCCGACAAGCTCCCATTGTTGGCGTAACTCGTCGAAAGTCCGGCCGCCTAGGTGATAGTCCCAGATGCGCACCAGATTCCGTAGCGCTCTAGCGTGAGCGCGAAACTCGTCAATGTGTTGGACGTCCTCGGGCCCAGGTGGCTCGTACAGATAACGGTCGAGTGCGTCCGCGTAGTCGATGCCCTCATCCGCTGCCAACCTAGCCGCCGCCACTCCCAGCCAATCCTCTGCTGCTGATTGCCCGGCATTGTGGATCCGGACGAGTTCGTCACCCGCAAAGATGGCCAGGCGGTGGAGACCGTCCTCCCCGCGTCGTTGGCCGGAGTCTCCGAGCCGTCCGTACAACCGGGTGAAGCCGCAAATGGCGGATGGGTCCTGCAGATCAAGGTCAATCAGCTCGCGTAGGTAGAGCTCATCGGGCACGTCCGCCCATCTGCCGTCGCTGGTGAAGGCGAGGTAGACGTCTTGTTCCAGCGTCACGCCCCGGACCCAGTTCGGAGGAATCCGGAGCGATCCGCCCGGCCAGGGAAGGGGGAAAAAATCCGCACGGTGCATTTTCGCCTGTCCTCCTCTGATGATACTATTCTATCAAGCGTAATATAAGTATATCGCGTCATAGGCAGCGAGGAAAGAGGTGCGAGACGAAGTGGCGGGGAGGATCGGTATCGGGTGCCGGGGGGCACCGGTAGGTGAGGGTGCCGCCGAGCGAGCTAACCGACTCGGCGGAGGAAGACCATGGGAGCGACGGGATGGATTTGTTGGATGAGTCTGAGGCTGCCGAGTACCTGCATGTGTCGGCCAAGTCTCTAAGCCAATGGCGGTACCAGGGACGCGGGCCTTGTTTCTGCAAAATCGAGGGGTGTGTGCGATACGTCAAGTCTGACCTGGACGAGTGGATACTGTCACGCCGTCGTCGATCAACCAGCGATCAAGGTCGAGGGTGATGCGGCCGACGGACGAGTCGTGGAATCCCAACTGGTAGATACTCGGTCGTATTCAATGGAGGCGAGGGTGAGTTCTACATTCGACAAAGTGGTGTCGTTGCTGAACGGCGCGATTGAGAGGAGCGGGGGGGAAGTGAGCGCCTTCTGCCCGGCTCATGACGATCAGCGCCGGTCCTTGAGCGTGACGGAAAAGGAAGGGATGGTCCTGATTCACTGCCATGCGGGTTGCAGGACTGAGGCGATTGTGGAGAAGATCGGGTTGACGATGGCCGACCTCAGTCCTTCATCTAAGCGAGGGCGGAAGAAAGCTCCGATCATCGCAGAGGCCTACGAATACCGGGACGAGAGAGGCGAGCTTCTCTACCAGGTAGTGCGATACGAGCCGAAAGCTTTTCTACAGCGGCGCCCAGATGGGAACGGCGGCTGGAAGTGGAACCTCGGCGATGTGCGCCGTGTGCTCTACCGCCTGCCAGAGGTTGTCAAGGGCATCAGGAACGGCGACTTTGTCTTCGTCGTTGAAGGAGAGAAGGATGCAGACACCCTACGAGGCCTCGGGCTTGTCGCGACCTGCAACCCGGGTGGGGCCGGCAAATGGCGGGACGACATGTCCCAAGCCCTCAGAGGGGCGAAGGTCGTGGTGCTGGCCGACAACGATGACGCGGGGCGCCGCCACGCGCAGAAGGTCGTCGAGAGCCTGCGCGGCACCTCGGAATCGGTAGAGGAGCTTCGTCTACCCGATCTTCCCGAGCGAGGCGACGTTTCGGACTGGGTGGCTGCCGGTGGAACCGCAGATGATCTGCTGCGCCTAGTGTCTAACCTAGAACCCCAGACACAGTCCTTCGGGGTCCGCCTGTGCAACGTCACAGCGAGAAGCTGTCAGTGGTTGTGGCCGGGCTACATCCCTCAGGGCAAGCTGGCCCTTCTGGACGGGGATCCCGGCACAGGCAAGAGCTGGTTTTGCCTTGATCTAGCTGCCCGGGTCTCCGCGGGCCTACCGATGCCGTTCTGTGACGAAGCCCGTGATCCGGCCGGAGTGCTTATTCTGGCGGGCGAGGACGACCCGCGTGACACCGTTCGCCCCCGCCTGCTCGCCGCCGGTGGCGACCCTGTGAGGGTCTTCCTGCCCGGAGTAGATCCGTCCACCGGGATATGGGCCGGCGGCTCCCCGCTCCAAGGCAATCTGGAGCCACTGCGTCGGGCGATTCTCGAAATGCACGCACGCCTGATCATCGTGGATCCACTAATGGGGTTCCTGCCTAGCAATGTCGATAGTCACAAGGACCAAGATGTGCGGCGCGTCCTGCAACCTCTGTCCGCTCTGGCGGCGCAGACCGGCGCGACAATTCTGGTAGTACGGCACCTCAACAAATCGTGCGGCACTCACGCGCTCTATCGGGGAGGCGGCACGATCGGCATCATCGGCGCCGCTCGAGTCGCCCACCTCCTTGGTCTTCACCCGGAAGATCCGAATAGGCGAGTCCTGGCTCCGATCAAGAGTAACGTTGGTCCACTGTCGAGGAGTCTGACCTTCCGAATCGAGGGGTCGGGCGAAACGGCGTGCGTTGCCTGGGAGGGGCCCAGCGAGCTGGACGCTCAGGCTTTGTTAGCAGGACATGAAGCCCATCGGGATGCCTGCCAATTGTACCGGGCGGAGGGACTTCTCCTAGGACTTCTCGCGGATGGCCCAATCGCGGCCACCGAAGTGTACGCGAAGGCGGAGCGGGTGGGGATACACCAGCGCACGTTGCAGGAAGCGAAGCGTAATGTGGGCGCCGTATCCCGACGCGTGGGGTTTGGGAAGGGAAGCGCCAGCTCGTGGCTGCTGCCCTATCTATCAGGAGTCCTTGAGGCCGCCGCGGCGCGCACATCGCACATAGTTCGCAAGCAGGGCGCTGTTGCGAGCTATGGAGAGGAGGCTGGCAATCTTTCTAGCGATGAGTGGCAGGCCGACGATGACGCGGCGTAGGTCGGGGACGCCGCTTTGCCACGGCAAGAAGGTGGCTGGGAAGGCCGCTGAACCATGGGAGCGCAGGCACGGTGAGTCTGCGCCAGCCTATCAGGCCTTTGCGTTGTACAGGGATCTCGGCGCTAGTCGCAGTATCACGAAAGTAGCACAAGAGTTGTGCAAAACACGCGCCCTGATTGGCCGCTGGTCGAGTCGCTATCTGTGGCAGGACCGTGTCCGCGCCTGGGATGCCCTCCAGGACCAGCTCCGTCAGATGCAGCTCATCAAGAACCGCGAGCAGTACGCCAGCCGGCAGATTCGCCTCGGACAGACTCTGCAGGCCAAGGGGCTGCGGCGGCTGGTAGCCGTGGAGCCTGGGGACCTGAGCGTAAGCCAGGCGCAGCGTCTAGTGCTTGAGGGGATGAAATTGGAGGAACGCGGGCTGGGTTTGAGCACGCATACGGTCAGGGACGACCGGGGCATGAGCGTCAACGAGGTCGAAAGCCTCGCTGACGCCCTAGCCGCAGTGGTGCTCAGTCTGCTCATCTACGTGCCCGAGGGTCAGCGTGCTGCATACCGACGCGACCTCGAACGTGGGTTCGCGGCAGTACTCGGACTGCCCGGGCCTGCCGGCGCTGACTGAATCGGGCCAGGCCTTCTTGTCCGGGCATTGAGCAGTCTTGGCGTTGCTGATTGAGGAGCTCCGTCGAATTGCACACCAACATACGAGGCAATATGATGTTCAGATGCTGTTATCTGAATGTTGTATATATGTAATTGGTGTACGGATTTTGGTGTATAGAGATTACAGACTAGCTGTACACAAGTGGCAATACATAATATAATAGATAGTGAGGTATTGATCGTTACTTGTGGGAGGCAGCACCGATGGCTTTGCTTCAGGAATCAGCTTTTCTGAGTCATGAGTGGTACCTAGAGAAGGTATTTCGGAAATCGATCAGGCTGGGGCAAGAAGAAGAAGCCCTTTCCTCCGGCTGGGATCTATACAGCGCGGGTCAGGCAGATAGAGTGTGGCAGGCGATGCTGGTGAGCGTTTCCGAGGATGTAGGTCTGGCTGAGCCATCTCTTGCTTCGAACCTGTGGGCCCTCTACCAGATCCATCGGCTGCTTGTCGACAGTGAAATGGCCCCATGTGAGACAGTCGCTGTGTGGACGCACGCGGTCCTGTTGCTCGTCCACGCCAAGAAGTCGCGGGTCTGCGCGGAAGTGCATCTCGGCTCCGAAGCAGAATACTTCTCCGCCTGACACTCAAGGATGCCAGTCTGGACGGCGGTTGGAAGTGCGCTGCCTGTGCCGTTCCAGACAAGATAGCCTTCCGAATACGTCAAGAGAGGAGAGCTAGTGAACCCCGATCAAGAGGAAGGTGCTCGCTGCCTCATCGAAGGGTGCGCCGTGATGGATCGGCACGTCCCGGAGAGTTTCGAGGACCTTATGCGGCGCCAGCACGTGCACTTCCAGGTGCGAGAGGGCGGGCATGACCAAAGCATCGCTGATCTCGGGTCCGGGAGCGACGTCTTCCGGACCCGGTTTCAGTGCGAGGGCCGGAAGTTCACCGTATATGTAGCCGCGGACTCCGAGCCGACGGCGCGCGAAGTGGTCGAGCTTCTCTGGCAGGCCGGGGCGGTTGCGCGCGTAGATTACCTGGGGAACCTGCGGGCATTGTGGGCGGATGTCCGCTGGCTGCGGCTACTGGGAAGCCTCGAACGATACCGCGAGTTTGAAGAGTGGCATCGACGGCAGGGAAATGGATGATGCCTTGAAACGCTATAGGCCGCGACCTCCTTTCCTTGGGCGATAGACTCTTGTCGTCGTACGCACGACTTTGCCTGCACGCTGGTGCACGGCATCAGATGGACTGGAGAGTTCGAGGGAGGGGAGATGTCGCTACTTGCGGAAGAGATCGTTGAGGAGTGGCTGAATCGCCAGGGCTTCTTCACGATCCGAGGTATCAGGGTAGGCGTAGGTGAGATGGACGTCCTGGCTGTCCGTCCGCGCTTGCAGGGCGGATTCGAGTGCTGGCATGTGGAGGTGCAGTGTTCCATCAACCCGGTCAGCTACCTGGTGCCTTTGCCTAGGCAGGATCGCAAAGACACAGGGCGGGCAGCGACCAGCGCGGGATGGCGTTCGCCCGAGCAACTCGCGATCGGGGCAAAAGAATGGGTGGAAAAGAAGTACCTTGACCAGAGGAAGGAGAAGGTCAGACATCGGCTTTGGCCGAACAGCGAGTGGGAGTACCACCTCGTGGTAAATGAGCTCTTCCGCGCAGATGAACAAATCGCCGCGTTGGGGGACGCTCTGCCTGAGCTCCGGCTCCATAGATTCTCGGACGTCCTGTCTGGCCTTGGAGATTCGGGCAACGTAATCGGTAAGGCGTCGGGGCACGATCTTTGTGAGCTCCTGCAGATGTCGTCGTCCGACAGCGAAGCCCTGTAGCTCTGCGACCACGCTCGCTGCGCTCCGCCCGCATACGCCGAGAGGCGCACAGAGAGCCTCAGGAGCCGTCCTGATTGGGCGCCGTCTGTACAGCCGTGGCCATCACGAGCACTCTCTTGCTTCGTTCCGTCCGCGACAAGTTGTAGGATTGTCAACTGGCCGCCAGCAGCGCGGTCCGCCCGCGGAACGGGGAGGGAAACCTGGCGACGCTAGAAGAGCTGCTGCCGAACGCGTCCGTACGCGGCATCTTGCCCGACGGAGGCCTCGTCACTGTGGTGAACGTCCAGTGGTTCGGCACTGAGGCCGTCGAACTGACCTACAAGACGCCCGCCGGGAAGGCTGCCAACACCCTCCTCTATCGGCACAACGAACCGGATCTCGAGGTTGTCGAGCTGGGCCGGCCCTGGTGCTTCGACGGCGACGCAGCTCTGTTCCGGCTAGCCTCTGAAGCCCAGCGCATCCAGCTTGCTCACTTGTTTGACCCCGTGCTTGCGGTGCACACCTCCCTCGTGGACCCGCTGCCCCATCAGATCACCGCCGTCTATCAGGCCATGCTCCCGCGCCAACCCC
This sequence comes from Actinomycetota bacterium, assembly GCA_023483915.1. Lineage (GTDB taxonomy): Bacteria > Actinomycetota > Thermoleophilia > RBG-16-64-13 > RBG-16-64-13 > JAMDEO01. The sequence continues at coordinate 7,959 of JAMDEO010000062.1, forward strand.
TGCGTTTCCTTTTGGCCGACGACCCAGGGGCGGGGAAGACGATAATGGCCGGCCTCCTCATGAAGGAGCTCATTGCTAGAGGCGACCTTGCCCGTTGCCTGGTCGTGTGTCCGGGCAGTCTCGCCGAGCAGTGGCAAGACGAGCTCTACCACCGCTTTGGTCTGCCCTTCGAGATCCTCACGAACGACAAGCTGGAAGCGGCCCGGACCGGCAATTGGTTCCTCGAGACCAATCTCATCATCGCGCGCCTGGACAAGCTCTCTCGGAACGAGGATGTGCAGCAGAAGCTCCAAGCCCCGGACTGTCGCTTCGACCTGATAGTCTGCGACGAGGCCCACAAGATGTCGGCCACCATCTTCGGCGGGGAGATCAAGTACACCAAGCGCTACAAGCTTGGCCAGATCCTCGGCACCCTCACCCGCCACTTCCTCCTTATGACGGCCACGCCGCACAACGGCAAGGAAGAGGACTTCCAGCTGTTCATGGCGCTCCTGGACGGCGACCGCTTCGAGGGGCGCTTCCGGGATGGCGTGCACAGCGCAGACGTCTCGGACCTCATGCGGCGCATGGTGAAGGAGGGGCTCCTGAAGTTCGACGGACGACCGCTCTTCCCAGAGCGGATCGCCTACACCGTCCCCTACAAACTGTCTGACCCTGAAGCCCACCTCTATCGAGAGGTCACTGAGTACGTACGCGAGGAGTTCAACCGGGCGGAGGCCCTGGAGAACGGGCGGCAGGCGGGTACCGTGGGATTCGCCCTCACGATCCTGCAGCGGCGCCTGGCGAGTTCCCCCGAGGCCATCTCCCAGTCGCTACGGCGCCGCCGCGAA
>JAMDEO010000062.1:8798-27361 GCA_023483915.1 Actinomycetota bacterium
GCAGCGTGGCGCCGAGGCGGCCTCCAGGTTGCAGCCGGCTATGCCCCTTCTGGACGACGATGACGTCGAGGATCTGGAAGAGGCCCCCGACAACGAGGTCGAAGAGGCGGAAGAGGCGATTCTCGACCAGGCGACCGCTGCTCGCTCCATCGCTGAACTTCGCGCTGAGATCGATACCCTGAACCGACTCGAGTCCCTCGCCCTGCAGGTGAGGCGGAGCGGCACCGACACCAAGTGGCGGGAGCTCGCGAGTCTCCTCAGTGAGATCTTCAGCTCGGCAGCATCCCTGGACGGGGAGATCGCGCCAGGCATTGAGGAGACGGAACTTGAAGCGACGCTGCCGAAAAGGGTGCCTCCCGCCGTCTCCTCTCCGCGCCAGAAGCTGGTCGTGTTCACCGAGCATCGCGACACCCTGACCTATCTGGAGCAGCGTATCCGAACTCTCCTGGGCCGGAGTGAAGCGGTGGTCACGATCCATGGGGGTATCGGACGAGAAGATCGCCTCCAGACCCAGGAAGCCTTCCGCCACGACCCTGAGGTGCAGGTGCTTCTTGCCACCGATGCCGCGGGCGAGGGCATCAATTTGCAGCGCGCCCACCTGATGGTGAATTACGACCTTCCCTGGCACCCGAACCGCCTGGACCAGACAGCGCTTCGGCCGCATCCATCGCATCGGGCAAACCGAGGTCTGTCATCTCTGGAACCTCGTGGCCGAGGAAACCCGGGAGGGCGACGTCTATCAGAAGCTTCTGAGTAAGATCGAGCAGGCCCGCCAGGCGCTGGGCGGCCAGGTCTTCGATGTGTTGGGCAAGCTGCAGTTCGAGGGCAAGCCTCTGCGCGATCTTCTCATCGAGGCCATCCGTTACGGCGAACGCGAGGATGTCAAGCTCAGGTTGACGCAGGCCTTGGATCAGGCCTTTGACACGAGTGAACTCCAAGGCCTCATCGAAGATCGGGCGCTCGCCCATGACACGATGGACGTCTCCCGAGTGCGGCGTATCCGGGAGGATATGGAACGTGCCGAGGCCCGGCGCCTCCAGCCCCATTACGTCGAATCGTTCTTCCTCGAGGCCTTCGCACGTCTCGGGGGGACGGTCAAGCAGCGGGAGGCCCGCCGTTACGAGATCACCAATGTCCCCGGCCTCATCCGCAGCCGAGATCGCCTGATCGGCTTGGGTGCGCCGGTGCAACCTCGCTACGAGCGTGTCTGCTTCGAGAAGGATCTCATCACCCCGTCCGGACTTCCCTCGGCCGCGTTCGTTTGCCCGGGGCACCCGCTCCTCGATGCCGTCCTTGACCTCACTCTCGAACGCCACCGTGATCTCCTTCGCCGGGGAGCGGTGCTCGTTGACGAGCGCGACCTGGGCAAAGATCCTCGCATCCTCTTCACTTTGGACCACGCCATCGAGGATGCGAGCCTTACCCGGTCGGGGGAGCCTCGGGTCGTCTCGAAGCGGCTCCTCCATTTGGAGCAAGGGGCTGACGGCGAGATGCGGCATGTGCACTACGCCCCCTATCTCGATTACCGGCCGTTGGCAGATGGGGAGCCCGCGCTTGAGGAACTCCTTGCCCGTCCCGAGGCCGCCTGGATCGAACACGGCCTTGAACACATAGCCCTAAGCTACGCGGTCCAGCACGTAGTGCCCGAGCATGTGCTCGAGGTGAAGGACGGTCGCCTCGCTCTGGTCGAGAAGACGAAAGCAGCGGTAAAAGAACGCCTCCAGAAGGAGATCGCCTACTGGGATCACCGAGCCGAGGAGCTCAAGCTGCAGGAGCAGGCCGGCAAACCGAACGCCAAGCTCAACTCGGGCGAGGCGCGCAAGCGAGCGGACCTCCTGCAAGAGCGCTTGGAGAAGCGGCTGGAGGAGCTTCGACGCGAGGGCCAGCTCTCACCTCGACCGCCGGTGGTGCTAGGGGGAGCGCTCGTGGTGCCCCTGGGGCTGCTCGCGGAGATGACTGGACGGCCGCTGCCAGTGTCGCTTGCTCATTCGCTCGACACTCAGGAGGCCGCGGCCAAGGCCCGGCGGATCATCATGGAGCTGGAGCGGGATCTTGGTTTCGAGCCGACAGACCGGGAGTTCGAGAAGCTCGGTTACGACATCGAGAGCCGCGTGCCTCTTACCGGACGCCTGCGCTTCATCGAGGTAAAGGGACGTGTAACCGGTGCTCCCACCATCACCGTCACCAAGAACGAGGTGCTCTACTCGCTGAACAAACCTGACGATTACATCCTCGCCATAGTGGAGTTCTTCGAGGATGGGACCCATAAAGCTCACCACATCCGCCGCCCGTTTCGTCGGGAGCCCGACTTCGGTGTGACCAGCGTGAACTACGACATGGCAGAGCTGCTGGCCCGGGCGGAGGCTCCCCAGTAGATGCGGCCGCCTCCCTACTTCGAGTCCGTGCGTCTACATGCCGCTCAACGGTGGGACCAGCTGGAGGCGGATCCTGAGCTGGCTGGGCCGTGGCATCAACTGTTCAAGCAGGTCCAAAGCCCGCGGCACGTGCTATCTGAGCTGCTGCAGAACGCTGACGATGCCGGCGCGACGGAGGCGACTGTGCGCATCGAAGACGGCGCCTTCGTATTCACCCACAACGGAGAGGACTTCACCGAGGAGCACTTTGCTTCGTTGTGCCGATTCGGATACTCGAACAAGCGCGCGTTGCAGACCATCGGGTTCCGCGGTGTCGGCTTCAAGAGCACGTTCAGCCTTGGAGATTCTGTGGCACTCCGCACCCCGTCTTTGTCGGTGCGATTTCACCGTACGCGTTTCACACAGCCCATATGGGTTGAGGCATCGCTGACGACAGACGGGACAACCGAGGTTCGGGTCCCTCTCGCGGACGAACGTCGCGGAGGGGAGGTGGAGAAGAACCTGCAGGAATGGGTCGCAAGCCCTGTGTCGCTGCTCTTCTTCAGGCATGTCAGGCGCCTGCGTGTCGGGGAGAAAGAGCTCGAATGGGTCAGCGTGGGTCACGGCCCCATCCCTGGAACGGAGTGGATGGCACTCGGGTCCGATCGAGATACGGCCTTTCTGGTTGCGCGTTTTCCAGAGGAGCCCCTCCCACCTGAGGCGGTCGACGAGGTCAGGCAGGAGCGAATGTTCGACCTGGACTCGGATTCGGAGGACCTTCGGTGCCGCGTAGAGTTGGTTCTCGGCATGCCTGGCAGACTCTACGTAGTCTTGCCGACCGGGGTTCAAACCATGCTGCCCTTCGCGTGCAATGCGCCGTTCGTGCAGGATCCGGCTCGTCTGAAGATAAAGGACCCGGAAATCTCTCCCACAAACCGTTGGCTCCTTGAGCGGATCGGGTGCCTCGCAGCTTCTGTCATGGTCGGTTGGATCCAACAGCCTGACCTATCAACAGAAGAACGGGCTAAGGCCTATGCACTGTATCCAGGCATCCCGTGCGGGACGGAGAGTCTTGAACGAACGTGTAGCGGTGCTGTGGTTGCCGCGTTCGATGCCGATCTCAAAGGCAAGAAGTTCCTCCTGACGGCAGGCGCAGCGCTCGTTGGGTCCGGCGGCTCGGTTCACGTTCCCGATGAGCTCTTCTCGGTCTGGCCTGAGGGCGGGTTGACCGAATTCATGGACGGTCTACACCGCCCCGCTTTCTCTCCCGACGTTTCGGAGGCGGATAGTGAGAGGCTTGTGACCCGCCAAGTGTTGCCAGTGCTTGACCGCGACCGGGTCTTTGCGGTGCTGGCAAACCAGTCCGTCCCTAGGCCGCCTTCATGGGCTGGTCTGCTACGGCTATGGTCGTACCTGGCTCCGGACGCCATGAACAACCGGTCACCCTACTCCTATCACAAGAAACGGCTGCACCTAGTCCCGGTGCACGGCAAAGACGGACTCCAGACGGCAGAGACGACGGTTCGACTAAGCGAGAAGCGTCTCCTCCAGTCCGAAGAGGACTGGCGATTCCTCTCGGACAACCTGTTGGTGATGAACCAGAACTGGACCAACTTCCTCGCTGACCGTCGGCGAGACGCGCGGGAGTGCAACGATCTGGAGCTGGGTGCAGAGGTCGAAGACGCTTTTTCGTTACTTGCCAGTCTGGAACTGGATAAAGCCAGTGACGTGAGTCTTGTCGTTGACAAGGTAGCTGCAGGGGTGTTTGGCGAGAGTATGCCGTCGATGGGAGATCATGTCCGGCTGACTCAGATTGCAGCGAGGCTTGGAGCAACCGTGGGGCCGGCGTTCCGGCTGGTGTGCTGCGACCAGCAGCCGCACGCGGTTTTCGACCACGTCGTGTGTGATCTCGACGGCACCTTGGAGTCACTGCTTCCGGAAGCCTGGCGCTCGAGGCACGTGCTGCATCCTGCCTACATGGCTGACTTCAAGTCGTGCAGCATTCAGGAATGGAACCGTTGGATAACCTCGGGACGGTCAGGCCTCCTATCGTTCCCGCCTATCGTGGCGTCAGAACGAACGGTGTGGGGACGAGACGAGATTCAGGTCGAGTTGCGTCGACGAGGGTACCGAGGCCACGTCCATTTCCCTTACGTCACAAGTGAGTTCAAGATCGTTGACTGGGACTTCGAAGATGAACTGTGGAAGCACTGGGACAACCTAGCCTCGACCGATCCAGAGATCTGGGGCGCAATCGGCGAACGATCACTGGGTCAACCTGAATCGTTCTGGGCAAAGAGGATGAGCGCTGACGTTATGCAGTACGCCACCACGCGGAACACGCAGTCAATTGTCTGGGCTCCCGTCTTGCCCTCGTGGTGCCTGAAGCTGCGAGACTTGCCGTGTCTTCCAGATACCCGCAACAGGTATCAGGTGCCGCGGGATCTCATGCGCCGCACGCAGGAGACCGAGCCCCTCATGGACGTGGAGCCTTTCTTGCACGGGCGGCTCGACACAGAAGTCACTCGTCCTCTACTAGACGCGCTGGACGTGCGCGTCAAGCCGGAAGGTCCGGACCGGCTACTAGGCTACCTACGCGCGCTTGCCACGGCCGACACGCCGCCAATGTACGAGGTTGAGAGGTGGTATCGGCGCCTCGATCAGATGCTTGACGCGTGTTCGACCGAGGCACGTGCCCAGGTCAAGCGGGCCTTTGCACAGGAGGACCTCATTCTCACCGAGAGCCACGGCTGGTCGAAGTCAGGGCAGGTGTTCGTGTACGCCAATGAGGAGGACGTACCTGATGCACCGGTGATCAGGCCCTCCGTGGCCGATCTGACCCTATGGACCAAAGTGGAAGTGGCTGAGCGACCGACTGCTGCTCGTGCTATTGAGTGGCTGAAGACCCTGGGATCTGGGGTCGCACTGTCGGCGGACCAGGTTCGACGCGTTCGCGCCCTCGAGGGTCGGCATCCCTTGCGCGTATGGAATGAGTGCGGTCACTGGCTGAACCTGGCTGGGGAATGGGTACCCGTTCAGAAGCTCCAGTTCTCCATCTCGACCCATACCTTCGTTCCCTGGAGCCATCTTCACCTGTGGGCGAGGCAGAAGACCGCGGACCTCCAACCCGTATCCCCGGATATCGCCGCCGCGCCGCCCTTCTCTGCTCTTGCACCCCTTGCAACTCAAATCGAGGATCAATTCAAGGACCCGGTTCTGCTGACGTCGCCTCAGCCAAAGCCCTGGCTTTCGCGCGTCGGCGAAGAGCTCCGCCGCATGGTGCTGGATGACGAGATCGAGATGGCCCGCGTAAGAGCGTTAGGCGCCGACTTGGCCGCGACAGCCTGGGCAGTCGCCCAGGCGATCGTCATCGTACCGTACATGGGTGGTACTCCGGCCGGTACACCGCGACGATCGGAAGTGCTTTGGCTCAACCGGGTTCTGTACGTGACCGACCAACCCGTGGCGAAACTGGCATGCCTGGTTCCTGAGGCGCTGGGGCGGGTACTTGGACGACCTGCCATTGCGGCTGCTCTGAGCTACTCATTCGGCAGAGACCCGGACGAAATCACCGAGTATATGGAGGAGAACTTCGACCTCGTGTCGCGTTCGGCGGTTACTGCCACACACCCGGGGATCGCGGGAGGTGAGAAGTTGATAGATGATGGCAAGAGAGCGAACCTACTCGCCACCATCGAGAGTGAACCCGGCGACCTGACCCAGGGCGCGCCACCTTCCTTGCCCAGCGAAGAACCTGAGTGGCAGGACCTTCTGGAGGCTCTGCGCCAAATGGATGACTTATTGGCTGAGACACGCATCGAGGGCCCCAAAGATGAGCCCATTGAGGCGCGTCCAGAGGCAGCGCAGAATGCGGAGTCGGAGAGGGCGCGCGCCGACACCGAGGGCAGATCCCCCCACGCCTCAATCATGGAGCTGTTTGCGTTCTCGCTGGGCTTTCGCAAGGATGGTGACGGGCGGTTCATTCACCCGGACGGACGGTGGATGGGAAGGACCCGTGGGGAGATCTACTCGTGGCAGATGGGGACTCCGACTGGCGTCGTCGTCCGCTACTTCTGGCCCAAAGATCACTGTCTCGAGGACGGACCTTTGCAGATCGACTGCGACGTCTGGGATCTGCTCGAACTCTCTCCGCAGACTCACGCCCTGGTACTCAGGTCAAGACAAGGCCTCCCCATCGAGGTCCTGGGAGAGGTCGTGCTTGCCATGCGCGAGCGCAATGAGCTCACCCTCCACCAAGCAACCTACAGATTGGTCTACCACCCATGACCGTCACCCACAAGAAACTGATCGAGGTCGCCCTACCACTCGAGGCCATCAACAAGGCCTCGGTCAGAGAGGGCTACATCTATCGGGGCAATCCCTCGGCGTTACATAAGTGGTGGGCACAGCGCCCCCTGGCCGCCGCCCGCGCCGTCATCTTCGCGCAGATGGTCGATGACCCCTCGGCTCACCCCGACCTCTTTCCCACCGAGAAGGCCCAGGAGAAGGAACGCCGCCGGCTCTTCAAGATCATCGAGGACCTGGTCCTCTGGGAGAACACCACAAACGAAGAGGTGCTCCAGCGGGCGCGGGACGAGATCTGGCAGAGCTGGCGGCGCACCTGCGCCGAGAACGCCGACCATCCCCGGGCCAAGGAGCTCTTCGACCGCCACAAGCTCCCGGCCTTTCACGACCCCTTCGCCGGTGGAGGCGCCCTGCCCCTTGAGGCCCAGCGGCTCGGCCTGGAGAGCTACGCGAGCGACCTGAACCCGGTGGCCGTGCTCATAAACAAGGCCATGATTGAGATCCCGCCCAAGTTCGCGGGCAAGCCCCCGGTGAACCCCCAGGCGCGCAAGGACCAGAACCTCTTCGCCCGGGAATGGATGGGCGCGCAGGGGATGGCCGAAGACGTTCGCTACTACGGCCGGTGGATGCGCGACGAGGCCGAGAAGCGCATCGGCCACCTCTATCCCAAGATCGAGGTGACGGCCGAGATGGCGGCGGAGCGGCCCGACCTCGACAAATACGTGGGTCAGAAGCTGACCGTGATCGCCTGGCTCTGGGCGCGCACGGTGAAAAGCCCCAACCCGGCCTTTGCGCATGTGGACGTACCCCTCGCCTCCACTTTCATGCTCTCGACCAAGACAGGCAAGGAGGCGTACGTCCATCCCGTGATCGAGGACGACGGCTACCGCTTCACGGTCAAGGTGGGGAAGCCCGAGGATGCGGAGCGGGCGAAGCGAGGGACCACGGCCGGCAAGCGGAGGGCCTTCACGTGTCTCATGTCAGGGGTGCCGGTCACGTACGACCACATCCGGGCCGAGGGTAAGGCTGGCCGGATGGGCGCTCGCCTGATGGCCATCGTAGCAGAGGGCCAGCGCGGCCGGGTGTACCTGCCGCCGACCGAGGAACACGAGGCGCTGGCGCGCACGGCTGAGCCAGAGTGGGAGCCAGAGATGGCCCTGCCTGACAACCCGCGCGACTTCAAGACGCCGAACTACGGCCTCACTACGTATGGGGACCTATTCACCCCCCGCCAGTTGGTGGCGCTAACGACCTTCTCGGACCTCCTCGGCGAAGCGGGCGTGCGCATCCGACTAGATAGTGTGGCGGCTGGGCTGGTGGACGGAGATCAGCCGCTCGAAGGGGGAGGTAGCGGAGCAGTCGCCTATTCCGAGGCTACCGCTGTCTACCTCGCGTTCTCGACAGACAAGGCGGCCGAGTATGGCTGCACAATCGTTCCCTGGTACAGCAAGGAAGACCGGCCAAAGGGCTTGTTCGCGCGTCAAGCCATACCGATGGTCTGGGACTATGCAGAAGTGAATCCAATGAGCGACATTGGCGGCAGCTTCTCCGCGTCCGTCGGTATCGTGGCAGGAGCCCTTGAAGGATGTGCGGGTGCGGACCGGCTTGGTACCGCAACGCAGGCAGATGCTGTTTGGACTGAGCAAGCGGCGGACGCGGTGGTATCGACCGACCCGCCGTACTACGACAACATCGGCTATGCCGATTTGTCCGATTTCTTCTACGTCTGGCTCCGCCGCTCGCTTCGTCGTGTCTTCCCAGACTTGTTCGCCACACTGGCTGTACCCAAGGCCGTGGAGTTGGTCGCCACGCCGTATCGTCACGGCAGCAAGGAGAAGGCGGAGACGTTCTTTCTTCAGGGCATGACGCAGGCGATGAACCGGCTCGTTGGGCAGTCCCACCCGGGGTTTCCCGTAACCATCTACTACGCGTTCAAGCAGTCCGAGAGCGAGACCCACACCGGGATCGCGAGCACGGGCTGGGAGACCTTCCTTGACGCCGTGATACGGGCCGGTTTCGGAATCAGCGGCACGTGGCCAATCCGCACGGAGCGAGGCGCGCGCTCGATCGGTATCGGAAGCAACGCCCTCGCCTCAAGCGTTGTTCTCGTCTGCCGCAAGCGCGCCGCCGACGCACCGACTGCCAGCCGCGGCGAGTTCGTCGCCGCCCTCACGGCCGAGCTGCCTTCGGCCCTCGCCCACCTCCAGCGCGGCAACATCGCTCCTGTGGACCTTCAGCAGGCAGCCATCGGTCCAGGCATGGCTGTCTACACCCGATACGGGAAGGTGATTGATGCTGAAGGCAAGCCACTCTCGGTTCGGCAGGTGCTTGCTCTCATTAATCGTGTCCTCGACGAGGCACTGGCCGAGCAGGAGGGCGATTTCGACGCCGACAGCCGCTGGGCTCTCGCTTGGTTCGAACAGCATGGCTTTGCCGAGGGTGAGTACGGGTTGGCCGAGATGCTCTCCAAGGCCAAGAACACCAGTGTCGCCGGCATGGTTGAGGCTGGCATCCTCGTTTCGAAAGCCGGCCGAGTGCGCCTGCTTCGGCCAATCGAGCTTCCAGCGGAATGGGACCCATTCACCGACCTGCGGCTCACTGCCTGGGAGATAGTGCATCATCTAGTTCGGGCGCTGGAATCGGCAGGCGATCTCGCGGCGTCGGAGTTAGTCGCCAAGCTCGGCGTGAATGCCGAGACTGCGCGGGAGCTTTGTTACCGGCTCTACACGGTTTGCGAGCGGAAAAAACGGGCGCAAGAGGCTCTGTCTTACAACGCGCTCGTGCAGAGTTGGCCGGAGATCGCCCGCTTGGCAAGCGAAGAAGCCTCACGGGCTGGTGTCGGAGGCCAAGACAGCTTGTTCGACGACTTCGACGCGGGGGTTTGAGGATCGGCCGCGACTGCCTTCGCTTATCGAATGGGTTCGATGTATGGCAAGCAGAGAGCGGGGCTCTGTAGAAATGGAGGAGGAACCCACGTCGCATTTTGCCCCCGAAAGCCGAGGACGTTGTCAATGAGTTCGCGATGAGAGATTTGGACCTCGATGTGGGTGTCATTGCCGAATGGTTCTCTGACGAGCAACGGTCGTCCTACGTGCTGATCCGGGTGTCCGACGAACATGCCGCCGCCTGGGCTGACACACTCGGCCTGCCGGTTCGTCGGTGCTATATCGACGATGCTCTGCTCGAGGAGCGCGCCCGGGTGACGGGTCGCCCAAAGTCAGAGCTTGTAGCCGCCAGACTGCCGGATCATGGCTCCACCATGGCCGGCGACTTCGGGGAGATCTTGGTCTTTCTGTACGATGCAGCGAGGGAGTCAGGGTTAGAGCTCATTGGCCCGAAGAAGTGGCGATTGAAACAGGATCGCACCAAGCCCGCCCCGTACTCGGACGTCGTGCACTTCGTCGTCCCGGATTGGCCCGAAGCCTCGGAGCGAGACAAGATCTTGTGTTCTGAGGTCAAGACGAAGTCGACGGCTGGGGTCTCTTCACCGGTCAGGGCAGCGATTGCCGACTGCGAGAAGGACCGGATAAGTCGACTGGCGAAGACGCTTGTATGGCTGAAGGAACGCGCACTTGTGGAAGACCTCGGCACCACGACCATCGACCTCTTGGACCGTTTCATCAGGGCGACCGACCATCCGCCTGCCCTAAAGCAGTTTCGGGCGGTGGCCGTTGTGTGCGCAAGCCTGGTGGATGAAGAACTCGAGGACGCTCCAGACGAGGAACCCCAGGACTATGCCGTGGTGGTGATCGCGGTTCCTGAGCTAAAGCAGCGCTATGAGGACGTTTTTGATGCTGTTCATGCGACGGTGCAGGAGCCCTGAGGCAGCGCATGAGGGAGAATCTTGCCGAATGGATGAGCGACGCGGATGCACTTCACTACGTGGAGCGATTTGGGTTATCGCAGCCCCCTCTGAAACTGACCTACCTCCGCCCGCGAAGCGACGACTACTATATCTCGCTCGTCGGAGAGCTCTTCGATCGGCTTCATGAACCGTTCAGCGATTCTGTCGACTGGTCCCGTTTGGGAAATGCGATCACTCAGGCCGGGGGTGTCGGCGATGAACAAGCACCAACCCACCGGCGCGTCCTGCCCGCGGAGGCAGCACTCTTCGCGGCGGCGGCGTTCTACCTAGGGGGCTATCCGGCGTCGGCGTACCTAACGCTCAAGGCCGTGAACCCGAATGATATGGGTGAGGCCTCGCGAGCGTGCCGTGAGCTACTTCTGCGACCATCGACGATAGAGTCGGTGTCGGTTCGCGCGCTCGTGGGTGCCGTGCGCAGGGGGAATCTGGAGGTTATTCAATCTCAGAGTCAGAAGGCAGCTGAGATGGAGGGATCGGCTCTGATGATGGGGCCCGAGGAGTGGGTGGGATGGCGCTTGTTCGGAAGGATGCTCTCCAGATTCGAAGCGACTAACATTCGCGCGGTTCTGCCAGACGGCGAGGCGGCATTCTGGGACCCGCTCGTTCGGTCGTTCCTCAACCGTGACCCACCCGTGTGGGACTTCTTTCCCTCGCAAATCGACGCTATTCGGAGCGGCTTGCTTGCGGACGATACTACCTTCTCTGTGCAGATGCCGACAGGCGCTGGAAAGACAGCGCTTGCAGAGACGTTGCTCTTCTATCACCTCAATAGACACCCAGAGGAGGCCGCGATCTTGCTCGTGCCTTACCGTTCGCTCGCGGCAGAGCTTCGAGGCACCCTCGTAAAGCGCCTGATCAAGATGGGCTTGCCGGCTCGGTGTGCCTACGGCGGCACGGTTCCGATGGGGGACGAAGTGCGCGGCTTGGATGACACGCGGGCGATTGTCGCGACGCCAGAGTGCCTCTCGGGCCTTCTCACCGCGGACCCAGCGTTCTCGGCTAGGGTATCAATGGTGGTCTGCGATGAGGGGCACCTTTTGGACGGTGAAGCCCGCGGGGTAGGCCTGGAATTGCTGCTCGCGCGAATGAGGGCGCGCGAGAGTGGCTCGCCCAAGTTCGTCTTCGTGTCTGCCATCGTTCCAAATATCGAGGAGATCAATGCGTGGCTTGGCGGCACGGATAAGACGGTCGTCCGCAGTGACTACCGACCGGCTATCGCCGAGTTCGCAGCGCTTAGGGTTGCCGGTCAAAACGTTGGTGCCACAGTTGCGTTGGACCTGAATCCGCATCATCCGCCTTCCACGTTCTCAATTGACCGTTTTCTCAGTCGGGATGACTTCCGGTACCGCAATCCCTCAACGGGCCGGCTGAACACGTACTCCTTCAACTCGGTGAAGACCCAGGCGATCGCCGCAGCGCGCAAGGCGCTGTCGATGGGCGCGGTGGCTGTGTTTGCTGCGAACAAGCGAGGCAACCAGGGAGCTGTCGGCCTTGCAGAGGAGCTGCTTTCACAAGTAGAGATTCCGTTGCCTATGCCCGCGCCCACTCAATTTGTGGGCGACGCGGACAGGCTGCAGGCCGCGGTTGAATACCTCGCCCTAGAATATGGTCCCGGATGGGTCGGGACGAGAACACTCGCAGCTGGCGCGGTTTTGCATCATGGGGATATTCCGCAGGAAAGCCGGGAGGTCGTCGAAGCCTTAGTCCGCAAAGAGGTGGTTCGGCTCGCAATCTGCACAAGCACCTTGGCCGAGGGTGTGAATTTGCCAATCAGAACGTTGGTCTTGTACTCAGTGCAGCGTCGTGGGCCTGACGGCGCTGCGAAAAACCTACTGGCTCGCGACATCAAGAACCTTGTTGGCCGCGCAGGGCGGGCCGGCGCAACTACCAGGGGTCTCGTCATCTGCGCTAATCCTACGCAGTGGCCGTTGGTGGCACCAGTGGCCGAGCAGCAGCCGGGAGAGCGCGTTTCCGGGGCCTTGCTGGCGCTGATGGGACGCCTCCAGAGTGTGATTAGCCAGCACAACATCGCTCTCACAAACGACATTCTGGAAAGTGCGACCGCACTCCACACGCTGATCGACGGCATCGACGCAACACTCATCGATCTTGCGGCCGAGGAGCTGGGGGAGGACGAGTTGGTACGCATCGCCGGCGAGCTGTCAGGTCAGACCTTTGCTGCTCGCCTGGCGCGGCCGGATACGAGGTCCTTGATGAAGCAGGTGTTCGAGCTGCGTGCTCAACGGGTGGCAGCCATAAGCAGGGCTGGGCGACTAGGCTGGATTCGGGAGACAGGCACCAGGGCGCGGATGCTGGAGTCGGTGGAGACAAAGCTACTGCCCATGCGAGAGCGCTGGGACGATATCGCATCTGCGACAGACAGAGATCTGGCGGAAGCACTGCTGGCGTGGGCATGGGACCTTCCGGAGGTGAGAAAAGCAGTTAAGGAGGCTTATCGCGACGATCCGCCGTCTCTATTTGACTTTGCAGCGGTTTTGAGCGCGTGGATCGATGGACACCCTCTGGCCGAGATTGCTCAAAGGGCCGGCGTCGACATTGACACGATCATGGGTGTCCACGCCAGAGTGATCGGCTACGTTCTCCAGGTGGCGATTGAACAGGCGGTTGGGTTGCTGCACAAGCTACTCGAAGCGAGCGGCCACCACCTGTCGCAGGCCGCGGTCGACTTCCCTGAACACCTCCGCTTCGGCGTCCCCACCTCCGCAGGGAGGATCCTTGCCGCCGGCGGTGTTCGGCATCGGCGAGCTGCCGTTGCCCTTGGGCGAAGTCCTGAACTTGCCGCGGCCAATGAGGATGACCGCATAGCGCTGTTCGCCAAGGCACGGCATCTCCTCGATGATCGGGAGCGCTGGCTCCCGATAATGGGGCGCTTGGTGCTTGAGCACACTCTTGAGGACTTAGGGGAAAGCACTGCCCTGAGAGAGGCAGATTGAGTTGGCCTGGAGATCTCATAACAAGCATGCAGCCGAGCGCGGTGGTGAGCCGACTGAGAGTCCTGGTGTTGCTAGCCTCGCTCACGTTCAGGTCGACACTGCATGGGTCAGACACGATCGCCCTCGACGGAAGAACTAGGAGGCTTGGCGTTGGCCACTACCAACCACGAGCGCATCGGCAAGGCCTTGGGTCTCCTCATGGAGGGCCTCGAGCCTTTCATCGAACGGGAACTCGAAGCGCAGCACGGCAAGTACTGGATCTCTACGGTCACCTCGGGGTGGCGAAACGAACTCACCTGGGACGAAGAGACTGACGAACCCCATCTCGACGCCGCCCTCCTCCTAAGACTCATGTCGGAGCAGTGGAACGAGACCTTCCGCCGCACCCTGGGCCACGCCGAGCGCAGCCTCGTGAGCGAGCTTCGCGAGTACCGCAACCGCTGGGCGCACCAGCAGGCCTTCTCGGGGGACGACACTTACCGCGCGCTCGACTCCGCCGGGCGGCTTCTCGCTGCCGTCTCGGCTTCCCAGGCGGACGAGATAGAGAAGATGAAGGCCGAGCTTCTTCGGCTGCGCTTCGACGAGCAGGTGCGCGGCGAGCGGCGAAAGACCGCCGGCACGGCCGTCGAGAGCACGGTCACCGGCACTCTCAAGCCCTGGCGCGAAGTGGTGACACTGCACCCGGATGTCGCGAGCGGCCGCTATCAGCAGGCCGAGTTCGCCGCCGACCTCTGGCAGGTCCACCTGGGGGAGGGCACGCCCGAGTACCGCGACCCCGTGGAGTTCTTCCGCCGCACCTACCTGACCGAGAGCCTCCGCTCCCTCTTGGTGGGAGCCGTTCGCCGCCTCTCCGGCGAGGGCGGGGACCCGGTGGTGCAGCTCCAGACCAACTTCGGCGGCGGCAAGACGCACTCAATGCTGGCTCTCTACCACCTCTTCTCCGGGGTCGCTCCCGGCGACCTCACGGGAATAGAATCGGTAATGCAGCAGGCGGGAACGGGTAAGCTGTCATCGCCGCGGCGAATCGTCCTTGTGGGCAACAAGATCTCCCCCGGCAACCCGGTCACCAAGCCCGACGGCACGGTGGTCCGCACGCTGTGGGGCGAGCTTGCCTGGCAGCTCGGGGGCCGCCCGGCTTTCGAGCGCATCCGGGCCGACGACGAGCGGGCGACCAGCCCGGGGGATGCCCTCCGCGAGCTCTTCAAGGAGTACGGTCCGGCACTCATCCTCATCGACGAGTGGGTGGCCTACGCCCGCCAGCTCCACGACCAGAGCGATCTTCCGGCGGGGGGCTTCGAGACCCAGTTCAGCTTTGCGCAGGTCCTGACAGAGTCGGCCAAGCTCGCGCAGAACTGTCTGCTCGTCATCAGCCTGCCCGCCTCGGATACGGCAGGCTCCCCCCACACCCAGGCGGACGACGTCGAGGTGGGAGGGCAGCGGGGTCGCGAAGCTCTCGATCGCCTGCGAAATGTGGTGGGCCGCTTGGAATCCTCCTTCCGCCCGGCCAGCCCCGAGGAGGGCTTCGAGATCGTGCGCCGCCGGCTCTTCGAGCCCCTCTCCGACGCCGCGCAGTTCAAGGACCGGGACGTCGTCGCCCGCGTCTTCGGCGACCTCTACCGCACGCAGCACCAGGAGTTCCCCCCTGAGTGCCGGGACATGGACTACGAGACCCGCCTGAAGGCTGCCTACCCCATCCACCCGGAGATCTTCGACCGCCTCTACAACGACTGGTCGACCCTGGTGAAGTTCCAGCGGACGCGGGGCGTGCTTCGCCTCATGGCGGCCGTCATCCACTCGCTCTGGGAGAAAGGCGATCGCAACCCCCTCATTCTGCCGGCGAACATCGCCATCGACGACCCGCGCGTGCAGTTCGAGCTCACGCGCTACCTCTCCGACAACTGGGTCCCGGTCATCGAGAAGGACGTCGACGGCCCGAATTCCCTGCCTCTGCGCATGGATAGCGATGTGCCCAACTTGGGCAAGCACGCCGCCTGCCGGCGGGTGGCCCGGGCCATCTATCTGGGCTCGGCTCCGACTCTGGCGGCCGCCCACCGGGGCCTCGAGGATCGGCGGGTGAAGCTCGGTTGCGTCATGCCGGGGGAATCTCCAGCGGTCTTCGGCGACGCCCTTCGCCGCCTGGCGGGAGCAGCCACCTACCTCTATCAGGACGGCTCGCGCTACTGGTACTCCACGCAGCCCACGGTTACCAAGCTGGCGGACGACCGGGCCGAGCAGCTCATGCGTGAACCCGACAAGGTGGCCCAGGAAATCGAACTGCGCCTGCGCGAGGACCTCCGACGTCCGGGCGACTTCAGCCGCGTCCACGTCCTGCCCCAGTCGGGGCAGGACGTGCCCGACGACCTGGACGCCCGCTTGGTGGTCCTCGGGGTCGACCACCCGTACAGCAGAGAGCCGGGGAGCGCCGCCGAGCTTGCCGCCCGGGCCGTCCTCGAGCGCCGGGGGAACGCGCCCCGCCTTCACCAGAACACGCTCGTCTTCTTGGCTGCGGACAAGGTCCGCCTGCAGGACCTGGACGAGGCTGTTCGCCGCTATCTCGCCTGGCGGCAGATCCTGGAGCAGCACGTGGAGCTCAACCTGGATCCTCAGCAGGCGCAACAGGCCGAAACCCAGAGGGCGACGGCGGACAGCGTTGTCGCGGCGCGCCTCCCCGAGACCTACCAGTGGCTCCTCGCGCCCACCCAGGCCACGCCCCAGTCGGCGGTGGAGTGGCAGGTCTCGCGCCTCACCGGACAGGACGCCCTCGCCGTACGAGCCAGCCGCAAGCTCCGCTCGGACGAGCTCCTCCTCACCGTCTTCGCGCCGAGTCGGCTCCGGCTCGAGCTGGACCGTATCCCGCTCTGGCGCGGCGACCACGTGGCCATCCGCCAGCTTGTGGAGGACTTCGCCCGCTACCTCTACCTACCCCGCCTGAGAAACCCCGCGGTCCTCTTGGATGCCGTGCGGGAGGGCTTCACCCTGCTGACCTGGGAGAAGGACTCCTTCGCCTACGCCGACGGCTACGACGAGGAGGCCGGCCGCTACCGGGGCCTGCGAGCCGGTGAGCTCGTGTCGATCAGCGAGGACGCCGGCGGCCTGCTGGTCAAGCCCGAGGTGGCGCTCGCCCAGCTCGACGGTGAAGTGGAGGCTAGGGACGAGGGTCACATGCCTGCGGCAGCGGTCGGCGACGACGCGTCTTCGGTCGCTTGGCCCGGCGCCACGCCCCCGACGTCGCCTGTCGAACCCGGTCCCAGCCCGCGCGACTTAGCCCCGAAGCGCTTCCACGGCTCGGTCGTGCTGGACGAGACCCGCGTGGGTCGGGACGCCAGCCGCATCGCCGAGGAGGTGATCGCTCATCTCACGGGCCTTCTAGGCGCGGACGTCAGGGTGACGCTGGAGATCGAGGCGGACATGCCGGGCGGCGCCCCCGAGCACGTGGTTAGAACGGTGACCGAGAACAGCCGCGAGCTCAAGTTCACGAGTCACGGATTCGAGTGCGAGTGATTGAGGAGTTCACACTCGGAACGTCTACTGCCGCACCGGTGCAAACGAGGACTAACGGCGATAGCGTCCGACTGAGCAGCCTGGGGTCGGGAGGTTGAACGAGGCTGCTCGTGCTCTTCTCACCGTCTACGCCGCGGCCCGGAGCAGTCAGCGTCGGCTTCTTGGCTGACCCTCACGAGCGCACTCGACTTATCTTGTCGAAGATGCCGTCAATTGATTCGCCTATGCCACCAAGTGGCACGGGAACTGCGCTATCGATGGAGACAGGTGTCTTCCTCATCCCTCGGGTGAGAGGCACTCACTCGGGCAGCTGCAGAACTCGGAGCCAAGATGCAATGAGCGCGCTATTGGCTGAGCGTGTGCTGGGTGCGAGTGACGGGCGTCCCCCGGCTCTTTGGCGTCTTGTCGCTCCTGCCTCGGTCGCGCCCGTGGGTTATCTCTGGGGAACCCCGTTCAAGCCCGACCTAGAGTCTACTCCTCGCGGAAGCGTTCGTAGGCGATGACGGACAAGAATCTGAGAGGCGTCTCGAGCAATTCCTCTGGGCCATGGACCACGTCGCCGTCGAAGAATAGGGAGTCACCGGGGCCCAGCGTGTAGTTCTTGTTGCCGTGGCGGTAGAGGACTTTGCCTTCTAAGCAGTAGATGAACTCCATCCCCGCGTGTTGGAAGGCTGGGAACACCTCGGAGTCTTTGGTAAGGCTGATGAAGTAGGGCTCCACGGCGATGCTCTTGCCTACAGCATGCCCAAGCAACTGGTAGCGGTATCCAGCCCTAGTGCCCCGCCGCTCTATCGTTAACCCTTCGCCGGCTCTTACGAAAGTAGCATCCCGCTCCTCGTCGTACCTACGAAACAGAGCCGTTACGGGAACGTGGAGGGCCTCGGCCAAAGCCTTGAGGGTGGCCAGTGACGACGAGCTTCGCCCATTCTCTATACGTGAGAGCATGCCGGCCGAGAGTCCTGCAGCCTCGGCCAACTCTGCCACCTTTAGCCCCAGCTTCTTTCGAAAGGCGCGAACCTCACGGCCTATAGCAACCTCAAGGGAAGAGTCACGCTCGGGTGCCGCCCTCTCTTCCACCGTCTTGGATGCTACTTCCACAGTGATATCCATTAACGGGCAGTTTACCAAATAGCGTCGCGCCCGGGCGCCCGATTCCGTAATGCACCTCGTACGAGATCGTTCTTAGCTCGCGGCTAGGGGAACGCCGATGGCCTCGGCCGTTGCCAAAGTGATGCAGCGTAGATCCTCCGGCTCCATGTTGTGGACATTTGTCTTACCCACGCTCCGGGCGATCATCGCGGTCTCCTGAGCTGACGCGGCCAGCCAGTTTAGACCCGCTCGGCCAAGATCCGCATGCGCGTTCTGGCTGTCGAAGACGAATCGGCGGCCGAGGCGATCCCCCCCGAGGGCGAAGGCCATCGCCGCACCGAACACGCCCGCTCGGCAGTTGATGGCGAGGATCTTGGCAACATCTGTTCCCGTACGTAGGCCTCCAAAGTACACGAGGTCGATGTGCTCTTCGCGGTCTAGGGCACGCAAGATGCGGATCGCGTCTCGGAGAACGGTAAGGTCGGGGTCTCCCTA
>JAMDEO010000112.1 GCA_023483915.1 Actinomycetota bacterium
GACCTCTTCAGCGAGCAGGTCTTCGACATGGCGCTGGATGGCGCGCCGCAACGGGCGCGCGCCCATCGTCGGATCGTAGCCCACGTCGACCAGAAGCGACTTCGCTTCCGGAGTGAGGGCCAGACCGATCTCCCGGTCTTTGAGCTGGTCCTCGACCCGCGACATCATGAGGTCCACGATGTTACCGATCTCCTCGCGGGACAGTTTGCGGAAGACGATGACCTCATCGACGCGGTTGAGAAACTCGGGCCGGAAGATCTTCTTGAGCTCGCCGGTGACCCGCGTTTTCATCTCGTCGTATTGCAGGCCGCCTTCCTCCAACGCCACCCCGAAGCCCAGGGTCTGACCCTTGGAAATCGTGTTGGCACCGATGTTCGACGTCATGATGATTATGGCGTTGCGGAAGTCCACCGCCCGCCCCTGTGCGTCCGTCAGACGGCCGTCCTCCAGGATCTGTAGGAGGATGTTGAACACGTCCGGATGAGCCTTTTCGATCTCGTCAAGCAAGACCACTGAGTAGGGCCGGCGGCGCACCGACTCGGTGAGCTGTCCACCTTCCTCGTAGCCGACATATCCAGGCGGCGAGCCGACCAGACGGCTTACCGCATGCTTCTCCATAAACTCCGACATATCGACCTGGATCAACGCCGACTCCTCGCCAAAGAGGAACTCGGCCAGGGTCCGCGCCAGCTCGGTCTTGCCCACGCCGGAGGGTCCCAGGAATATGAACGAGCCGGATGGGCGATGAGGGTCTTTGAGACCCGCGCGCGAACGCCGGATGGCCCGCGACACCGCGCGCACGGCTTCGTCTTGGCCCACGACCCGCTTGTGCAAAGCTTCTTCCATGCGCAGCAGCCTATGGGTCTCGGCCTCGGTCAGCTTCGCCACCGGGATGCCGGTCCACATAGCGGTTACTTCCGCGATCTCTTCTTCACCAATGGAAATCTCGACTCCCTGATCGGACTCCTGCCACTTCTCCTCCAGCTCGCGCCTACGGCCCAGGAGCTTGCGCTCGCGATCCCGCAGGGATGCAGCCTTCTCGAAGTCTTGAACCTCGATAGCGGCCTCCTTTTCGCGCCGCACCTCTAGGATGGCGTCCTCCACTTCGCGCAGGTCCGGCGAAGCGCACATATTCTGGATACGCTTGCGCGACGCGGCCTCATCGACGAGGTCAACGGCTTTATCGGGCAGGAAGCGGTCGCTGATGTACCGGTCGGCCAGATAGGCAGCGGCATCTAGGGCCTCATCGGTGATGCGGACCCGATGGTGAGCCTCATAGCGTTCACGCAGACCGGCCAGTATCTTCTTAGTCTCGATGACAGTAGGCTCTTTCACCAAGATCTGCTGGAAACGGCGCTCGAGGGCGGCGTCTTTGGCCAGATGTTTACGATACTCATCAAGAGTGGTGGCACCGATGGTCTGCACTTCGCCCCGGGCCAAAGCCGGCTTGAGGATGGAAGCGGCGTCGATGGCGCCTTCAGCTGCCCCTGCGCCCACGAGGTTATGAATCTCGTCAATGAAGAGGATAATATCGCCTCTCTCGCCGATCTCCTTCATGACCTTCTTGAGACGCTCTTCGAACTCGCCCCGATACTTCGAACCCGCCACGAGGGCGCCCAGGTCCAGTGTGTAGATCTGCTTGTCCTTGAGCAGCCCGGGCACGTCGTTTTTGGCGATGCGCTGCGCCAGGCCCTCCACAACCGCCGTCTTGCCGACCCCGGGCTCGCCGACGAGGACGGGGTTGTTCTTGGTGCGGCGGGAAAGGATCTGCATAACGCGTTCGATCTCGGTCTCGCGGCCGATAACGGGATCGAGCTTGTCCTCTTCCGCGTATTTAGTAAGGTTGCGGCCGAACTGGTCGAGCACCTTGGAGCTCTTGCGATCTTTGGTTTCGGAGGCCACCGCTTCGGCGGCACTGCTGCGCGACTGGCGCCTGCTGGGTCCTGCCAGCACGCGCATGACCTCTTGGCGCACCCGGTCGGCATCAACCTCCAGGTCGTTGAGGATGCGGGCGGCGACACCCTCGCTCTCCCTCACAAGCCCCAGCAGGACGTGCTCGGTGCCGATGTAGTTATGGCCCAGCGACAATGCCTCGCGCAGAGCCAGTTCCAAGACCTTCTTCGCCCTGGGGGTGAACGGGATCTGTCCCTGTGATTCGTGCTCGCCTTCTCCAACGATGCGGGCCACCTCGCCCCGCACCTCTTCCAGACTGACTTCCAGAGAGCCCAAGACCCGCGCAGCCACCCCGTCGGCCTCCCGCAAGAGCCCGAGCAGAAGGTGTTCGGTGCCGATGTAGTTGTGCCGCAGGGTCCTGGCCTCTTCCTGGGCCAGGACTATGACCTGACGAGCTCTCTCTGTGAACCTTTCAAACATCATGCCTCACTTTTGCTAGGCTGCTGAGAAACGAAGCCTCGGCCACCAGAACGCACTGGGCGGCGCGATAGTACGTCCTCGGTCGCTTTCGTAGCGCTGCCACGCGCGCTCCCTGCGTCCTCCTCTCGCACTCGCCCATCGCACCCTGGTGGCGAAACGTCATTTCTCAGCAGCCTCCTATGACAGAACACGGGCACCGGCGAATATTTCTCGCAACATCCGAGCCCGAACTTGATCTATTTCTGGACTTTCGAGACCGCTCTGCTTCGCTTCCATGTGTTCCATTACTACATGCGCGGGCTGAAGCCTGCGCATAGCGTCAAAGGCGGCTTGCCCTACCAGGCCGGGAACATCCACCAAACCCAGTTCCAAACCGACTTCTGCAGCCGACAACAGGTTGACGCATTCCGGAAAAGACATGTTCCATGCGTGCTGGGCCAGGCCGATCGCCCGCCCGATGTGATCCCGGACCTGGATGGGATTCTCACGCATGAACATCTTCCTCACGGAGCGTTCTTTCTCGACGATGTCGCGAGAGATATCCTCGATCTCTTGGATGGTCTCGATTTCAGGCTTACCCTGGCGACCGCGGTTAGAAACTTGGATAATTCCCCCGGCACCGCCCCACAACGGGCTCAGCCCCATTCCCGAGGCCACAAGTTCCAGAGCAATGCTGGCCAATCGCCCGGTGAGCATCAAGGTGGGAACGTGCAGGGTGGCATAGATACGCAGCCCCGTCCCGGCCTGCTCAGGATGGCTGGTAAGGTATCCCCAGCACGGATCAAAGGCGTAGTTGATTGTGCCTTCCAACCGGTCATCAAGTTGGCTGAGGAGCGACCACAGAACGGACAATTCATCGCCGGTGCGGAACCCCAGCAGGCGCAAGTGGTCCCCGCCGCCGATCTCGAGCGAAGCCACCTCGTCGCCGTAGACAGCAAAACCTCTGCCCTCGCCCGTGCCGTCGGCGAAGCCCGGAGACATAAGGCCCTTTTCAACCAGATAGGTCATCTCGGCCGGGGACAACTCCTCAAGATCATGGACCCTCCAGGGCTCGTCCCAGCCGCCATTCTTCAGCGCAGCCTCTACCCTTTGCTGCAGGTCTTCGAGTGCAGTCGCCTCTTCCGCATGCGGGAATCGGATGCCGGTCTCATTGCGAGAAAGGCCCAAACCAGAGGCTTTTAGCGCCGCCGCGCTCATACCGACCCTCCGGGGGCGGCCCGTTCCAATTCACTCAGCCGATCTCTGACGCTCGCCGCTTCTTCGAAGCGCTCGCATTCCACGAGTTCGCGCAACATGCGCTGAAGCCGCATGACCTCGCGGCGATGGATGTCGCTCGCCGAGCCTTGGCGCGGGACCTTGCCGAGATGAGCGGGAGGCTCCTCGCCGCCCTGCACCACATTGCGTAGATGATCGCCAAAGACCTGATAGCAGACACTGCAACCCACCATGCCCGTCTCCTTGACGTCAGCAAGCGTCGTCCCACACACGGTACACACTTGGGAGTCGGAAGTCGGCACCGGCGAGGGGCCGGTCTCGCCCTTCTCCTTCGCTTTGCCCACCCTCCCTACGATCGCGGGCACGGCGAGAACCAAAGCCATGCCCTCGGTACGGCCCGCCAGATTCTCTGCACACTTCTGGCACAAGCGGATATGTGAAACGCTCCCGTTCTCCACGCGGAGCAGATGGATTACAGCCCCGACTTCCCCACATTCCTCACAAGTGTCGGAATTGTCGAAGTCGAGATTCCACTCGGGTGACTCGTCTGCAAACACCCGGTCCTCCTCCAAAAGGGCGACCACAAACGCGGCCGGTCACCGGCAAGAACATTTGCTGGTTGTATCGGCAGTTCCGCCGGGAATGATCACAAAATTGCGCCTCGAATTTTACCATAACGGGTATCAGCGGCGCGGGGCCTGGCCTCGGGGTAGTCTGCTCCAGCTCGACTCAGATGAGGCTCTTGCTACCTCTCCGGCCGGAGTTGCGGGAACAGGATGACGTCGCGAATGGACTCTGCGCCCAGAAGCATCATGGCAAGGCGGTCGATGCCGATGCCCAGGCCGCCCGCGGGCGGCATGCCGTATTCCAACGCGCGCAGGAAATCTTCGTCGAGAGCGTGAGCCTCCTCGTCTCCGGCTTCCTTGTTGCGAGCCTGCTCCTCGAAGCGCCTGCGCTGATCCACGGGGTCGTTCAACTCGGAGAAGGCGTTCCCCATCTCTTTGCCGCCGATTATGGGCTGGAAGCGCTCCACGATGAGGGGATCGTCCGGGCTGCACTTGGCGAGGGGACTTAGCTCCAAGGGATAGTCGATGACGAAGGTCGGCTGAATGAGAGCAGGGAAGATGACGTGCTTGAGCGCCTTGTCCACGAGGGTGGCAAAAGTGTCGCGGTTCTCGACGTCGACGCGCCGCCCTGCCAGAGCAGCTTTTGCCGCTCCAGTTTCCGCCCGCATCTGGGCAAGAGAGAGACCAACATTTTCCTCGAGCAAAGAATCCACGGTACGCCGCGGCCAGGGGGGTGCCAGCTCTATGGCATTATCTCCTATGACGACCTGCGTCCCGCCCGTGACCTCCAAGGCTAGGGCAGGGATCATGTTCTCCACCAACTCCATGATGGCGTTATAGTCGACGTAGGCCCAGTAGAGCTCCATCATGGTGAACTCCGGATTATGAACCAGCGAGATACCCTCGTTCCGGAAATTCTTTCCTATCTCAAAAATGCGGTCGAATCCTCCAACCATCAGCCGCTTGAGGTAGAGCTCGGGAGCAATGCGCAAATAGAGGTCGGTGTCGAGCGCATTGTGGTGAGTGACAAACGGTCGGGCCAGGGCTCCGCCGGGTAATGGTTGCAGGATGGGAGTCTCCACCTCTACGAAGCCCCGGTCCTCCAGGTACCGACGCATGGCCGATACCAGCTTGCCGCGCGCGCGAAGCTGCCACGCAACCTCCGGATTGGCGATGAGATCGACGTAGCGTTGGCGATAGCGCGTCTCCCGGTCGTGGAGACCATGCCACTTCTCAGGGAGAGGGCGCAGAGACTTGGTCAGAAGCACCCAGGACTCGGCGAAGAGGGTCAGCTCGCCGCGCCGAGTCCTGAAGACATGACCCACACACCCGACGATATCGCCCACGTCAATATCCGTGAGGAGCCGGAACGAAGCCTCCCCGAGGGTGTCGACGTTTGCATAGACCTGGAGGTCGTCCCAGCCGTCACGCAGAGTGACAAATAGGGCTTTCCCGTGCTCGCGCCTGGATATGACCCGGCCGGCGACCCGATACTGCGCGGATTCTTCCTTCTCGCTGGAGCGGAGACCGGCGTGTCTCGCGGCCACCTCACCCAGGTGGGTGCGGGGGTCGAAGCTGCGGGCGTAAGGCTCGATGCCGGTGTCGCGCAGGCGGTCAACCTTGGCGAGCCGGTCGCGTTCCCACTCCGGGATGTCCGGAGTCTCCATTTCCTACATCTTTCCGATGGCCAGGATCTCGTAGCTGAGAGATCCCGCAGGAACCGGAACCGTCACGGTGTCGCCCACCTTCTTACCGATGATAGCCTGGCCCACCGGAGATTCATTGGAAAGCCGGGCACGAGCGGGATCGGCTTCAGCCGACCCAACCAGCGTATATATACGGATCTCTCCACCCTTGACGTCGCGCAGAGTGACGGTGCTGCCAACGCTGACTTTTTCCGTGTCGATATCGGATTCTCTGATCACCCGGGCGCGGCGCAACTTCTCCTGAATGAGGCTGATGCGGTGCTCGAGCATGGCTTGCTCGTTCTTGGCGTCGTCATACTCGGAGTTCTCGGTGATGTCTCCGAACTCGCGCGCTTGGCGGATCCGCTCGGCCACCTCTTCACGCTTGGT
>JAMDEO010000060.1 GCA_023483915.1 Actinomycetota bacterium
AGACTCTTTGAGCTCGGGGTGGCCCGCGAGGTCCATCCCAAGCTCGCCACAGGAGTCAAGACAGTGGCACTAGTCAGAAAGCTGGATTCCTGCGTGGAAGAGCTCGGGTTAGGCAAGGAAGTGGTACCCTGGCGGCTGCGCCTGATGGCCGTCACCAGGAACATGAATCATGACGAACTTTACATGTGGCTGGACAAGATTAGATTGAAGAGATCCGACAGTGCAGTGGTGAGGCAGGGCGTGGTGATAGGTCCCCATGTGGCTTCGCAGCTCGAGCGGGCCGGCATGACGGACTGGGAGATATACAAGGGGCTGCAGAAGGTCTCCATCGAGGCCCTGGTCTTTGCGCTCGCCGGCCTGGAGAGTGAGCAGGCGCAGGACCACCTGCGCCGGTACCTGACGGATATACGGCACCGAACGATCTCCATCACCGGGGATGATCTCCATGCTCTGGGCATGAAGCGAGATCCAGCGATTGGGCGGGTGTTGGAGAAGATCAAGGAGATGCGTGTGGACGGATTGATCCAAGGACGCGATGCCGAGTTGGAGCAGGCGCGGCAGCTGGTGGGAAGCACAAGATGAGCCGCTGGCAGTACCTTATTCCTCTCGTTGCCATTCTTCTACTTTCGATGATGCTCCATGAGATCGCGCATGGATATGTGGCCTACAGGCTGGGCGATCCCACGGCAAAGTCCCGAGGCCGGCTGACCCTCAATCCTTTGCGGCACTTGGACCCCATCGGGACGGCGATGTTCGTCATCACATACCTTGCGGGAGGCTTCATCTTCGGCTGGGCGAAACCCGTACCTATTTCACCCTACTATTTCCGCAATCGACAGAAGGGCATGGCGCTTGTCGGCGTTGCAGGACCGCTGACCAACTTCGTTATCGCCGTGATCTTTTGGGCGATCCTCATGCTGCTGCGATCGACGCTGATCCAGCCGGGAAGTATCCGCACTGCGGTCGGGATCATTCTGATACTCGCTTTTCAAGTCAACGTGGTCCTCGGGATCTTCAATCTCATTCCCATCCCCCCACTGGACGGTTCGCGCGTGCTGGGTGGCTTCTTGCCCCGCCGTGCCTACGAAGCGTGGGTCAGCATAGACCGCTATGGAATGTATATCGTGATAGCCCTCTTGGTGATCGTGGCATATTCGCCCCTCGGGGACTCTCTGAGTAGAGGATATGACGCTCTCTTCAGGGCCTTGCTCCCCGGCTATTTCTAGAAGAGACCCTGGTCACGAGTGAGAACCCTCGATCTAGAGCTCGACGTCTATCAGGGGCCGTTCGACCTTCTCCTTTCCCTGGTTCTGAAAGAGGAGATCGACCTGCTCGAAGTGCCTCTTCTTGACATCATCCTGGCTTATCTCGACCAGATGGAAGCCGAGGGGACACACGACTATTGGGACGACATGACAGAGTTCCTTCTCCTGATGAGCCTGCTCGTGGAGGTCAAATCCAGACTGCTGCTTCCAGGCGCGTCCCTCGAGCTGGACGGGGAACTCACGCCGGAAGAGGCCCGCGACCAGCTATTGACCAGGCTCTTCGAATACAGCAAATTCAAGTCCGCTTCGGAGAGCCTCCGTCACCTCGCGGAATTGAACTGCGGTGCGATCATGCGTCCGCCGGCCGGCGATTCCAGGCGCCGCCTTCCGCCGCTGGAGGAGATTGCGGGGAGTGGAGATGTGATGGAGCTCCGCGACGGATTGGTCCGGCTTCTGGACAGTAAGCGCCAGCCAGATGCCGCTCATTTGGCCCAGATCAAGGTTGACCTAAGGCGTCAGATCAGCATTGTTCGCGGAGTGCTGGCGAGACGCGGCCATTTTTCTTTCGACACCGTATTTGGAGGAGAGGAACCCTTGGTACAGGCGGTTTCTCTCTTTGCGCTCCTCAATCTCCTTGCCAAGGGCGAGATTCGTGTGTCTCAGGCGCGGGCTTTCGGTGACATTACTGTAAGAGTGGCACAAGACAGAAAGACCGCCTAATGGAGAACCCTGCCCTCGACCGATTCGAAGAGTCCCAGCCTCGCTTTGCGACGATCAAGAAGAACGTGGAGGCCCTCCTTTTTGCATCTGGCTCGCCACTGACCGTGCAAACCCTGGCCAGCGCGCTATCCGGCTCGGAACCCGTGGCAGTGGCGACAATCGAGGCAGCTCTGGCGGAGCTGGAACTGGAGTTTCCCCGCGGGGGAGACCGAGGCTTTGAGCTTGTGCGGCTGGCGGGTGGATGGGCTCTTCGCACCAGTCCCTCGTGCCAAGTCGCCGTGAGCGCCCTTTTCGAGCTTCCAGACGACGTCTCCAGGCTCTCACCGGCCGCGGTCGAGGTCCTCGCCATCATTGCCTATCTGCAGCCCGCCTCCAGACGGCAAATCGCTGAGATCCGGGGGGTCAATTCGGATTCTCCGGTGCAGAAGCTGCTGGAGCGGGAACTGATCACGGAAGTCGGCAGGGCGCAGAGCGCGGGCAGCGCAGTCCTCTATGGAACCACTCCGCGCTTTGAAGCCATGTACGGCCTCGCCGACCTCGACGATCTGCCGGGACTGGAAGGCTTCGCAGTCACCGAAGAACAGAAGGACGACCTGCGCCGCCGCCTGGGACTGCTCGGCGCGCCCGAGTGATGGCAGCAGGCGCGGAGAGGCTGCAAAAGTACCTGGCGAGAAGCGGCCTAGGATCCCGTCGCTACTGCGAGGACCTCATCCGGGCCGGACGCGTCACGGTAGACGGGCTGGTGGCGCAACTGGGGTCTTCCGTCGACCCGAATGTTCAGCGGGTGGCGGTGGATGGCCGGGAAGTCTCCTGGGAACCGCCGGAGTATTGGGTTTTGAACAAACCCAGGGGAGTCGTGAGCACTGCGTGGGATCCACGAGGCCGGCCAACAGTGGTTGAAAGCGTGCCGGCCCGGGGGCGAGTGTTTCCCGTCGGGAGACTGGATCTTGACAGTACTGGGATCATCATCCTCACCAACGACGGCGAGCTGACGTCCCGCTTGCTTCACCCGCGCCACCACGTGGAGAAGGAGTACGTGGTCACCGTAAGAGGATCGGTTTCGACCAGCGACTTGGGCCGGCTCAGCCACGGGGTTGAGCTCGAAGATGGCCTTACTTCCCCCGCTCGGGTTGATGTAATGGGGCGTGTCGACTCTCCCCCCAAAGCGCCCATGACCATGCTGCGAATTGTGCTCCAAGAAGGCCGCAAGCGGCAGATCCGCCGGATGCTGGAGAGCTTGGGGCACCGGGTTGTTTCGCTGCACCGCACCAGATTCGACGGTCTCAGCGACGAAGGACTGGCCGTGGGACAGGTCCGCCCGCTTTCCCATTCGGAAGTGGAATGTCTCAAGGAGGCCGCACGGTATACTCTGGTCGATCCCAGGCCCGAATGAGTACCCTGGCATGGCAAGCCGCCTCTTGGTGGACGTCGCGAGCCGCTCTGGGCACGCGATGGGCTGTCCAGGCTGGATTCGGGTTACCATAGGTGAAGTTCGAGAGAACGATGGTTTCCTGAAGGCGATCGATGAGTTGCGCCACTCACAGGTTAGGCGGGTTTGGCATCCTTCAACCAGTACGGATGCCGACGCTTTGAGTCCGGAGAGTTGACATGGACATCGGCAGCACCGAGATGATGATAGTTATGCAGGAATCGGCCACCGGCGAGGACGTGGACCGAATACTCGAGCGGCTTGATAGCGCCGGCGCGCGGGGACATGTTTCGACGGGTGACCTAGCTACAGTGATCGGCGTCGTGGGGGAGAGGGACGTCATCGCGGGCCTGCCCTTGGAGGCATATCCTGGTGTTGACAAGGTTGTTCCCATACTCAAGCCCTACAAGCTCGTGAGCCGGGAATTTCGCCGTAGTGACACTGTAATCACGGTCGGCGGCACGAGCTTGGGAGGGGGCCATGTCGCCCTCATTGCCGGCCCATGTTCTGTGGAGACGCGGGAGCAGCTTCTGGAAGCTGCGGTTTCAGCGCAGCAGGCCGGCGCCACAATGCTAAGAGGCGGAGCCTACAAGCCACGCACCTCGCCGTATGCCTTCCAGGGCCTTGGAGTGGAGGGCTTGGAGATTCTGGCTGAAGCAAGAGAAGCGACCGGTCTACCTATCGTCACCGAGCTGATGGATCCGCGTCACCTGGAGGCGGTGGCCAAGTACTGTGACATCATCCAGATCGGTGCCCGCAACATGCAGAACTTCCAGCTCCTGTCCGCCGTGGGGGAGGTGTCACGCCCCGTCCTTCTGAAGCGAGGGCTGGCGGCCACCATCGACGAGTTGTTGATGGCCGCGGAGTACATCCTCAAGGAAGGCAACGCCAATGTCATCTTGTGCGAGCGGGGAATCCGCACCTTCGAGATGGCGACCCGCAACACATTGGACATCTCCGCGGTGCCCATTCTGAAGCAGCGGAGTCACCTTCCTGTTGTGGTCGATCCGAGCCATGCGGCGGGCAAGGTGGATCTGGTGGAGCCTCTTTCCCTGGCTGCAATCGCAGCGGGGGCAGATGGCCTAATGATCGAGATGCACCCAACGCCGGAGATAGCACTGTCCGATGGCGCCCAGTCCCTGGATCCCGGTCAGTTTGCCCGCGTTAGCAAACGTATCCAGGACATCATCGACTGGGCCGGCAAGACCCTGGGGTAGTCGCTGCGTGGCCGATCCCCGTCAACACAGCGGCATCCACCGGTTGGCCGTCATCGGAGTGGGCCTCATGGGCGGCAGCCTTGCGTTGGCGGCCCAGGCAAGAGCGGCCGTGGATCAGGTCGTTGGGTATGACGCGGATCCCGCCGTACTCGAAGAGGCCCTCCGCCTGGGGGTCATCACCGAGAAAGCCGCGAACCCCGCCGAGGCTGCGGCATATGCCGACCTGGCGGTCGTTGCTGCGCCCGTGCGAAGCATACCCGGACTGGTCGAAGAGTGTGCCGTCGCAGTACCGCCCCCTCGGCTCATCTCGGACATGGGAAGCACGAAGTCGGCGATCATCGCGGCTCTTTCTCCCACGGCTAAGTCCCTCTTCATCGGAGGGCATCCCATCTGCGGGGCCGCCACGTCAGGAGTGCGCTATGCCAGAGAGGACCTGTTTGCAGGCGCTACCTACTTTCTTTGCACGACCGGTGCCGCTTTCCCAAAACTGTACGAGATGCTCCAGCGCTTCCTTTTGGATATCGGGGCGAAGCCCAGCCATATAGACGCCATGGCTCACGACCGAATCATGGCTGTAGTCAGTCATTTGCCGCATGTAGTTGCGAATGTGCTCATGGAACATGCCGGCGGCTTTCAGGTTGGGGGAAGGAAGGCCCTCCACTGTGTCGGTCCGAGTTTCAAAGACCTCACCAGGGTGGCCGGGGCAAACCCACCAATGTGGCGCGACATCTTCCTCGAAAACCGTGAGGCCTTGGCCGATTCGCTCGCGACGATGATTGCCGAACTCGAGGACTTCCGCTCTCTTCTCCAGACCGCCGGCCAGGCCGAGATAGAAGCCTCCATCCATACGGCGGCTATCTTCCGGGAGGAGCTCCTCGAGCTCGAGGACATCGTTCCGCGCACTCTATACCGCGTCACCGTACACATTCCAGACCAGCCCGGCGTGCTCTCCAAGGTGATGACTACCCTCGGAGAGCATGAGATCAACGTCGAGGACCTTACCCTCCATCACGTCAGCCGGAGCGTCGGCGGGGATCTCATACTTTATGTCGCAGGAGAAGAAACGGCGGAGACCGCGGCATCGCTACTTCACGCCCTTGGATACCCCAGTGCCGTTAGCTTGATGGGAGACGTCTTTGAGTGAACGAGGGCGCAAACCCAGAGGAGGCACGTCATGACCATGACTGAGCATCTTGCGTCCACTCGCTTTCTCTCGCTCGACGGCGGACTGCGCGGGACCCTGCGCGTGCCCGGGGACAAGTCGGTTTCTCACCGTGCCGTCTTGCTTGGGGCAGTCAACGAAGGTCCCCTGTCCGTTTCCGGGTTCCTGCGCTCAGCAGATACCATGGCCTCTGTATCCGCCGTTCGCGATCTCGGAGTGGAAGTGGAGGAACATGGCGAGGGCCTGATCATCCACGGCCGGGGTTGGGGAGGCCTTTCTGAACCGGCCAATGTCATCGACGTAGCCAACTCCGGTACTCTCATCCGGCTACTTCCGGGATTGCTGGCTTCATTGCCTTTCTTTTGCGTTCTGACAGGCGACGCAAGCATACGTCGCCGTCCGATGGCTCGGATCCTAAGGCCGCTCGCCGCGATGGGCGCAAGCGTTTGCGGCCGGCGAGACAACACGCTTCCCCCTATCTCGATACGCGGGGGAGATCTCCACGCCATCAGGCATGAGATGCGAGTGGCTTCCGCGCAGGTCAAGTCGTGTGTACTACTGGCCGGCCTTCGCGCCGCCGGCCCGACTACCGTCGTCGAACCCGCCGCTTCCAGGGACCACACCGAGCGAATGATCCGCTACGCCGGCGGACGAGTCGATCGCGAAGTTCTCCCGGACGGACGCGGGGCGGTGACCGTTTGGCCCCTGGAGACCTTTCACATAGATTCGGTATTCGTGCCCGGCGACTTCAGCTCCGCAGCCTTCTTCCTGGTTGCAGCACTCCTTGCCCCCGGGTCCGTCATCACCCTTGACAACGTAGGACTCAACCCAACGAGAACTGCCCTACTCGACGTCCTAAGACGGATGGGGGCGGACATAGAGGTCACGCAAACCCAACTGCTGGGGCCGGAGCCGGTCGGCCGAATAGTGGCGCGCTCCTCTTCACTGGTTGCGACTACGGTGGAGAGTTCAGAGGTCCCAAATCTTATTGACGAGCTTCCTTTGTTCTTGCTCGCCGCCGCACGCGCGCAAGGATGGTCGCACTTGCGCGGAGCTGCGGAATTGCGGGCTAAGGAGAGCGACAGACTGCGGGTAATGGCCGGAATCCTTGCCGGTCTTGGGGTTCAGGTGAATGAGTTGCCGGACGGCATGGACGTCCTCGGCACGCCTTCTCCCTGGCGCGCAGGTACAGTCGCCGCTGAAAGCGATCATCGCATGGCGATGGTGGGAGCGATCGCCGGACTCGTCTCCCGAGAGGGTGTCACTGTCGATGATACCCACTGCATCGCAGTCTCCTTCCCGGGCTTCATGAGCACTCTGCGCGATCTCGGTGCCGTTTGGCTGGAGGCGCCGAGATGATTATCGCCATCGACGGGCCCGCCGGTTCGGGCAAGAGCACGGTTGCAAGAGAGGTCGCAAAGCGCCTGCGTCTGCGCTATCTGGACACCGGCGCTATGTACAGGACGATCGCGCTCCTTGCCCTCGAAGCCGGCTTGGTGCCCGATAGGATCCCCGAGGCCGAGGCCATCGCCGCCAAGGCTAGGATCAAGTTGGAGCCGCAGGAGAACGATCTCACGCGCGTTTTTGTCGACGACCGCGAAGTGAGCACCGAGATTCGCGGTGGCCTGGTCTCGCAGAACGTCTCGGCGGTGTCTGCGGACCCGGGTGTACGTCGGGTGCTGACGGCACTACAGCGCGCCCAGGCCGACCAAGGCGATCTGGTGCTGGAGGGCCGGGATATGGGCACAGTCGTTGTGCCCGGGGCAGACTTGAAGGTCTATCTCACCGCGTCTGTGGCCGAAAGGGCCCGCCGGCGGCAACTGCAGCTCGCCGAGAAGGGCATCACTCAGCCCTTGGATGAATTAATCGCGGAGATTACCCGCCGCGACGCCTACGACTCGGGGCGCGAGTTGGCTCCCCTGTGCAGGGCGGAAGACGCAATTGAGATCGATACCACGAGCCTCACCATCCAAGAGGTGATCGACGCTGTGTGTGCCGAAGCTCTTCGGCGCGCACCGCAGGTAGCCCGGGATGACCACGCCCCAGAGTCCGTCATCTCGCTCAAACGGCGGCGGTGGCCGTTGAGCCGCATGGCGCGCAGCCCGCTGGACACATTGCTTTACCGGGTAGCGTACTCGTTCATCCCGCCGGTCTGGAAGTTCCTCTTCCGCATGAAGATCTATGGCGCTGAAAACATCCCCCCGGCAGGCGCCGTCGTCCTTGCCTCCAACCATCGCTCAAACCTGGACCCATTCTTCCTCGGGGTCGCGTGCCCTCGGCAGATTCACTTTATGGCAAAGGCCGAGCTATGGAAGGTAGCGACACTCGGCAGAATCATCACCGCTATGGGCGCGTTCCCGATCGCAAGAGGGGCTGCCGATCGGGAGGCCGTCCGCCGGGCCATCGCAGTGCTCGACCAGGGCGCGATGCTCGGTCTATTCCCGGAGGGCCACCGGCATCGGGATGGCACTTTAGGTCCTATCAGTCCTGGTGTTACCCTTTTCTCATTGAAGGATGGGGTGACGACGGTCCCCGCGGTCCTTGAAGGAACGGAGCGGGTGATACGAGACCGCCTACCTCGACTGCCGAGTGTACGGGTCAGCTTCGGAGCTCCGCTAGAGATGCCCAATTCTGACCTGCCAAGAGCGACACGGGCCGAAATTGTGGGCATGCGTCTCGAGGAGGCTCTGCGGCACGCGACGTCCCAGCAGGGAGACAGATAGTGGCAGGCATGGATGTGCGCATATCTTCCTCTGCGGGCTTCTGTTGGGGAGTGGAGCGTGCCTTGGAGGTTGCTCGAAATGCCGCGGCAGAGGCCCGCGGGCCCATCAAGACCCTTGGTCCGCTCATCCACAACCCGATGGTGATTGCGGAGCTCCAAAGCCGAGGGGTAGGGGTAATCACCTCTCCAGAGGAGGCGGCATCGGGGACGGTCATCCTTCGGTCGCACGGGGTGCCCCGCGAGACCAAAGAACAGCTGGAGGCATCCAACCTGACGGTTCTCGATGCCACCTGCCGTTTTGTGAGATCCGCGCAGGAGAAAGCCGCGCAACTCAAGGATCAGGGGTACCTTGTGGTGATATTGGGGGAGCGAGATCATCCGGAAGTACTTGCCCTGAAGTCCTATGCCGGCGCTCGTTCCCTCGTGGCGGAAGATCCTGATGATTTGCCGGCCCGGCTGCCCGGGAATCGGATCGGCGTCGTGGTGCAGACTACGCAATCTCAAGAACGCCTGTCCCGACTGGTCGCATACCTGGCTCCCCGCTCCAGGGAGCTCTTGGTCTACAACACCATCTGCAGTGCCACCGAGCAACGCCAAGCGGCCGCTTTGTCCATGGCGGAGGACGTCGACGTGGTATTGGTGGTAGGGGGGAGGAACTCGGGCAACACCCGTAGGTTGGCCGAGATGTGCTCGAGCGTTCAACCGCGAACCTATCACGTGGAGTCCCCCAGCGAAATTCAAGACGAGTGGTTCACGGGCGCTCACACAGTAGGACTAACGGCCGGCGCGTCGACCCCTGCCGAGCAGATCAAGGCAGTGGCCAGACGTGTCCGGGAGATAGACCCGTGAGCGCGGCCGCGCTTGCCAACGGCCTTCCGCAGGTGGCGATCATCGGCTATCCCAATGTGGGCAAGTCGACCCTATTCAACCGCATTACCGGAACTCGTGAAGCAGTTGTGGCCCCCGAATCCGGAGTGACGCGGGACCGCAAGGAGGGCCAGGCGGAGTGGAGCGGGCGCGACTTTGTCGTGGTAGATACCGGCGGCATCGATCTCTCAAACGATGAGCCCCTCTCCCAAAAGGTGCGACATCAAGCGCACATAGCAGTAACCGAGGCCTCCGCCGTAGTTTTCCTTGTCGATGGGAAGATGGGACTGTCTCCGCAGGACTACGAGATTGCCGCTCTCCTTCGCCGCAGCGGAATCCCGGTCATTCTCGCTGTGAACAAGCAGGATGCCCAGAGTGCGCGCGACAACCTCAATGAATACTGGGAGCTCGGTCTTGGAGAGCCGATCGGAGTTTCGGCTGAGCATGGCTTGGGCGTTGGCGACCTTCTGGATGTGGTCGTCGCTGCGCTGCCCCCGGAAGCTCCGGTGGTGGAAACCCCGGCGACTGTTCGCGTGGCTATCGTCGGCCGGCCGAATGTCGGCAAGAGCTCGCTTCTCAACGCGCTGCTCGGCGATGGAAGGGCGATTGTCTCCAACCGGCCCGGGACTACACGCGATGCCATTGATACCCCGTTGACCTTCGAGGGAATACCGATCTGCCTCGTAGACACGGCTGGGCTTCGCCGACCGGGCAAGCGGACCGCAACCGATGTCGAATACTACAGCTCATTGCGTGCGATCAGGGCGATGGAGAGAAGTGACGTAGCCCTCGTAGTGGTCGACGCCAGCGAGGGACTTGTGGACCTCGACCTGCAGGTAGCTTACGAGGCGCAACGCGCCAAGTGTGCCACCGCCGTGCTGTTCAACAAGTGGGACATCTCACGGCTCGACTTGGATATGGCAACCGCCAGGGTCAAGGCCAAGGTCCAGATGAAGCCGCCCTGGCTTACCGTGTCGGCTCTCACCGGGAGGGGTATCGAGCGCATACTTCCCCTTGCCAGGGAGTTGTACAACAAATACAGCCAGCACATCCCAACGGCTGAGCTGAACCGTTGGCTCGAGGACGTCCGCAGCCGGCGACCGGCCGCGACGAAGGGAGTCAAGGCGATAAAGGTCTTCTACATCGTGCAGTACGGCACCCGCCCGCCACGCTTCAAGATCATGGTCAACTCGCGTGCTCTCGTTAACAAGCCTTTCGCTTATTATCTGGAGAATCGCCTGCGTGATGACTATGACATGCGGGGGATACCACTGGTCATCGACTTTGAGGGCAAAGAGGAGCGTTACTCTTGAGCACGACCCTGCTTCTCGAGGCGATCGGTCTGGTCATCCTGGGGTATGTCATAGGATCTTTTTCGCCCAGCGTGTTCCTCGGTCGCTGGTGCAGGGGCACGGATGTCAGGTGCCACGGCAGCGGCAATGCAGGAACGACAAATGCTTTCAGAGTTCTCGGTCCGAAGTTGGGGCTCTTTGTTTTGTTTGTCGACATCCTCAAGGGTGTTGCACCGGTAGTTCTGGCCCGCGAGCTCTCCACTCCATTGGTGACGGTATTCGTGGCCCTGGCCTGTGTGCTGGGGCACAACTATTCGGTCTTCCTGAGGGGGCGTGGCGGCAAGGGCGTTGCGACAGGCGCCGGAGCGGCCATTGGGATGATGCCCATACCGATGGCCATCTTGGTGGGAGTCTATTTAACCCTTCTCTTCGGGACTCGCTTCGTATCCGTTGCCTCGATCACCTGCACGATTCTGCTCCCTATCTTCGGGGTCGTCTTCGACCAACCCTTGCCCTACGTCGTGGTGTTCTGTTTGATGTCGGCAGTGGTGCTTTGGGCCCACAGAGGAAACTTCGTGCGACTCTGGAGGCGCAAGGAACCGCGGATCAGCTTTCCCTGGAGAGATCGGAACGCTGCACGACCCCCCTGCGGCGACGCCCTGGCCTCCGGTCGTTCCCACGAGGATGGACAGGGTTGACCCGCGACGATGCATCATTTACCTCCGCGACCCCTCGCGTGGCTGTGGTAGGTGCCGGCTCCTGGGGAACCGCCTTTGCGACGCATCTTGTGAGCCGCGGCATACCGACCGTGCTCATGGCGCGCCGAGCAGAGCAGATGGACTATATGCGGAGGCATCGACACAACCCTGACTACCTCGACTTCCTCACCCTACCTGCAACCCTCGAATATGCGACCTACCCCAAGGCAGACCTGTCGCCGTTCCGGCTCGTCGTCATCGCGGTGCCGAGTAAGGCCTTCAAGCAGATCCTGGCCTCCCTTGGTCCCAGACTGTCCCCGGGGGTTGGCGTACTCAGCCTCACGAAGGGGATAGAG
Source organism: Actinomycetota bacterium (assembly GCA_023483915.1). Lineage (GTDB taxonomy): Bacteria > Actinomycetota > Thermoleophilia > RBG-16-64-13 > RBG-16-64-13 > JAMDEO01. Next base: position 11,729 of record JAMDEO010000060.1, read on the forward strand.
CCGGAATCGCGCGCCCGTCTCAGCACGGTCATCCAGGAAGTGCTTGCGTCAATCGCCCCTGCAGTTGCTGTGTTGTCTGGTCCAAATCAGGCCGAAGAGGTCGCACTGGGGCAGCCAACCGCATCGGTCATTGCCTCGTCTGACATAGACTACGCTCGCTATCTGCAAGAACTAATATCGGACGAGGTCCTCAGGGCCTACGTGAACGCCGATATCGCAGGCGTAGAGTTGGCGGGTGCCGTCAAGAACATCGTTGCTTTGGCGACAGGAATGTCCGACGGACTGGGATATGGAGATAATGCTCGAGCAGCCCTCATCACGAGAGGGCTGGCCGAGATGACGAGGCTGGGAAGAGCCCTTGGGGCCAAGCCGCAGACGTTTGCCGGGCTCGCGGGTTTGGGCGATCTTGTGGGCACCTGCACGTCGCATCATTCCCGCAACCGTCTGGCGGGAGACTTGATCGCGCGGGGTTACTCGCCGGCCGTAGTCGAGGAAGAGATAGGCATGATCGCCGAGGGACTCACAACTGCACCGCCCATCCTAGCTTTGGCCGCGGAGCTGGGCATCGATCTCCCCATTACGGAAAACGTAGTTGCCGTCATCCGCCAAGGAAAAGATGTGCGTTCCTGCGTCCATGACCTGATGAGCCGCGAGCCCCGCCAGGAGGACGCATAGAAGGCAGATGAGCCGGACTGCCGCGACCGTAACCGGACTTCAGCCTGGTATACTGGTCGCGCGTCGGGACGTGGCGTAGCTTGGTAGCGCATCCGGCTGGGGGCCGGAAGGTCGCCGGTTCAAATCCGGCCGTCCCGACTTCCTTCGCGAATTGACTTTGCTTATGTGGGTATAGACCACTCCGAAAACCGATTCGCGCTTGAGGAGGCCCACATGAAGGCGGTCGTGATGGCAGGGGGACAAGGGACTCGGCTTCGGCCCCTTACCTCGAACCAGCCCAAACCGATGGTTCCGATCGTCAACAAGCCGACCATTCAGCACATTCTCGAGCTTGTTCAGCGACACGGCATCAACGACGTGGTCATGACCCTGGCCTTTCTCCCCAGGCTCATACGGAATCACTTTGGGGACGGCGGCTCCCTAGGCATGCACATCGAATACACAGTCGAGGAAATCCCGGCGGGTACCGCCGGCTCTATCCGCCTTGCGAAAGAGCTTCTCGACGACACTTTCCTGGTAATCAGTGGCGACGCGCTCACCGATTTCGACCTCACCAAAGTCATCGAGTTTCACAAGCAGCGCGAAGCTATGGCCACGATCGCCCTTACAACAGTTGAGAATCCCCTGGAGTTTGGAGTGGTCATCGTAGACGAGGGTGGGCGCATTCAGCGGTTCTTGGAGAAGCCCGGGTGGGGCCAAGTCTTCTCTGACACGGTCAACACAGGCATCTATGTCCTCGAGCCTGAGGTGCTCGATCACGTGCCCGAGGGCCAACCTTACGATTTCAGTCACGAGCTGTTCCCGAAGCTCTTCGACATGCGAAAACCGCTTTATGGAACTGTCTGCGAGGGTTACTGGCAGGATATCGGCAGTCTTGAACAGTACCTCCAGGCCAACAGGGACGCCTTGGATGGAAAGATCCGCCTCACCATGCCGGGAGTCAGGCTTCGCGGGAACATTTGGGTGGAGCAGTCGGCCTCGCTCGATAGCCTGGATGGTGTGGAAGGCCCTGCAGTCATCGGCGCGAACGTCAGACTAGAGCCGGGAGCCCGTATTCTTCCTCACGTGGTGCTCGGCAATAACGTCGTCGTGCGCGCGGGAGCACAGGTGGGAGGCTCCGTCCTCGGTGAGAATGTTTACCTCGCTCCAGGGGCCGTAGTCAGCGGCGCGATTCTGGGCAATGCCGTCGAAGTCCACGAGAACGCAAATATCGCAGAGGGAGCAGCGGTCGGGGACCGGTCCATCATCGGCCGGAATGCAGTCGTGGCCAACAACGTCAAGATCTACCCCTTCAAGAACATCGAACCGGATTCGGCCATACGTTCTTCAATCGTCTGGGAGACTCGCGGCCCGAGCACGCTCTTCGGACGCAATGGTGTGAGAGGCCTGGCAAATGTGGACGTCACGCCGGAGATGGCGATGCGATTGGCAATGGCTTACGGCACTCTCATCACCCAGGGATCCCACGTGACCACGAGTCGTGACACCCACCACGCCTGCCGAGTCTTCAAGCGGGCGATCATCAGCGGCCTGAATTCCACTGGGGTCAACGTCAGAGATCTCACGGTTGCCACCTCCGCCATAAACCGCTTCGACATCAAGAGTGGCAGTGCCGTCGGCGGCATCCACGTCCAAATGAGCCTGGACAACCCAGAGCAGATCGAGATCCTTTTCTCTGAATCTCCAGGAGTCCCCCTGGACAACAAGCGAGAGCGGGCCATAGAGAACCTGTATTTTCGAGAAGATTTTCGGCGGGCGCCGTATGAAGAGATGGGGATGGTGCTGTACCCACCCCGGGCTATCGAGACCTACACAAATTCCCTCCTCGAGAACTGGAATACCGTGGCCATTCGCGGCCGGCAACCGCGTCTCGTGATGGACTACTCGTCGTCGGCGCCGTCGTTCTTCTTCTCAGCGACGCTCGAGAAGCTGGGAGTCGAGACAGTCTCCCTCAACACGGCGGGCGCGAGTCGCAAGCGGGTAAGCTTTGTCGAGGCGCTTCCTACGGCGGCCGCTCGAGTGGGGGAGATGGTCAGAGCCATGGAGGCCGATCTGGGAGCCATCCTCGATCCCGGTGCCGAGTATCTCTATGTCGTCGACGAGAAAGGCAAGCTTATTCCCGACGCCACCCTACTCCTGCTGTTGCTTCAGAACGCTGCACGTGAATCTCATGGAGGATTCGCGGTATTGCCATTGCACGCTACCAGACATGCGGAACAGGTGGTCGCTTCGACCGGGGTCACCATCCGCCGAACCAAATACGCCAAGTCTTCGGCCATGGCCGAGGCGACCAGGCCGAACACGATCTTCGCGGCAACCGTCGATGGGGGATACATCTACCCATCGGTACTACCGTCGATGGACGGGCTTTTCGCCCTAGGAAAGATCCTCGAACTAGTGTCCACGTCCGACTCGCCTGTCTCACAGTTGGCCGCGCATATTCCCGCCACTTACATCTCCCATCTGGAAGCGGAGTGCCCCTGGGACGTGAAGGGAACCGTTATGCGCCGTCTCACTGAGACATTGCGTGAGGGAAGACTCTCACTGGTTGATGGAGTGAAGATCTTCCTTGAGCGGTCGGAGTGGGTACTGATCCTGCCCGATGCAGAAGAACCCGTCTTTCACGTTCACGCGGAAGCAGGTGATGGAACCCGCGCTGATCAGCTGGCAAAGAAATACCTTGACACGCTGCAGGGCTTGATCAATGAGTCTAGGACGAGCTGAAAGGCGGGACGCAGCGAGGAGGCTACGCGGAAAATCAATCCCGGTCCCAAAGGCGCGCTGGGGCGGAAGGAGCGTATCTCCCGGCCTGCTAGTTGCTTTTTGCGATGACCTGCTTACAGACCGTCTTTAAGGTCTCGAAAACGCCTTCCCCGGTAAGGGCGCAGGCCTCGACCACGGGCGAGTACGTGTGGTTGACAAGCTCGTCCAGATCCGCAACCGAGAAGATGTCGCCTAGGTCTCTCTTGTTCATCTGTATGACTACGCCTAGCTTGCTCAGGTCCTCGCCTTGGCACATGAGGTTGTCCCACAGATTGAGATAGCTGTCGACGTTTTCGTCCAGCCTGGAGACTTGGCTGTCGACCACAAACACGACGCCATCGACACCCTGTAGAACCAACTTGCGAGACGCGTTGTAAAATGACTGGCCGGGCACCGTATATATGTGGAATCTCGTGCGAAGGCCCTTCACGTCTCCCAGCGAGAGGGGCAGGAAGTCGAAATACAGAGTTCGTTCTTCTTCCGTGGCAATGCTGACAAGCCGGCCCTTGGCGGCAGGGTTGACCCGCTTATGAACGTACTGGATGTTGGTAGTCTTCCCGCACAAACCGCAGCCGTAGTAGACAATCTTGTAGTTGATCTCGCGGGCGGCGAGATTTATCAGAGCCATTTACGCCCCCACGCCCGTCAATCATGTCTTCCTGGGAAGAGACTCTCGATGGCCTTGTCTGCCTCCCGAGAATACTCGGCGTCGATCGGTACCTTCTCTCCTGAGTTATCTTCGGCAGGTTGAAAAACATGCTTGAGCACATCAAGTGCCCTGGTCGTATAGAGTCTGACACGGCCCACCTGGGTCTCGTGTCCGAAAGTGATCAGAAGTAGAACCTGCTCACTGACTTGGACCACATGGAGATTGGATTCCCTGCCCTCATGGAAAAGAAGCGTGAACTCCCTCTCGCTTAGGACCTCAGCCAGCTGCCTGGTGGCCGCAAAAGAACTTGCCGCCAGCGCCGCCAAAGAAAGAGTGTCGGACTCCACCTCTGCAGGAGATGTAGTTATGGGCTGACCGCTCGTGGAGATGAGGGCGACAAACTTCGACCCGGAAACCCGCCTTAACTTCGCGAGGACGTCATCAAGAAGCTGCATCTGCTCATCGCTGATTATGAGGCCTCTGCGGAGTGCCAACGGAACCCCCTTTGGCGGAATGCTCTGAAGCACAAGTATACAAGTAGACTCCGGTTCCAGTTCGACCGCTATTGAGGTCGTGCTATCATGACCGCCAGCCGATTGTGGCGAGAAAGGAGCGCATGTGAACCCTAAGAACCTCAAGTACCACAGGGAGCATGTCTGGGCCCGTGTGGAGGGGGATACTGCTGTATTTGGACTCACCGATTTCGCGCAGGAATCCCTGGGCGATATCGTCTACATCGAGCTGCCTGAAATTGGAACCGACGTCGCTGCAGGCGCGCCCTACGCTGAGGTCGAATCGGTCAAGGCCGTATCGGACGTTTATGCGCCGCTGAGCGGCTCTGTAGTCGAAGTAAACGAAGAGGTTGTCGACGCTCCGGAGTTGATCAACGAGGCGCCCTTCGAGACCGGGTGGTTGATCAAGGTTCAGCTTGCCGATCCCGCCGAACAGGATGATCTTATGAGCGTGGACGAATACGAGCAACTCCTCCAGGAGGAAGAGGAGGAGTAGCTCTTTCCGCAGAGACTGAGTCTCTGACTGGGAAGGTTTTCCCAGGTCTCCACCTCAGGTTGAAGGTTTTCAGGGCCGCCACTATACTTAGAAGGACGTGGTTGCAGTGGATGACACCAGTTTCGAGCGCTTGATCAACATTCAGGCGTACACCGACGCCGAACTGAAGGCCCTTGCCGAACAACTATCGGAGAAAGAACGCGAGATTTCGAAGCGCAGACGGATGCTTCACGGGGAGATAGACATCGTCCGCGCAGAGATGGTTCGAAGATTGCGTGATAAGCACGGCTCCGGACAGGGCATCTTCAAGGACGGAGACATCAGCGCCCTCACTGCAATTCTGAGCGGCAGGGGCGGTGCAGAAGCCGACCAGCCCGAGCGTGGGGTTGCTCCAGGCCCCGGCGCACGGCTAGGCGCAAAACCTGGGGAAGGTGCGAAGTATTCGCAGAGACCCATTCAGGAACGCTTCCGGGATCTCTCCGCAAAGGTGGTGGACGAACGTGTGCTTCGTTACATCTCCAAGCAGGCCCGCGAGGGTCGTCATCTCGACGACATCATGAGCGACGATTACGTGGTGGCTCACACCAGCGAAGCTAAGCGTGCGCAACTCCTCGAGAATCCCGATATTCTCAAGGCCATTGAGAGTGAGATTGAGAAGCAATTCGCCGACTACAAATCCATCACCCGACCCAAAGCCGATGCCCCTGAGGCCGAATAGCGGGATGTGACCGGCATGGCCAAGTGCCCGAAGTGCAGCGTTCAGAATCCGGACGATTCCAACTTCTGCCGCCGATGCGGCACCAAGCTCCCCGGGGGAGACCAAGCGGATACGACCATCACGTACGCGCCAGCAGACCGTGTCGACTTGGACGAAGGTTTCCTGCCTCAAGAACTGCTGCACAGCGGCTCGGGGCTCCTGATCCGCGCTGGTGGGGGGAGAGAAGGGGAGGTTATCCCTCTGACCGGCGACGTGGTGACGATAGGGCGAAGCCCCCACAGCGACATCTTTCTCGATGACGTCACCGTGTCCCGCCATCACGCGCGGGTGATTCGTGATGAGAACGGCTTCCTGGTCGAGGATCTCAGTAGCCTTAATGGCACGTATGTCAACCGGAAGCGCATCGAGAGACACAGGCTTGCCGATCGAGACGAGCTACAGATCGGCAAGTTCAAGTTGGCGTTCTATGAGCCTGAAACTGAGGGCAGGTGACGAAGGCCGTGAAGGAAGCAGCGCATTCAGCATCTCAGACCACAGCGGCGGTTGCTGCGACCAGAGCGGACCAGCTGCTCACCATCGGGCAGGTGGTCGCCCAGTTGAAGCATGATTTTCCCGATCTGAGCATAACCAAAGTTCGATACCTCGAAGACCGCGGCCTGCTGGCCCCGGCAAGAACTCCCGGGCGATATCGCAAGTACAGCGCGGCAGACGTACGTAGGTTGCGGACCATACTGACTCTTCAGAGAGACGAGTATCTGCCGCTCGAGGTCATACGCCAGAGGGTGGAAAGAGTTGTGGTGCCGGTGTCAGGCAGGCCGCTCGATGCTACCTCGGCTCCCATTCGTACCACGCCGGCTCTGAAGAAAGAAGAGCCCGCATATACGCTCGAAGAGGCTCCGGACGCGGCAGGGGTAGACGAGCAGTTCTTCCGGATGCTGGCGGAGTATCGTCTGATCGACAAAGTGAGCCCCACCGGCCCCGCGCTCACCGAGAGCGATCTCGAGATTGCGCGCATATGTCACCTTCTAGCGCGGTTCGGAGTGGAACCGCGAAATCTTCGCCTTCTCAGTTCCTCAGCAGAGCGGGAAGCCGCACTCATTGACCAGGTCACAACACCTTCTCTCCGATCCACCCATCTAGACAAGCGTGAATATGGAGAGAAGATGTTGGAAGACCTTGGAGCTCTTCTCTCGCAGTTGCTGCACCTGCTCCTATACAAGGAACTCCGCAAGCTGCTATAGGACGTTCGGGGCGCCTGGTGACCACGTTCTAAGCAAAGCTCTTCCGCCGCAAACGCGTGCCAGCGTACAATGGCTCGGGGTCATGCCGTCCTCAAAAACAGAAATCACGATGCGCATGTCAGGCGGGGAGAAACATGGAACTCAGCGACTACATTCGTCATATTCCCGACTTCCCAAAGAAGGGGATTCTCTTTCACGACATCATGCCCATGCTGCAGGACCCATCTGCTCTACGCCTCGCCGTGGATAGCCTCGCAGACTATGGGCGCCAACGAAATGTTGACATCGTCTTCGGTGCGGAGGCCCGGGGATTCATACTGGGAGCTGCGCTCTCTTACGCCTTAGGTGTAGGTTTTGCGGCTGCGCGCAAACCGGGAAAACTGCCCTGGAAGACAACTCGTTGCGAATACGACCTCGAATATGGTACGGACGCCCTCGAGATGCACACGGACGCCATCAAACCTGGGCAGCGCGTACTGATTCACGATGATCTTCTTGCGACAGGGGGGACCGCTCACGCGAAAATAGAGCTCGTGGAGCAGGCCGGCGGAGTAGTGGCCGGACTGGCGTTCATAATCGAACTCACCGAATTGGGCGGCCGACGGCGTTTGGCCGGGTATGACGTGTTCAGCCTCCTGAGCTACGCCGTTTGATGGTTGCGGGTTGTGATGATTGCGCTGGGTCGGCTCTGGTCCGGGGGAGGGCGCGGCCCTATGACCGGGATCGGGTATCGGGAGGGTAGTGTAGACGCGACGTAGTTCGACCCGTAAGTGGGCAACTCACGTCCTACTTTACATAATGGACATTATCGTGCATTGCACGCTCAAGGGACGAAGCCCGAAAAGAAACGGCGCCATAGGGACGCATATCGCAGCGGCACTTTTCGGTATGGCGCCCCGCTCAACGGACTCCTGTGGCGCCCCTCTCGCGCCTTGAAACAGGAACGTCTTGTTACTTGACCAGGTTCATCATGTTGAACATAGGCAGATACATGGAGATGACGATTAGCCCTACCATGCCGCCCACGAACACCATCATGATCGGCTCAATGATCGATGTCAGAGACTTGATTGCGGCGTCTACTTCGTCTTCATAGAAATCAGCGATTTTGTTCAGCATGGCGTCCAGCGCGCCGGTCTCCTCGCCGATTGAAATCATGTGCGTGACCATCGGCGGAAACACAGGCACCCGACCGAGAGGCTTGGCAATAGTTTCCCCGCCACGCACACTCTCTTTCACATCGACCATCGACTCCTCGATAACGCTGTTGCCGGAAGTCTTACCGGTGATTTCAATGGCCTGTAGGATCGGCACGCCGGAACCTACCAACGTGGCCAGAGTACGGCTGAACCGTGCCACCGCGATCTTCTGAATGACCGGACCGACCTTCATGGGCAGTTTCAGCTTCAGCCGATCCCACCCGCGGCGGCCCTGCTCCGTGTTCTTCAGTCTGATGATCATCCACACCAGCAGTATCAAAATGGGAAATACAACAAACCAATAGCCCTTAAGGACGTTGCTGATCCCCATCATCAGCCGAGTGAGCGAGGGAAGCTGCCCGCCCAGGTCCTTATACATACCGGCAAAGATGGGGATGATGAAAAGCAGCATGCCGATCATGACCATGATCGCGAAGCAGGCGATAAGCACCGGATAGGCCATCGCCGACTTGATCGAGCGACGCAGACTGTCATCCTTCTCAAGCTGGGTGGCAAGGCGATTGAGGGTCTGGTCGAGGGCGCCACCAGCCTCGCCGGCGCGCACCATGGCGACGTAGAGGCGGTCGAACGCTGCCGGATGCTTAGCCATGGCGTCAGACAGCGGCATACCAGCCTCGACGTCTTCGCGCACAGCTCTGATTATCTGGCTAAGCCTCGCGTTCTGGGTTTGCGCCTCGAGCACATTGAGAGCCCGCAGCACGGCGAGTCCAGAGTTGATCATTGTTGCAAACTGCCGGGCGAAAACCGCTTTGTCCCGAATCTTGATTCTCTTTGAGCTCTCGAGGATCTGGCTCAGACTGGGCAGGCCACGTTTTTCTTCCAGACGCAGCACCGTGAAGCCTTTGCGCCTGAGTTCGGCGACAACAGCGGCTTTATTTTCACCGGTCAACTCACCCGTAAACTGACCACCGCGGTCGCGTCTGGCCGTATATACGAAGGTTGCCACCGTCTCCACTCCTGTATGTCTGTCGCTGGATAGTACTTGTCTTACTGTTATATCGGCGCGAGAAACCTAACGCTCAAGACCCAAGAACGGGTTTCCTCTCAAACGGCTTTCTCTCCCCCACTCCAGCGCGCTGCAGATCATGGAGCGCCGGTAAGGAGGAGCCTTTCCAGGTCATCGGGACTAGACGATCGTTTCATGGCCAGGTCTTTGGTAATCTGACTCCTCCGCACCAAGTCCGCCAGAGAGGCATTCATCGTCTGCATCCCGTACTGGCCCCCCGTCTGCATAACTGTGTAAAGTTGGTGCGTTTTGCCCTCGCGGATGAGGTTGCGGGCGGCGGGAGTGGAAATGAGAACCTCGCAGGCCACCGTCCGGCCTTGACCACCGGCTTTCGGAAGCAGCTGCTGGGTGACCACCCCTTCGAGTGTGGCCGCGATCTGCACACGGATCTGCTCCTGCTGGAAGGGCGGAAATACGTCGATCATGCGGTCGATGGTCTGCGGGCAGTCCTGAGTGTGGAGGGTGGCAAAAACGAGGTGCCCGGTTTCCGCCGCCGTAAGGGCGATCTGGATGGTCTCCAAGTCGCGCATTTCCCCGATGAGGATGATGTCCGGGTCTTGGCGCAGAGCGGCACGGAGAGCGCTGGGAAACGCCTTTGTGTCTGTCCCAACCTCTCGCTGGTTCACCACGCATTTCTTATGCTGGTGGAGAAACTCGATCGGGTCCTCAATCGTGACGATGTGGTCGGTCCTCGTGCTGTTGATCTCGTCCAGGATGGCCGCCAGAGTGGTCGATTTTCCAGAGCCCGTGGGCCCTGTGACAAGCACGAAGCCACGAGGCTTGTGGCAGAACGTGTGGACGACCTTGGGCAGCCCCAAGTCATCGACGTTCTTGATGACAATGGGAACAACCCGCAGCGCAGCCCCAAGTGAGCCCCTCTGAAAGTATGCGTTCACTCGGAAGCGGGCATGTCCATAAAGGGAGTAAGACAGGTCGACTTCCCAGTCTGTCTCGAGCTTCTGCCTCTGATCTTGTGACAGGATGCTGTAGATGAGCTCTCGGGCCTCGTTTGGAGTAACGACCGGAAGATCGAGCCCCTCCAGTCGTCCGTCGAGCCGGATCATGGGTGGTAGTCCAACCGCAAGGTGCAGGTCCGATGCCTGGCGGTCAAGGGTTTCCTTGAGGATTTCCGCCATATCCATGGCTAGTTCCGCCCTCGCTTCCGGCCTCTGGACGACGATGTCATACGATCACCCTGGATATCTCTTCGATGCTCGTGATCCCTTGCAGAACACGCTCGAGTCCGTCATCGCGGAGCGACACCATGCCTTCTGCTCGTGCCACTCTGCCTATCTCATCGGCGCTCTTCCGGTCGACGATTAGTCTTTCGACAGCCTCGGTGACCATCATGATTTCGTAGAGTCCAAGCCTGCCCTTGTATCCAGTGCTGTTGCACCGACTGCAACCGGAGGCCCGGTACAACACGATGTCGTTCCATCGGCTCACTGTTTCCTCCTCGAAACCGAGACGTTGCAGCATCTCTTCGGTCGGCTGGTACTTCTCCTTGCACGCCTCGCAGAGGCGCCTCACCAGCCGCTGGGCGATGACGCAATCCACAGCGGAAGCCGTGAGGAAAGGCTCCACTCCCATCTCGGTAAGTCGCGTCAGGGCTCCAGGCGCGTCATTGGTGTGCAGGGTCGACAACACCAGGTGACCGGTGAGGGCCGATTCGACGGCAATTTGCGCCGTATCCCGGTCCCGGATCTCACCCACCATGATGATGTCTGGGTCGCACCTAAGAATCGACCGCAAGCCCGAAGCGAAGGTGAGACCCGCCTTCGGGTTTATCTGCACCTGGTTGATTCCGGCGAGGCGGTACTCCACTGGGTCCTCGACGGTGATGATGTTTTTCTCGGCAGTGTTAAGAATGTTCAAAGTCGCATACAGGGTGGTCGACTTGCCCGAACCTGTTGGACCGGTCACGAGGACGGCACCGTATGGCTTCGTGAAGGAGCGCTTATAGCGGGACAAAGCCTGCTCCGAAAAGCCCAGTTCTTCCAGGCGCAGCATCACATTCGATCGGTCAAGTAGGCGGATGACGATCTTTTCCCCGTAAACCGTGGGTAGCGAAGCCACCCTCATATCGATGGGACGCCCGCCCACAGTGAGGCCGATCCTCCCGTCTTGCGGAACACGCCGTTCGGCGATATCAAGGTCGGCCATGATCTTCAGTCTGGAGGTAACGCCCGCTTGGAGTCTTTTGGGGATGGTGAGGGTCTCGTGCAGTACCCCGTCGTGTCTGAAACGGACCAGCATCCCTTTGGCTTGGGGTTCAAAGTGTGCGTCGGACGCACTCTCATCCGCGGCGCGAGCCAGAATCCCATTAACTAACTTTACGACTGGAGCAGCATCGACCTGCTCCCTGATGTCCCTCAGCTCTTCCAGGCTGGCCTCTTCCTCCGCCTCGGAAGTCCGCATGGCCAGTTGCTCCGTCACTTGCTCGTCGGACACCCGGAGCTTCGCCAGAGCCGCAACGAGGTCTTCCGGATCGGCCACCGCCGGTTCGATGTCGAATCCGAGAAGGATACGTAGATCGTCAACGGCGACGATGTTGGATGGATCGGCCATGGCCACGAGCACGGTGTGCTCGTTGACGAAGCTGACAGGCAGGGCAGCGTACCTGCGCGCGTCTCGCTGGGAGATGAGATCTGACGCCACCGGATCAACACGGGCCGAGGGAAGATCCACGTACTTCACACCCAGCCGCCGAGCCAACGCTTGGAGCAACTCGTGCTTCTTCACCCACCCTTTGGCGAGCGCGATCTCCCCCACGCGCCTGTGAGTTATCCTCTGCTCTGCCAGTGCCTGCTCCAACTGATCGTGAGTCAGGGCACCCATCTCGATCAGTATCTCGCCGGTGCGCTTGCCCAACAGGCCGTGTTGCAGTGTTTCCTCTTTAGGTAGCTGCATAGAAAGCACGTCACCTGCCTACCCGTTCAACGCTGGAACGCATAACCTCAAACGGAGCCGGCTTTCCTGTCCACAGCCGATATGACTCGGCCGCCTGGCTTACCAGCATACGCTTACCGTCCACTGTGGCCGCTCCCCGAGCGACCGCACTTTTGACGAGCAACGTCGGCTCCATCCCGTACACCAGATCAACCACAACGTGGTGACTTCTCAGAGTATCGACAGGAATAACGGACTCCTTGACTGATACGCCCAATCCCACGGAAGTGGCGTTCACCAAGATGTCGGCCTCCTCTGCGGCTCGACCCAGATCCCCCCTCTCCACCACCCTACAACTGCCGGCTCCCCAGCGGCTCGCCGCGGCACAGAGGGCATGAGCTCGCGACGAGGTGCGGTTGAATACCGTTATCTCCCGGGCGCCGCCGGCAATGAGGCCTGCGACCACCGCCCGGGCCGCGCCTCCAGCGCCTGCTACCAGGCATCCGGCACCCGTAGCTCCCCTTGGATGGACCGCGTGAAGCGCCTCCAAGAAGCCTTGCACGTCTGTGTTGTAGCCCACGAGTCGCCCGTGCTCGTTCACCACGGTATTGACGGCCCCGACTCGCTCCGCAAGCGGATCAAGGCTGTCCATCAGGTCGGTCGCCTGCTCCTTATGGGGAAGGGTAATGTTTGCTCCCCAAAAGCCAAGAGCCCGCAGTCCATCGACGGCGACGGCCAGCTCATCTGGCAAGACGTCAAAGGCCAGATAGATGGCGTCAATACCTTGATACCGAAGAGCCGCATTGTGCATCAGTGGTGACAACGAATGGCCGACCGGGTGACCTATCACCGCGAGCAAGCGTGTTTGTGCCGAAACCGGCAATGCACAGCTGTCGGACATGAGCACCACCTCCGTTGCGTTAGCTGGGCGCCTGAGACTTCAGACTATAGCAATCGGCGAAGGTGCTCCTAGAACTTGAGTAGTAACCTGCGCGAGCGAGGACGCTATTGTGGGGGCGCGTTCTCCTTGGCCTTCAAAAACTCATCGTACGAGGCCGTGAAGAAATGATGTCCCTTGGTATCCGTGAGCACGTAGTAGAGGTAGTCGACATTCGCAGGTTCCAGAGCTGCCTTAAGGGCCGCCACACCTGGGCTGCATATGGGAGCGGGAGGCAGACCCTTCTGGATCCGCGTGTTGAAAGGCGAATCGACCTTTAGGTCCTCATCAGTCAATGCTCCGGTCCATTTGCCCAGGGCGTAGCGTACTGTCGCGTCGATGCCCAACGCCATCTTCTTCTTCAGACGGTTGTAGATGACAGCTGCAACCTTGGCCCTCTCCTCAGGGATACTCGCCTCCTTCTCGATCATCGAAGCGATGATCACGATCTGGTAGGGCGTCACACCCAAGCTTTCAGCTTTGTTCCAGGACAGAGTCGAGGTCTTTGCATCGAAAGCCGCAAGTTGTGCATCGATCAGCTGCCTAGGCCCGTCGCCTTCCGCGAGAAAATAAGTACTGGGAAAAAGCAGACCCTCAAGACTCTGGACTTCCGGAGCCGAGTCTCCCACTTTCGGCACGACGAACTTCTCAGGTTCCTTGGCCAGCTCCAAATACGAGGCCCCATCGATCTCGCCTGCTTTGGTCAAGAGATCCGCCACCTGATCCGCGGCCTTGCCCTCTGGAATCGTCACCTTGAGATTGGTCGCTCCGGTTCCTTTCTCGAGCGCTTCAACCAGAGCAAGTAGCGGCTGGCCCTTGTCCAACCTGTATGTTCCCGGCTTCAGAGAGTTCTCTGTCCCCCGGGCTTGGACCAAATCTACAAAGGCAGATGAAGAATCGATGAGCCCGGCTTGCTGGAGAAGTTGGCCTACCTGGCTTGCCCCCATGCCCTGCTTCACTACGACGGTAGCCACGGCCGAGGCGGAGGTCGTCGTGGTCTCACTGCTTGGACGCCCCTGAGCCAAACGCAGACCTCCGATCACCGCCCCAACGATGACGACCACGCAGATCACGAACCCCAAAACGATAAGTACTCTCCCGGCACCGCCGGTACCCCTGCGGTTGGGCGCACGGCGCGGAGGTGGCAACGTTCCCAGCGGCTCCAAAGACTCATCATCCCAACCGAAGCCCGGAACGCCACTCTGCGATTTCCCAGCTTCCCGGTCGTCGTCCCGATCGGTCACGTCTTGCCCCCTAGGTTTGCTCGAGCATCCAAGTAGTTCTGCAGCATATAGCAGGCAGCCACGGCGTCTCTCGGCCATCCCGAGGACCCGTGAGCTTCCGCCAACTTGGACGAAAACCGCTCATCCCAGGTGTCCACCTCCAGCCCCGACAGATTCGCCAATGCCTCAACGAACTCCAGCGTCTTGCGGGCTTGACGATTCGTCCCCCCCTTGAGCGGACGAGGAAGTCCCACAACGATCTTGTCGACACTGTTGTCTTGAGCCGCCTCCATGATGCGTAGGAGCAAACGGTAGCGATCACGCTCTTCGACAATCTCGAGCGGAGAACAGACGACCCCGTATGGATCGGATAGAGCCAGCCCTGTGCGAGCCTCCCCCAGGTCTACGCCGAGAAAGCGCATTCTACCCCGCCAAAGCTCCCACGACGGCCTCACGGACCGCTTCGACGGCCTCCTTGAGACGGGCAGGGTCTCCCCCGCCGCCTCGGCCCAGCTGTGCGGTTCCACCGCCACCACCGCCAAACATACGGGACGATTCCCGGACGATTCGGCCCGCGTCCACGTGTTCGACCTCTTTGCTGACGCTCACGACGAGTGCCGCTTTGCCGTTGACGGCGGCCCCTAAGGCCACAACGGCGGGCTGGGCGCGGTCTCGTACCTGGTCGACCAAGGCGAGCAAGTGGTCCATATCCCTTGCCTCGACGACGCCGGCAATCACGCTAACGCCGTCGTGTGCCTGCGCTGCCTCCACCAGAGACTGCACGACGTCCCGCGCCGACTCGGTCATGAACTTCTTGAGTTCTTGTTCCGCCCGCGTGAGGCGGGCCTGCACCTTATCTATGCCCGGAAGCAGCTGGTCATCGGCCACACCGAGTTTTTCGACAGCGTCCTTGACCAGTTGATCCCGTTCCCGGTAGTAGGAGACGGCCGAGCGCCCGCATACGGCTTCGATCC
>JAMDEO010000050.1 GCA_023483915.1 Actinomycetota bacterium
ACCGGCAGTGTGACCGTGGTCACCGGGTCTTGCCGCGAACAGGATGATTCGCAGAAGATGGTGGACGCTGCTCTGGCCATCAATGGGCGGCTCGACACCCTGGTCAACAACGCTGCCATCGAGATCAACAAGGGCGTCGTGGATATGGAGCCGGACATCTGGCGCAAGATGCTGGAGAACAATCTGACCGGTCCCTTCCTGATGATGAAGGCCGCCATCCCGCACATGATCTCCGCGGGCGGAGGGTCGATCATCAACGTCGCGTCTTTGGCTGGGGTCCGCGCGGTCCCCGGTGGACCGGCCTACTGCACGACGAAGGCCGGGATAATCCATCTGAGCAAGCAGGTGGCACTGGACTACGGCAAGAATAACGTGCGCTGCAACGTTATCTGCCCGGGACCGGTACGAACCAGCATGCTGGAGATGAACGTCGAGCCGCTTGCGGACGCTCTGCAGACGGACATGGATGGGGTCTTCGAGCGGATGGCTGAACACGTGCCCCTGCGCTGCATCGCCGATCCGGCAGACGTGGCAGGCCTCTTTGTCTTCCTCGCTAGCGACGACTCGCACTTCATGACCGGCTCCACACTTCTCATGGACGGCGGCGTTCACATCGTGGATTCATTCGCGGCGGGCGTGGGCCTGCTGGGAGGGGCCTGGGGGTAGGACGCCGCTTCCGCAAACCCAAACTCGTTTATTAGCGAGGCCCGTCCGGCCTCCGGATGAGCCAGCGGCAGTTGTTGTTTGTCCTGGCTAAGCACGGGGAAACCCGTGGTCATGAGGCTATCGGCTAGGCTCTTCCGTGTTTTCGGCATCGAGGTGCGCATCCATGCCACCTTCATCTTCATCGTTGCCTACTTCGCCTACCTTTGGGGCGTCGTCGAGGAGCCAGGTGGAGCATGGGGGGCCCTGTACGGAGTTCTCCTAGTCGTTCTGCTGTTCGTGCTTGTGGTCATCCACGAGCTGACCCATTCCCGGGTGGCGCAGCACTACGGCATCAACGTGAGGGACATCACCTTGCTCCCCATCGGGGGGATTTCCTCGATGGAAGAAATCCCCCAAGAGCCTCGTAAGGAGCTCGCTATTTCCATCGCCGGACCGCTATCGAATGTGGTCTTGACCCTGATCATGTTGGCGTTCTTGCCTCTGGTCATCGATTGGAACAGCCTGAGCTTCTCGGACTTCTTTGGGACGGTCATTCTCGAGCGCAGCTTCGTCGGAGCATATTCGTACCTTATGGTGACGAATGCTTTTCTTGCCCTCTTCAACCTGCTGCCTGCGTTTCCTCTGGATGGAGGCAGAGTTTTTCGGGCCCTGTTGGCCCTTCGAATGGACAGGGCGAGGGCCACGAGGGTGGCGGTTCGCGTGGGTCAGGCAGTCGCTGTGGCCATGGCCGTCTATGGGTTCCTGGGTGGAGGGATCTTTCTTATTCTCGTTGCCCTATTCATCTTCTTGGGCGCCCAAGGTGAAGGTGGCCAAGACGAGGGTGAGCGGCATCTCAGCAACCTGCGCGTGAGCCAGGTGGTGAATCCCCGCGTGCATGTCGCCCGCCGCGGACAGACCTTGGGGGATGTTGCCGCAAGACTATTTCATACCTACCAAGAGGACTTTCCAGTGCTGAGCGGGCACGGGGAGCTGGAAGGGATTCTCACCCGGGACCGGCTCATCGCGGAACTGGGCCGACACGGCTCCGCCTATCCCGTTGCTGAGGCTATGCGGACCGACTTTCCCACCGTGGGACTGGACGACACGGTGCAGCACGCCTTGAGAAAGATGCGTGAGGGGCGGTTCAAGGCTATACCCATAGTGGACAAGGGGGTTCTTGTAGGGATGCTCTCCCTGGAGGACATCGCTGAGGTCGTATCCCTGCTCTCCGCGGGCGGGAAGGATCTCCTCGGGCGGGTGTCTGTGGTGAAAGCGCCCGAGCGGAAGTGACGCGTTTAGATCTCCCGGACCGCGGGGATATATCTGTTGAGTCCCAAGAGGCGTGGCGCATCTTCAATAAAGTGTCTTGGCCTAAAACCCCTCGGCACAGGAAGAAAGCGGAGTCACTTGGGACTCCATATCTCCTGTAGGGTTTTGGGAGGTACCAATGCGGCGCTCTCGGTGCATACCTCGTTGCCGGCGCGACGGTCGCGCAGTCACCGTTACCTTGGAACTGGACCCGTCTGAGGTTCTCGGCGCTCAATCGTATGTCGTGTGGGGGGTGGGAGACGTTGTCGCCCACGCGGCGAAGGTCGATGGACTCTCCTCGACCTGCTCGATGCCCGAGGGCATCTTCATCAATAGAGACCTGGTGAAGCTGGAGGTGCTGCCCGCTCCAAATCCGGATGAGCTCGTGTTTCCCTGGAGTCAGATCCCGGTGCTCAAAAGGGATCTCTTCGAGGCAAGAATGCTTCGAAAAGGGCCTGTGCTCGTTCCCGTTGGGGGCGATGTGCCCGAAAGGAACCGGCCCGACCGCAGAAGTCGCCCCCTTCCCTGACCGGTTCCTCCGTCTTCTGAGCGTCGGCCGGGGACATCTCGGACAAGGTCTGTGCGCTCTCGTTTCGCCGGACATGGTGGCTGTCTGATAAGCTCCAGCACGAATGAGATTGGCACGAATGCCGACGGCACGAATGACGGCCACCTCTATATGCGAGCTTTTGGGAGCGACTCTTGGCAACTCGACCCGCGCGTCAATCGGATCTCGAGCCAATACTTGAGATCTATAACGATGCAGTGATCCACACCACGGCCACTTTCGATATCGCCCCGCGTAGTCCGGAGGCCCAGAGAGCTTGGTTCGCGGAGCACATCCCTCCGTACCCAGCCATCGTGTGGGAAGAAGGCGACCGAATACTGGGTTGGGGGTCGATAAGCCCATACGCGCCTCGTCCGGCCTACCGGTTTGCCGGTGAAGTCTCCGTGTACGTGGACTCGGGGGCCAGGCGGCGCGGCGTTGGGGAAGCGCTCCTGCGGAAGCTAATTGTTCTCGGCACCCAGAATGGCTTTCACACCTTGGTTGCCTTGGTGACCGCTGAGAACGAGGCCAGCTGCAGACTGGCGGAGAAGACCGGGTTTTGCCGCACCGGCATCCTCGAAGAAGTCGGGTTCAAATTCGACCGCTGGCTGGATGTGGCGATCTACCAGTACCGATGTGTAATAAGCCCTGATTTCTGAGCTTGCGATTCTCGCCCTACTTCTGGAGTTGCCCGAACAGCTTCCAGAGCCCCCGGTGGAATGCGTGAACCGACTGCACCGGCTGCGCATACATCAAGACGCACGCTCCGTGAATGACGGGGACCCCCTTCTCTTCACATAGAGCGACGGCTTCCTTCGAGTCGCAACCTGCCTGCAGCCACAGCCGGGGGATGCCGGCCTCGATGGCTTCGCTGACGGCGACTAAGCACTCGCTCCTGGGTACCGAGATCACCGCCCCCTCGACCCTATCGCTTACATCAGCAATCGTGGGGTCGGATTCGCCGGCATTGAGATAGACGAGGGAGATATCGTAGCCCTTCGGGGTCAATTCCTTCTTCATGTCGCCCATCACTGAAGTCTGCGCGGAGAGACGGATAAGCGCGAGATTCTTATGGCTCAGAAAGTCTTGAGTTGTCATCGTAGCGGCCATTTGCCAACACCCCTTTCTTTGTGCGCTGGAGCGCGTACCGTCTAACAGTGTAGTTGCGACAATCTAACTCCGTACCAGCCAATGCGCCAGACTCGGCCTAGCCACTTGGACGGTTCGGGGCCGGCAACGCGAAGGACGGTCTTTGTCCTTGGGCACCGAAGGATCGCAGGTGGCTCCGGTCACAAGTCCCGCGGGTGAGGTGCCACTGGTCGTCGGCGGCCGCCGGTAGGTCCCCGTCCTAAGACCCCCCGCCTCGGCTCTCGTCGTCGGCTCGGCCCAGGAGGTCTTCAAAGCGGCGGGCGACTCTGTCGTGTTCCGCATCTTGAGCCGCACGCACCTTGGAGGCGGTTTCGTTCAGTGCCGGCTTCCTCTGTTGCGCTTTGGACAGCAAGTCGTCGATTTTCACTTCGTTCTGCCCCTTGGCAGCCTGCCGCAATATGTCCAAGACTTCCTGCTGAAGAGATCGCTGGTTGTTGGCGGCGCGGTTGCGAAGTCCGCGAATGACGTCGTCGGGCACGTTCTTGATAGAGAGGTTGACGGGCATCGGGACGACTCCTCTCCGACTTGTCAGGTTGCCTCGTGCATATCGATTCTAGCCTGGCCGGCCTCCGCGGTGTCACCAGGTTTCCCCCTTACAAGCGAAACCAATGCGCCTACCACGGCTACGCCCGTGGCGACAAACATGGCCGTTCGATAGCCGTCGGAAAACGAGGAGGCGGCTGCCTGACTGGCCTTCTCTCCCAAGAAGAGGACCCTGCCTCCATTCGGGCCCAGTCCGGCTGCCGCAATGGCGCCCAGAAGGGCCACTGATATCCCCTGGCCGGCTGAACGCATGGTTCCCAAGAACCCTGAGGCCAGGCTAAGCTGATGCCGCTTGACAGATCCCATGACGGCGGAGGTATTCGGGGAGCTGAAAGCGGACATGCCGACTCCCACGGTTGCGAGCGCCAGCACAACGCGCAAAGGGTGGGTACCCGCCGGAAGGAACCCCAACTCAGCGATCCCGACAGCGCCCAAGAACATGCCGCCGGTGGCTAGCGGCCGTGATCCCACCCGGTCGGACAGCCTCCCGAAGAACGGCGAAAGAACCGCCATGAAGATCGGCTGAGTGAGTAGGATCAGCCCTGCTCGTTGGGCCGAGTAACCCTCGACGATTTCCAAGAAGACAGCCGTGAAGGTCGTGATCCCGAAGACGGCAGCATAGTTGAGGAGGGCTGCGCCGGTGCCGGCAGCAAACACGCGATTACCTCGAATCATGCTCAGGTCTAGGACGGGATCCGCCACCCGGAGCTCCACAAGAATAAACGTCGTCACCAAGACCAGGAATGCCACGAGCAACCCGACCGTAAGGCCGCTAGACCAACCCCACAACGGCGAGAAGGTTAGAGGGACGAAGAGGGCAGCCAGAGCCAAGCCGAGCAGCGCCCCACCCGACCAGTCGATAGAAGAGGCGCGAGGAAGCCTGACGGGCGCAGGGGCACCGGCGGCAATCGGAGCCGGGGCGGCCCCGGGAGCCGGGGGCGCCGGCTTTCCCGGGGGTCCCCCGCCGGTGGCCGCCATCCAGTACAGAGTCGCACGGTCGCGGCGTTCGGCTCCCAAAAGGAACCAGCCGTTGCCGAGGGTCGCGATGGCGATGGGGACGTTCACAAAGAAGATCCAGCGCCAGCCGGCATGCGTCACGATGAGGCCCCCAAGGGCCGGCCCCAGGGTCAGGCCAAGGTATCCGGCCATGACGTTCAGCCCGAGAGCGCGCCCCCGCTCGCCGGGAGGGAACACCGCTGTGACAAGAGCAGAAGACGTCGCGGCCATGAATGCCGCGCTTGCTCCTTGGAAGCTTCGGGAAACGACCAAGAAAGTCCCATCGATCGAAAGCCCACAGGCTACTGAAAAGATGGCAAACAGGGTCGTACCTACAAGGTAGAAGCGCATGAGTCCGAGCCGGTCGGCGAGACGGCCCACGGGGATGAGAAAGATGCTCGCGGCCAGCAGGTAGGCCGCTTGGACCCATAGGGCTTCCGAGTAGCTCAGGCGAAGCGCCGGGCCAATAGCCGGAAGGGCGACGGACACGATGGTGGAGTCGAGCGGACCCATGAACATGCCGATGGAGGTGAGGCTCAGAACCCTCCATCGCCGGCGCTGCAACTCCAGCTCACCCCAGTCATGCATTCCCGCTCACTCGATCAGCACCTTCAGACCCTCAAGCAATGCGCGATTCTGCTCGTCCGTGCCGATGGTGATCCGGATCTTGTCAGCCAGCCGGGGTCGGTCCCAGTAGCGGACCAAGATCCCCTGGTCTTTCAGCTCCAAATAGAGCCGGTAGGCGTCACCTTTTGGCGGACGGGTGAGGATGAAGTTAGCCTGCGACGGCCAGACTCGAAAGCCCAATTGTGTCAAAGCGTCCGCCAGCTGGTTTCGGGAAGCCTTGACCTTCTCGGCATTGTTTTGCATCCAGGCTTGATCGCGGATAGCCGCCGCCGCGACCCTGATGGCCACAGCATCGACATTGTAGCTGTCCTTGATCTTCATGAGCCCCGCCAACAGTTCCGGTCTCGACACGCCGAAACCCAGGCGAAGTCCGGCCAAAGAGTATCCCTTCGACACCGTCCGCAGAACCATCACATTCTCATACCGGGAAACAAGGCTCAGGGCATTCTCGTCGGCGAAATCCGTGTAGGCTTCATCGACGATGAGTACCCCACGCAAACCCGCCGCGAGCCTGTCGAGGTCTCGAAGCCGCGCCACAGTTCCCGAGGGATTGTTGGGCGAGCAGACGAAGGTCAGGTCGGCCTGAGCGTCCAGAAGCGCCTTTACCGGGAGATTGTAGTCTTCATCGTAAGGCACCTCTACCATCGCTGCGTCTTGCATCTCCGCCAGGTTGATGTAGAGGGAGTAAGTGGGCGCGGCATAAGCGATCTTCTTACCCGGTTCGAGAAACGCCCGTGCCAGCAGCGCCAGCATCTCGTCACTCCCGTTTGCCGCCATGACCCAGTCTTCGGGGACGCCATAAACGTTGGCTGCGACATCCCGGGCGATCGCAGCGTCCGGCTGCGGGTAACGTCTCAGCCATTCGGTGTCGAAATCGCGGAGGACCTTCATCGCCTCAGGAGACGGTGGGTACGGGTTCTCGTTAGTGTTGAGCTTGACGAGCTTCGTCCCCGGGGGCGGTTGCTCGCCGGGGACATATCCAGTCATCCTGCTGATGTTGTCACGGAAGTCGATCATGTGGACCTGGGCCAAGTATTCCACACCTAGCAGTCCCGCGCTGGTTTCGCCGAGGGTGTGGAGGGGAACGGGCACGCGGACGCGAACTGAAATCATGCAACGCACGGCCGAAGGAGCGCCGCGGTGGGACCCGAGCTATGGCATGTCCATGTCTTCGACATCATGTTGAGAACCTTTGTGGTCTACATCGTGGTGCTGGCTGGACTGAGGCTGGCCGGAAAAAGGGAGATAGGCCAATTCACGCCTTTCGACCTAGTGGTTATCCTTCTCATTTCGAACGCAGTCCAGAACGCCATGATTGGCCCGGACAATACGCTCTTCGGCGGACTGGTCGCCGCCGTTACCTTATTGATTGTGAATTACATCGTCTCGAAGCTCGTGGGAAAGAGCACAAGACTCCGGGGGCTCACCCTCGGCACGCCGACTCTCCTCGTCCACGATGGGGAGGTTATCGCTCAACACTTGAAACGTGAGGGCGTCAGTGAGGATGAGCTTGAGATGGCCGTCCGTGAGCATGGCATCGACGGCGTGTCAGAAGTGGAAATGGCGGTGCTGGAGGTTGACGGGTCTATAAGCGTAGTGCCGAAGAGTTCTATCGTGCATCGGTCACTGCCCAAACGGCGGGGCCGGTACGCCCAGAAGAAGCACTAGAGGTGACGTAGCAGTTGCGTGTGGGCTATTCCGTTACGGGATGTTTAGCCCGTTCTGCGTTGAGGTGCGCCACGAGCTCTTCCCTTTGACGCGCCGGGAGCGAGTGGAGCCAGTCAATGACGTCCTGGGGCCTGCAGTGGGGGTGGATCTGCCGGCACGGCTCATTCGTTATCCAAGTTTCGCAGTCCACCAGATCTTCCACAGTCCAAGGTGCTGGGCCCAGTTGTGCCAATGCCCATTCAACCACGGGCTCGTATTGACCAAAATGCGGCATGCCTATCCTCCGTGGCTCTTTGTTTGTGTCTTCTTGCCGGTTGTTCCCGACTAAAGCTCATCAAACACAGGACCGATGAAAGGAAGGCAACTTTGCGCCAGGTACTAAACCAAATGGAGGGGATATGAAGCGGTGGACACTTCTGACCGGGGTGACGGTCTGCGCCATGGTACTCGCTGCCTTCTTTTCAGGGTGCGGAGGGAGCGGAAGCAACACCGCGATCTCGGCCCCCACAGCCACGACCGCGACGACACCAGGACCAGCAGAGACGACGGTCCCCACAGGGTCTGACTCAAGCGCGACCACTGCTGCCGGATCCAGCGTCACCACCGCTGCCGGATCCAGCGCGACCACGGTCGGCGTGGCTGATACCGAGGCCTTTGCCAAGTACAAGCAAGAAATGCAGGGTTGGGTTGAGAAGTATGACGCGGATCTGACTGAAAGCGTTGGAGCCCTCGAAGAGGTCACGGACCCCTTGAATGCCACGGACGAGCAGATCCAGAAGGTGAAAGACTTCGCGGATCTTACGACCAAGGCGGCCGCGGATCTTCAAGACATACAACCTCCCGAGGAGGTGGCCTCCTCGCACAAGGCCTACGCGGATGGGGTGACCACGATGGCGACCGGCTTTCAGCAGTTGGTCAAAGCTATGCAGGACAGTGATGCCACGAGTCTACAGGCGGCCTTGACGTCGCTTTCGGGTGGCGACCAGCTCGAACAGGCGGAAACCAGCCTCGAGCAGTTGCTTGGCTTCAAATTGACCTCCGAGTAGGAAAGGCATGTCCAGGGCCCGTCACCTGGGACGTGTTACCTGGGGCCTGCCGTCCCAAGCCGACCGTCTCGCGCCCCGCGCCGGCATGGTTGCCGGGCGGGGCCCCAATGGAATGGGCCCACCGTGCCACTGATGACCGGCGTGCGCCGGGTCATCCTCCAAATGGAGGT
Source organism: Actinomycetota bacterium (assembly GCA_023483915.1). Taxonomy (GTDB): domain Bacteria; phylum Actinomycetota; class Thermoleophilia; order RBG-16-64-13; family RBG-16-64-13; genus JAMDEO01. Next base: position 8,700 of record JAMDEO010000050.1, read on the forward strand.
GCTCAGCAGTGCTTAGCAGTCCCGGATATCGTTGGTGCCCATGCCTATCTGCTGCTGGCAGACGCCGCGAGACCATTTGGTCTTCTCCATGAGCCTCTGTATGAAGATCTCGAATTTGCTCGACTTTGTCTTTTCCCGGCTTACCGCGTCGAAGTCTTCTTCGGTCATTTGTGGGAAGCGTTTCCGAAGGCTCTCCCGCGCCTCGGCCTTGCGTTCCTCACTGACTGGGGGAATGACTTCCTCATCCGGTTTGTCTGCCATGTCTCGTCCTCTCTCGGAGCATTTGCTGGGACAGTCAGGCGCTTTGTACCCCTACGGCGTGGATTTCGATGCTTCGGGGCGCAGGCCGCACGGAAAGCTTGTCTCTTCTAGGAAGAGATGTCGGCCCTGCGCCTGAGGAATTCCTCCTGGTCGATCTCGCCACGCGCGTATCTCTCTTCGAGAATCCGCATGGCCTCCGACTTACCACGATGGGGCTCTGCGCCGGGCCCCTGCGGGCCGGAACCCCCGGCGCTCGGGCCTTGCGGACCTTGACCATGCCAGTAAGGGTGATCCCAGTGCTCTCTGGACCCAGAGTGGACGACCAGATACCTGATGAGAAGGACGATGCCGACGACCACGGCAACCCAAAAGACGATCATGAAGGCGAAGGCGACCCAGCTTCCGGCGCCCATGTAACCATTTCCCCACCACCACATCATGGTCAACACCTCACTCCCACTTGAGTTCTGAGGATCACGACTAGATGCTACCCAGATCACACCTTGCGAAATCTAGGCAGAAGTCTAGGATGATCCTGGGCGGAATGAGCGGGATAACAGACGGAGGGCGACAGTTGCCAACCGAGGGTGAGTGCGCGCAGTCCGATAGACGTGGGAGAGCTCGTCTCGCGGCCAGGATCGGATGCGTGGCCGGTGCGCTCATCTTGGCCCTCTGCCTGTTGGGACTGATCCCGGGAGGGCACGTCGCGAATGCGACCACCCTCAAGTACCTTACCCTCGAGGAAATGGCCCAGGTGGCCGACAGGGTCGTCCTCGCCAAGGCAGACAGGGTCAGCTCCCACACAGTGACGGCGTCCACAGGCTCTGGGGCAGACATCAAGACCATAGTCGATCTGGAAATCCTGGACATTATAAAAGGCGGCCAGGTCTCCCGCCTATCTCTGGATCTCCCGGGCGGAACCATGGGGAAAGACAGGGTGGTGGCGGACTATGTCCCGAGCTTCACTCCCAATGAGACTTGCCTGCTCTTCCTAGACGCTGAGAACCGTGTCGTCGGGGGTCCACAAGGCAAACTTGCTGTTGTGGACGGGAGAGTGCCGGCCCTGGATATATCGGTTTCCGCGGCCGGTCGCCGGGTGGAAGCTGCATCGGGCGGGGTGATTACCTCGAAATCCTACTCGGCATGGCGACCACGGCCGGCCTCCGTAGGGCTGCAATTCCTGCAGGCGGCCCAAGACGGCCTCTCCGATGGATTTGAAGTCGGCCTGGGGAACTGGATAGTCACTGGCTCACCGAGTTGGGGCACCACGACGTATCGAGCAAACTCCGGGACACATTCGGCTTATTGCGCCGGCAGCGCCATCACGGCTCCGGGCCCCTACTCCTACAATATGAACGCCTGGATGGTCGCCGGTCCTTTCGATCTGTCTCAGGTCAGCAGCGCGTCCTTGGACTACAGGCTCTACCTCAATACTGAAGCGAACTATGACTGGTTTGCTGCAATGGCCTCCACTGATGGAACAAACTTCCTAGGCGATGGTTGGAGCGGCAGCAGCGGCGGGGCTTGGGCGGACAAGAGCCTCGATCTCACCGAGTGGGCGGGGCAGAGGTCGGTTTGGGTGGCCTTTGTGTTCAACAGTGACAATACCGTCAACCTGGAAGGAGCCTACGTCGACGATGTCCGTCTGATCACAAACGGGGGTGTCCCACCGAGTACTCCGGTCATCTCGAGCATATCCCCGTCCTCGGGCTCCTCCGGCACGGGAACACAGGTGACTGTTCACGGATTGGGTTTCGGAAACAGTCGGGGAGGAGGAAGCGTTGATTTTTATGGTGATGAAGAGTACGTGATCTCCGCGAGTATCGTGTCTTGGACCGACACGGCCATTGGCTGCATCATCCCAACCGGGGTCGACCCCACCGGTTATGAGTTCTCAGCGGGTAGTGGGCCCGTCACGGTTACGAATTCAAGCGGTCGGACGAGTGCGGGCTACGACTTTCACGTCACTTTTGGCTACGGGGGCATGCGTTGGGATTCTGCAAGCGTCGGCTTTCGCGTCAACCCAAATGCACCCGGCATCACTAGAGAAAGAGAGCTTGTCGACGCAGCGGCCGAGACCTGGAGTGAAGCCTCGGCCTTCAGCCTCAGGGATACGGGGACCTGCTCCACCACGAATCAGGCCTACGATGGACACAACGATGTGCTATGGAGCCCCTATGACCTGCCGTACGGGGTCCTCGCGGCGACGCAATTCCGCGTGAGCGGCTCAAGACTGACTGAGTGTGACTTGGTATTCAATGCTTCATCTTCGAACCATTGGGGAGATGGATCCGGGGGAACCTATGACATCCAGTCCATTGCCCTCCATGAGTTCGGGCACTGGCTCATGCTCAATGATCTGTATGGACCCGGAGACACGGCAAAGGTCATGTACGGCTACGGGGAGACAGGAGAAATAGTTCGTGAGCTGACTCCGGATGACGCTGCCGGGGCTGTGTGGATCTATGGCCGTTCTTCGACAACGACCACCACCTCCTCGTCGACGACGATCACTTCCTCCACGACCACCTCCTCCACGACAACCACCACGATTCCCAGCGGACAGTACTTCAGCGACGTTCCCCAGAACCATCCCTACGCTGCCCAGATCTACGACCTCGCCAACCGTGCCATCATCAGCGGCTTCCCCGACGGCACCTTCCGTCCTGATGCATCCCTCAGCCGCCAGCAGTTCGCGAAGGTCATAGTCTTGACGCTCGGCCTTCCCGTCAGTGAGGACGACATCTGTCCTTTTATCGATGTGATGACGAGCATGCCCTCTGCCGACCCGCTGTATCCTGACCACTACGTGGCCGTCTGCGCCGCGCAAGGCATCACCTTAGGCAAGACGCCCAGCAGCTTCGCGCCGTACGACAGCATCTACCGGGCACAACTGATAACCATGGTCTCTCGCGCCGCCAATCTGGGTGAACCGCCGCAAGATTATGTCCCGCCCTTCGGTGTCTTCGATGCGACGCACTACCCCTTCGCGCGAAAGGCCGCCTATGCCGGTCTCCTAGACGGCATTCAAGGGATGGGCCCGTACTTCGCTTTCTTCCATCCAGCAACCCGCGGAGAGGTATGCGCGTTGCTGTACAATCTGCTCTACTGATAGGCAAAGGAAGGCATCACCTTGGAAATCGTCCCCTACGTTGTTGGCGAAATCCCCATGCTGAGCCTGGCCGGCGAGTTCGACCGCACCGCCGTCCCCGAATTCTCCGAGAAGGCTGAGCAGGCCCTCGGGCCGGAGGGTGCCCGCCTGGTGATCCAGCTCACGGATTGTCCCTACATCGATAGCGGCGGCATAGGCTGTCTGCTCGGCCTCCTCCAGCGCGTTCGAAATCGCGGCTGGTTGGGCCTTCTGGCCCCAAGCCCCGATGTGCTTCGCCTCTTCGAATTGGTGGGGCTCACGCTCGACCCGCACTTCCGGGTCCTTACCGGACTGGACCAAATATCCGAGCTGGAGCCCGTGTAGGGTCTGTCGTCGTGGAACGCGCCGCAAGGAGCCGATAGTGCCGGCTCCACGTCACAACGGCTAGGCGCTCTTGTCCAGCTGGGGAGAGGGATAATTGAAGTGAGGCGCATATGTTGCAGGCTCGCCGTCATTTGCGCCCCCGCACTTATCTTGCTGCTGACAATACTGGCCTTGGCCTGCCATTCGGGCGCTGTCCCGGGTTCCGACGGCCGACTATCAACAAGCTTCACATCCACATCAACCGGTGAACCGAGTTCGACTGCCACGCCCACTGGGGTGTCGAACTCAGCGGGTGAGGTGACTCCTCCAGGTCTCGTCATTCTCCTCAGCGAAGTGGTCAGCATGGCCAACTACTATCAGTTTGGATGGCCCGGCTATGAGGAGCCGCTGTTCGCGTTGTGGCCGGATGGCCGGGTGATGGTCAGAAACTCAGGCGGGTATGCGGCGCCGGCGGGCTACGTGCAAGGGATGCTGACGGCGAGTGAGATCAGCGAGATCGCATCTTGGCTCGAGGAGACCGAGCTGGGAAGCCTGGATTCCAAGTATTCGCTCGCTCATCAGTCAGGCAAAACCACGATTGTCATCTTTGATCTACCGACCTGGCGGCTGCGGGTAGATGACGGGGGGTCGAAGACCGACTTGACCTTCGAGCCTGGATATCCGCCGGGAGAGGAGACGTACCCGGCTCCACTGAAGAAACTTGTCGAACGCCTGAGAAGCTTCCGTCCGCAGGCCGGACGACCCTTCGTCGCCGACTCCGTTGAGGTGATGGTGGAGGAGCGGGCACCTCTCACCGTCAAGGGCTACTATCCGCTGCCTGGGGTATACGACCTCGCGAGGATGGTGGAGGTGCGCAGAACAGTTGAGTCCGTCCAGTATAAACGGACGTATGAGGGAGCTGAGGCCGCCGCCATTGCGGCACGACTCAATGCCGGAGAATGGCTATACGATGACGGACGTCGCAGCTACCGTGTGAGCTACCGCCCAATTGTCGATTGGCCTGAGCCCTGAGAGAGCCGAGGCTTAAGGGAAGGAACTCCAGTGCAAACTATGATAGGGCTCCCGCTGCCGGTCTTCACCAAGCGCAGTAACCCCCGTCGATGACCAGTTCGGTACCGGTAACGAACTTCGACTCGTCGCAGGCCAGATAAAGGACGCCATAGGCCACGTCGAGAGGCTCTCCGTAGTGGCCCAGCGGCAAACGGCTCTGGATGCGCTTGTGGAAGGCTTCAGGCCCCTCCGTCGAATTCTTGCCCACGTTCTCCAGCATGGGCGTCCACAGCCAGCCCGGATGGATTGAGTTGACACGGATCTTGTCCGCCGCGTAACAGATGGCGTCGGATTTGGTCATCAGGCGCACTGCACCCTTCGCGGCGTGGTAGAGAAATGGTGGGGGCACGTCCATCCCTCCGACGATCCCATACACCGAGGAGATGTTGACGATGCTTCCGCCTCCGCTCTGTTGCATGTACGGAACGGCGTGCTTGGTGCAGAGGAAGACTCCTTTGGCATCGACGCCCAGGACCTTGTCCCACTCCTCCACCGTGATCTCGTGAGTGGGCAGAGGCGCCCCAGTGATGCCGGCATTGTTCACAAGGATGTCGAGGCGCCTGTGGCCACCGAAGATATCTGCGCAGACCTTCCGGACCTCGTCCTCCTCGGTGACATCCATGTGGTAGTACTCGGCAAAGCCGCCGTCGGCTTTGATCTCCTTGACCACCTCGGTTCCCAGGTTGTCCTGTATGTCGGCGATCACCACGCGGGCCCCTTCTTGGGCTAGAAGAACGCTCGTCGCCTTGCCCAGTCCCGTGGAACCGCCGGTCACGATAGCTACCTTGTCCTGAACTCTACCCATAGGAACCTCCCCTCCAGTATCTATAGAAGCGCTTGCTGTCTGAACCAGTCCACCGTGTCTTGTAGGGTATCGCGGATAGGACGGGCGGAAAAACCAAGCTCGCGTTGAGCCTTCTCGTGGCTCATAAGAGGATTCGAGGAGATGACGTGGAGCGCGTACGGGGTGAAGCGAGGGCGCTCCCGACGCGCCCAATAATATGCCGGCATGAGGTGGCTAGCCGAACGCGCCAGGCCAAAGGGCACGCGCCATCGTGAGGATGGCGCCCTGGTGATCATCTCCACTTCGTCCAATAGCTCGCTCACGGCGACTCTATGGCCGCAGACGATGTACCCTTCGCCCGTCCGCCCGTTATCTGCGGCCGCCAGCGCTGCCGCGGCCACGTCTCTCACATCGACAAAATCGTACGTCCCCCGAACATATGCCCGCATGCGACCACAGCAGCAATCGTGGATGAGTCTTCCTATGTCGGAAAACCGGAAATCATACGGCCCGGCGATTCCGGAGGGATGGACTGTCACCGCGTCGAGGCCTTGTCTTGCGGCATCGCGAATGAGGAGCGTGGCTTCCGCCTTGGTCTTGGCGTAAGGGCCGCGGACCCGGTGCGGATCGATTACTTGGTCTTCTGTGAGGCAGGTGCCGGCCGGCGGCTCCACAAAGGCATGCACCGAGCTGACATACACCAATCGCCGCACTCCAGCGTGCCGGCAAGCGGCTATGACGTTCCTGGTGCCTTCGACATTTGTTTCTCGAAGTCGTTTGAAGCCACCACTTGCGATAGAGACGATCCCGGCAAGATGGTAAACAAGGTCGGCGCCCCGGAAGGCCTCGACAAGCGAGTCATAGTCGCGCACGTCGGCATAAGCAAGTTCCACTTCCAGGCCGGCGATGGACGTTGTGCTTCGGCCCGGCCTCACCACAGCGCGAATCGCGGTTGTCCCATCGGCTATCAGGGCGCGCAGCAGCACATTACCGACGAAGCCCGTTGCCCCAGTCACGACTATCATTGCATGCCTCCGTGAAGTGCCTGCATGATACCGCTATGCAATGCCTAGATCCCAGCCGGGCCCTAACGCGGGGCAACCCATTACACCGCCGCAGCCAACCGTGTGGTAGGGTTGCCTTCATGGATCGCGAGACTCTCCTGGTTTTGGGCCCACCGGCTGAACCGTTGATGGCCAGACTGCGGGCCTTAGCGGCCGACTTCGAGATAGTCGCTGGCGATACCCCAGAGGATTTTGAGCGCGCAGCACCAGAGGCAGCGATCATTCTTGCCTGGTTCACCTCGCGCGATCTCCTGCGCCAGGTGATCTTGATGTCTCCCCAGCTGCGATGGGTCCATATCTTCAGTGCCGGGATGAATCACCTTATGTCCGCCGAGTTAGTGGCCAGCCGGGCGGTGCTCACCAACGCGAAGGGCGTGTTCAGCCAGTCTCTGGGCGAGTGGGCATTGGGTGCCATTCTGTATTTCGCCAAGGATTTCCCCAGACTCCTGCACGATCAGGCCGCCCACCGTTGGGCTCCCTTCGAGGTCTTGGAGGTTTCCGGCCAGACCGTGGGGATAGTGGGCTACGGGGATATCGGGCGGGCCGTCGCCTCGCGCGCACGGGCGATGGGGATGCGGGTTCTCGGTCTGACGCGACACGGACCCCTCCCGGGTCGGCCCGACGATTTCGCTGAAGAGATTTTCGCGCCCGCAGACATCGTCCGCATGATCGAGCAGAGCGACTATCTAGTCGTTACCGCCCCGCTCACGCAGGAGACGAGGAACCTCGTCGGGCAGGCCGAGATCGCGGCTATGAAGCCCGATTCCGTCATCATCAACATCGGACGCGGCCCCGTGATCAACGAGGAGGCTCTCGTTCGGGCTCTGTCCGAGAAAAGGATCAAAGGCGCCGCACTCGACGTTTTCCATCGCGAGCCCTTGTCCGGAGATCATCCTCTTTATTCGCTGAAAAATGTTCTTCTCTCGCCCCACTGTGCGGACAACACTCCGGGCTGGCTGGACAACGCCATGACTTTGTTCCTGGCGAATCTCGAGCGCTACCGCAAAGGTGAGCCGCTCGCGAACATCGTGGCTGAGAAGGAATTGGGATACTGACAGGGCGAGGCCCTCTGGCTCTTCGAACGACTCCTAGGGGCCGCGGCAGCGCGCCGCCGCGGCAGCGCGCTGCGCGATTCGTCAAGTGTCTACGCCGTGATGTGGTCCTCCACGGACGCCGGGGTGGTCGCTTCTCCATTCCTCCCAGGAAGGTACCGGCTCACCGACCATGACAAGAAACATGTGCGCGGTCGAGTCGCCGAGAAAGGAGAAGTCGTGTTTGAGGTCGGCCACAGTTTCTTTGTAATCGCCGTGTGAGCGAAGATACCCGGCGAGACCACCTGGGCCTTTGTCGAGCGCAATCAATCTGCTGGCATTGTCTACGATGGCCTTGAGCTTTCGCCGGTTCCTGATGACGCGGGTGTCCGCCATCAGCCGGTCGATGTCTGCGGAAGTGAATGCGGCAACCTTCTCCACATCGAAGCCTTCGAACGCCCCCCGGATGCCTTCCCATTTGGACTCGACGACGGTCCAACTAATGCCCGCCGTGAGTATCGCCCGAGTCATCGCTTCGAGGTACCCCGCCAACGATGCGGGTTTGCTACCGTGGCCGTGTCCAGCCTGCATGTCGAACCTCCCTGCTTGAACAAGATCCCTCCTTCTCTTCCCAGTTCCGGCCGATCTTGTAACGCTGTGGGCTGGGGTCGTCGCCTGTTTGTCCAAGGCCAAGCGCGGGGAGATTCTCTCTAGCGAAAAGAGGAGCCACCGGTGGAGGAGTTGCCACATGCGGATTCTGAGTGATCGTCAATCTGCCGGGCGTCTTCTTGCTGAAAGACTCACCGACTATTCCAGCCGCCCCGATGTCATTGTTCTCGGCCTACCCCGCGGCGGAGTGGTGGTGGCTTTCGAAGTCGCCAAGGCCCTCAACGTCCCGCTCGACGTCCTGCTGGTGCGTAAGCTGGGCGCACCGGGGCAGGAGGAGCTGGCCTTCGGAGCCATAGCTGATGGCGGTGTTCGCGTTCTGAACGAGGACGTGGTCAGGGCTTTTGATCTGAGTCCATCCCAGATCGAAGCCGTGGCCGCCCGCGAGCAAGCTGAGTTGGAACGACGCGGACGTGCATACCGGGGCGGGTCGCCATCGCCGGACCTTTCGGGTAAGACCGTCATAGTCATCGACGACGGTCTGGCGACAGGTGCGAGCGTGCGGACGGCCCTTCGCTCCCTGAGGGCCCACAACCCGGCGCGCGTTGTTCTCGCAGTGCCGGTGGCTCCGGCGTCTACATGCACCGCAATGAATGCGGAAGCAGACGAGGTGATCTGTCTGATGACCCCGGAACCCTTCTACGCGATCGGTCAGTGGTATGACGACTTCTCGCAGACGTCGGACCAAGAGGTTGTCGATCTGCTGAGCGAGGCAGCCTCATTCGGACGGGCCGGCTCGGAAGGCAGCAACAAGTGAGGAAAGATTCATGAACGCGAAGATCAGTCTCACGGAGGGAGAGATTGCCATCGATCTGGGGGATGTGACCCTCAACGGTAGCCTGGCGCTTGTTCCGGGCGCCCTCGGGCTCGTGCTTTTCGTACATGGTAGCGGCAGCAGCCGCTTCAGCTCGCGCAACAAGCAGGTGGCCGCTGATCTTCAGGGCGGAGGAATGTCCACGCTCCTCTTCGACCTCTTGTCTCCGGACGAGGAGCGAGTCGACGAGTTCACGCGCCAGTATCGATTCGACATTCGTCTCCTGACAAAGAGGGTAATCGGAGTCACCAATTGGCTGACCCAGAATCCTGAAACGCGCGGCTCTTCCATCGGCTACTTCGGTGCGAGCACCGGGGCGGCCGCCGCGCTGGAGGCCGCGGCGCATTTCGCCGATCGCCCCGAGGTGGTCAAAGCCGTTGTTTCTCGTGGCGGCCGCCCGGATCTCGCCATGGATGCCCTGGCGTCGGTGGTTGCTCCGACCCTTCTCATCGTCGGAGGTAATGACACAGCTGTCATCGAGATGAACCGGCGAGCGTTCGAGCGTCTCCCCATGGTGAAGGACATGCGCATCGTGCCTGGCGCGACCCATCTTTTCGAGGAGCCGGGTACCCTGGAAGAGGTGTCAAGGCTGGCGCGTGAGTGGTTCCAGCGCCATCTGCTCCAGGAAGCGCAGCCCGACTAGCTCCAACCGACTTCTGCTGCCGACCTTAGCGCACGGGAAGATGACACAGATCTTCCTATGTGGGGATGTCATGACGGGGCGCGCGATCGACCAAATCTTGCCTTTCCCCAGCGACCCCATCCTTTTCGAGCCTTATGTGCGCGATGCCAGGGTCTACGTCGAGCTGGCCGAGCGGGCCGGAGTCGTCATCCCTCGTCCCGCCTCCTTCTCCTACGTATGGGGAGACGCGCTGGCCATCTGGGAGGAAGTGAGCCCAGCGGCCCGCATCGTCAACTTGGAGACAAGCATCACGACCAGCGGCGACTCCTGGTCGGGCAAGAGCGTTCATTACCGCATGAACCCTGCAAACATCGAATGCCTCCGGGAGGCCAAGCTCACCGCCTGCTGTCTTGCCAACAATCACGTCTTGGATTGGGGCTACGCCGGTCTGTCCGAGACTTTGGCGGTGTTGGACCACGCAGGGATCGGGCGGGCTGGGGCGGGGCAACATAAAAGCGAGGCCGCTGCGCCATTCGTGGTCAACCTCGAGGAGGGCGGCCGCCTTCTCCTATGGTCGTGTGCAGCCCTGTCGAGCGGTGTGCCTCTGGATTGGGCCGCTGATGACGACCACCCTGGAGTCTACCTCATTCAGGAATTGACAGCGGAGGAAGCCCGGTCTCTTGCCACGGCGGTGCGATCTCAGCGACGCGTTGGTGACCTGGCCATCGTGTCGATCCATTGGGGAGAAAACTGGGGCTACGAGATAGCCAACGAGCGGCGCGACTTTGCCCACAGCCTCATCGACAGCGGGGGGATCGACGTAATCCACGGCCACTCGTCGCATCACGTTCTTGGGCTCGAAGTCTACCAAGGCAAGTTGATCATCTATGGCTGCGGCGACCTGCTCACCGATTATGAGGGCATACATGGCTTTGAGGAGTATCGGGGCAGTCTCGGGCTGATGTACTTTCCCGATTTGGAGCCCGAGACAGGCCGCCTTGCCGGCCTCCACATGTATCCCACACAACTCAAGGGGTTCCGGCTCAATCGCGCCGGTCACGAGGACGTCACTTGGCTGGTCAACGTCCTTCGAAGAGAAGGGGTTAAGCTGGGAACGGGGTTGGAGATTCTGGACGACGAGAGTCTCTCCCTCATCTGGGATTAGTAGGGCCGGTCACGGGACTAGGTACAGACTGTATGGCCATCAGAACCAGAAGCGTTGACGACCTCGCCGGCATCTTGCGGCGGCTACATGCGGAGACCGGCAAGCGTGTCCGCATCCTCCCCATCGGTCCGCAAGGGTCAGGCAAGAGCTTCCTGGGAGCACAACTCCGGGAGAGGCTGGATGACTTTCAGGTGGTGTCACTTGATGAAGCCCGATTGGAGCTCTACCAGTCGAGTCATCCGAGTGAGCATGCAGACTACCGAAAGTTGCGGGGTTTTCTCACATCAGGGAAGGAGCGTGCCATACTCAAGTCGGCCCTGAAGACCTTCCATGAAAGCACTTCGACCTACGTCTATCTGGACCAGATGAATCTGCTAGCGACCACGCGAGCCCCGTTCCTACGGCCGGAAAACCACAACGTGGCAATTATTCTGGATGTGGATCTGCCAACAATCCTTCAGAGGCATCATCAGCGATCAGACAAGGCCGCGGAGATCCCCCAAGGTGCCGTTGTCGCAAGCCTTCACAGGCTCGAGCCGCCCAGCGAGAAAGAGTTTGACCTTATTATCACGTACACCTCAGGGTAGCTTGGGAATCTGCTCACTTGGCGCCTGGTGACGAGTCGTTTATCCTCTCCCGCATGAGTGGCGCATCATCCTGCAGCATCATTGAGGGAGTTGGCTCTGCACCGAGCTTCTTAGAGGCGGCGACGCGGCTGACCGAATGGGCCCTAGATCTCACCGGGTGCCAGGCTGCAATGATGCGCTTCACCCAGGATGAGCCTCAGTCAGCGGGATGGATCCCAGCGGTGGTGGAACACGGCTTTGGCTGCCGCTTTCTGCGAGATGAGATTCTGATCGGCCAAGAGGAGTGCCTGTGCGGCCGCGTATGCCGTGGTTGCCCGGAGCCGGCCTTTCCATTCTTCAGTTCCAGCGGTTCTTTCCTCTGGGGACGGGTCCAGAGCATCGCCCGAGACTACCCGGTGGACAGTCTGGGAAACATCCGCGGGCGATGCATTGCTGAGGGCTTTGAATCCGTCGCCATAATTCCGTTGCGAGGAACGGATGGTCAACCGATCGGGTGCCTGCACCTGGCTGATTTTGCCCCCGACAAATTCGCAGGCTACAGGGAGACATTGGAAGCTGTTGGGGTTGCCTCTGGTCCGCTGCTGCAGGCTTTCCCTGCGGAAGAGCGGGAGGAGGCAGTGATACGCGCCGTCGAAAGTGCCTTGATGCCCGCCGAACCTCCGCAAATGCCGGGATTTGACATCGCGGTATCTTTCAGTTCAGCCACAGAGACCGCTCACCTTGGAGGGGACTTCTACGACGTCATCACACGTGGCGATAGGGAAGTTCTTCTCATAGTCGGTGATTATTCCGGCAAAGGTATAGGAGCGGCGGGTATGGCAGCCCGCGCCCGCGAAGCCTTGGCCCGTGCAGCCGCAAATGCGGAGTCGCCCAGTGCGCTTCTGGCCGCGGCAGCGGAGACCGTTCCAGGTCTGCTCCCACCGGGAAAGTTCGTAACGGTCGCGGCCTGCCTGTTCTCCGCCGCCGGCACTGTGACTGGGGTCGTAGCCGGCCACCCGTCACCCATCATCCTGGAAAGGGAAGGCAGCCTCAGGGAGGTGATGTTGCCTGTCAACCCGGCGCTCGGGATCTTCACCCATCTCCACTTCACTGAAGGCCGCGTGCACCTACTCCCAGGGCAGACAGTCTTGCTCTACACCGATGGCATAACTGAATCACGACGTGAGGGCGAGTTTTTCGGACTGGACGGGATCGCCGAGCTCTGGAAGGGTATGTCCGGTGGCACCCTGGCTGAGTTCACGGCAGGCCTCTGTCGAACGAGTGCTGGGTATCATCAAAAGGATCTTGCCGGCGACGACCGTCTGGCTCTTGCCATTCGCCTCGGACCGGCGACTTGCGAGTAGGGAACGTCCTGTTGCCGGCCGCCCCTAATAGTTCTCGATGATGTCGAGAGCCTCGCGAAGTGTGGGGATGATTCGGAAATTCGGCCGTTCTACGAGGCCCGTTACCTTGAACAGCCTCTCGATAACCGGCACAGGTCGCGCGACACCAAGCCAGCCCCCCTCGCCGAGCTTCTCTAGGCGATCGATAATGTCGAAAAGTAGGGACATGACCGCGCCGTTTGCAAAGGTGACTGCACCAAAGTCGAATACGACGGATGACGCTTGTTCGAGACAGGTTTCTATCTCGGTTTTGAGCGCAGCGACATTTCCTCGATCGAATTCGCCCGCGAGGGTAACGAAGCAGACCCCGTTGCGGACCTCTGCAGTCGACGTCACGCCTGGCCTCCCTGATGCCAATGCCCCTGTTGCGGATTCCCTTAGCAAGCCAGGCTATCATTCGTGGGTGAGTTTTTCGACAATCTTGGGAATAGTGAGAATTTGATCGACCATAGCCGGCAACAAGGAGTCGACGCGTAGTGACCGCAGCCGAACTAGGCCATGCTGGCGGGCATCTCCTGGCGAAAGAAGTCTTCAGGGCTGATCATCAATCCTTGGTGGCTATCCGGGCCTTCGTAGAAAAGTGGACCGCAAAAGTCGATCTCGACGAAGAAAAGACATTCCGTATCAAGCTGGCGGTTACGGAAGCGTGCGCCAACGCCATCGAGCATCCCAAAGACAAGAGCGATATCACTCTCTGGGCTTGGAGCAAGGAAGCCCGCTTCACAATCGATGTCTGGCACGGCGGGGAATTCCACGTCAAGAGCGGGCAGAGTCGCACACATAGGGGCATGGGGCTCCCTTTGATGGTCGCCTCCGCCGACGAGGTGACCTTTGCCTGTCTTCCGGAGGGTGGAACTCGGGTTTCGCTCTCCGTGTTCTTGTAGCGTTACTGAGTGGCGGCAACCACGTCTCTCATCGAGATCTCGCGGGCCACAGACGCCGACGCTGGGGAGATACTCTCCCTGCAGCGTCTCGCTTGGGAAGGTGAGGCCCACTTATATCAAGACCCGGAGATCCCTCCTCTCACTGAATCCTTGGAGGAGTTGCGCGACGACATCGGCACCATGGCCTTTCTCAAGGCGACCGCCGACGGAGTCATCATCGGGTCTGTCAGGGCCCGGCAGGAAGGCGATACCTGTCACATCGGCAGGCTGATGGTCCATCCAGACTGCCGCCGCCGGGGTCTTGGAAGCAGGCTCGTGTCCGAAATCGAATCCCACTTTCCCGGCGCCGCCCGCTTTGCGCTCTTTACTGGACAGAGGAGCTCGGACAATATTAGGCTGTATGAAAGCCACGGGTATGTTGTGGTGTCCGAAGAGCGGGTCTCCGACCGGGTTACTTTGATATTGATGGAGAAACGTCTGAGGTGACGATGGGTTACAGGGTGGGCGTGGATGTGGGAGGAACCTTCACCGATCTGGTCGCCATCGATGAAGAAGGCCGAATCACCGTAGCCAAAGCTCCGACAACTCCGGACGATCAATCCGTCGGCGTTCACGATGCCGTCAGAAAGGCAGGCATAGAACTGGAGTCCGTCGACTTCTTTTCGCATGGGACTACTGTGGGTGTAAATGCGGTCATCGAGAACAAAGGCGCCCGGGTGGCGGTCTTGACTACCAGGGGATTCCGCGACCTGCTCGAACTTCGTCGCGGGCAGAGGGTTATCGACAACCCCGACGACATGTACAACCTGCAGATGGATCTGCCTCAGGATTACGTCGGCGGCAGCGATCCGCTGGTGCGGCGTCCACTGAGGTTTGAGGTTTCGGAAAGGCTGGATTTCCGGGGCAACGTGCTGAGTCCTCTGAACGAGCAGGACGTCAGGCACGCAGCTATGGAGATGCGCCGCCTGGGTGTGGAAGCGGTCGTGATCTGCTATCTCTTCTCGTTCGTGAATCCCAGGCATGAGCGGCGGACGGCGGAGATTATCCGTGAGATGCTCCCCGAGGCGCACCTGTCGGTCTCCAGCGAGATCCTGCCTGTCATTCGAGAGTACGAGCGGTTGAGCACAGCGACCGTCAACGCCTATGTGATGCCTATCATGCGCTCATATTTGGAGACCCTTGGGCAAACACTGAGGGCAGGCGGATTCTCCCAGAAGGACTTCTATCTCATGCAATCCAGTGGCGGCATCATGTCTTCGGAAGTGGCGGCGCAAAGGCCGGTCTATACCATCGACTCTGGGCCGGCGGGCGGGGTGACTGCGGCGGCACAACTGGGCATGTCGCTTGGATACTCCGACGTGATTTCCTTCGACATGGGAGGGACAACAACCAAGGTCTGTGTCATCCGCGGCGGAGTTCCCGAGGTGACAAAGCATTTTTGGGTCGGGAGCCGGTACTTCATCGGTGCGCCTGTCATGGACATGGTAGAGATCGGTGCGGGTGGCGGGAGCATTGCCTCGCTCGACCGGGGCGGCGGAGTTCGTGTGGGTCCGAACAGTGCCGGGTCTGACCCTGGGCCGGTTTGCTACCAGAAGGGCGGAAGCGAGCCGACGGTGACGGACGCCGACCTGGTTCTGGGCTATATCAACCCGGCCTACTATCTCGGCGGCGAATTGACCGTCGATGTAGAAGCTGCGAGAACCGCGATCAAGGACAAGATCGCCGACCGGCTCGGCATGACGGTCACCGGCGCGGCCCACGGGATCTACCGGCTGGTCAATGCCAACATGATCGGTGCGACCCGAGTGATCACCGTGCAGAGAGGCCATGATCCCCGGGACTTCAGCTTGGTGGTCTCCGGCGGCACGGCGGCCATCCACGCCGTCCGCATGGCCCAGGAGCTTCGGATCCCCCGAGTGCTCATTCCACTGAGTGCAGGGGTCTTCTCGGCGGAGGGTCTCATCGCCGCGGACGCCCGCTACGATGTCCATCGCTCCTATGTGGCCCGGGAATCCCAGGCCGACCCTGACCGGATGCGGGCCATCTTCGGGGAAATCTCAGCCGAGGCGACCGGCAAGATAGGGGAACTGGGATTCACCCGTGAGCAGATCGTGATGCGCCATGAGGTCGACATGCGCTACCTGGGACAGGCGCACGAGGTGCCGGTTGAGATTCCGGGGGAGTTGGTCCAGGATCTGGGTGGGGACGGTCTTTCAAGAATGATCGCGCTCTTCCATGACAAACACTTGCGTCTGTTCGGCCACGCGTCCCGGGAGTCTGAGGTGGAGTTCATGACTCTGACGGTCAGCGCGGTGGGTCCTATCAGCCGCAGGGCCACTCGTGAGATTGAGGCCGGGGCGGCGGATCCCGACACGGCTTTCAAAGGAACCAGGGAGGTGTTCTTCGAAGAAGCCGGCGGCTACGTCGACTGCCCGACTTTTGAGCGTTCCCGCCTAAGGGCCGGTAACTCTGTCTGCGGTCCGGCGATCATAGAGCAAATGGACACCACGACCGTCATTCCCCCCGGCGAGACGGCCCTGGTGGACAAGCACGGAACACTGATCATCGAGTTGGCCGGCACCGGCCACGCCGTCGCCGGCCATGCAGAAGGCGCCGGCAACCCGGAGGGCGCGAGCAACCCCGAGGCCGGCGAATGAGCGGGAACACCGGCACCGGCGTAGGTCAGGACGCTTTTAGCCTTTGGGTACTCCGCAGTCTCATGGAGTCGGTTCCGCTGGAAATGGCCGAGGTTCTCAAACGTACGTCCTACCACCCCATCTTCAATGAGGTTCTGGATTTCTCCACTGCGCTTCTCGACGGGGACGGTCTTCTCATCGCGTCCTCGATGGGCGTGACGGTCCACCTTGGGGCGCTCGAGCTAAGCGCCCGGGCGATCATCGACCGCTTCGGCAAAGAGAACCTCAAGAAGGACGACGTGATGATCCACAACAACCCCTTCCCGGGCGGAACTCATCTGCCGGATGTGGATGTGATCATGCCGGTCTTTCATGAAGGCGAGCTGGTCGCATATTCCGTCGCCCGCGGGCATCACGGCGATATCGGAGGGATGCATCCGGGCAGCTTTGCCGGCGACACGGTGAGCATCTTCCAGGAAGGCGTGCGCCTCCCACCCATCAAGCTATATGCGGAGGGCGTACTCAACGAGGGTGTTCGCGACCTTTTCCTGGCAAATGTGCGGGTGCCCCAATTCTCCTGGGGCGACCTTCAGGCCCAGGTGGCCGGCTGCCGGCTCGGCGAGCGCCGCATGGAAGACTTGTTTGACAAATACGGGGCCCAGTCCATGAGGGCCGCCATGGCCTGGGCCATGGATCACTCGGAACAGCTCATGAGGGCGGAGATCGACGCCATCCCGGACGGCCGCTACATCTTCGAGGACTTCCTCGACAACGATGGCATCGACAAGGACCGCCCTGTGAAGATCCATGCCAAGGTGACCGTTGCAGGAAGCGATATCACGGTTGACTTCAGCGGCTCGGATGCCCAGGTCAAGGGCCCGGCAAACTGCGTCCTGGGCGTGGTCTATTCGGCTACCTACTGCGCGCTGTTCAACCTGACAGATCCCTCGATACCAAAGAATCACGGCTGCTACCGGCCGGTGAAGATCGTCGCGCCCGAAGGACGGGTGGTCAATGCGAGGTTTCCGGCGCCCGTGGTGAGTGGCAACACCGAGACTTCGCTTCGTATCATCGACACCATCACCGGGTCGCTGGCCCGCGTCATCCCGGAGAGGGTGACGGGCGGCGACTCAGGCACGGCCACCGCCCACATCGCCGGAGGCTTCGATCCGCGGACCGGTGAGTACTACGCGTGGTATCTAGGCTCCGACCCCACGGCGTGGGGCGCAAGAGCGACCAAGGATGGCTTCGAGCTGGCGGGTGGTCCGCGCATCGGAGGGAGTGTGGCCCAGGTGTCGATGGAGGTATTCGAGACGCGGTATCCATTCCTGGTGGAGGAGTATGCGTTTCACCCGGATTCGGGTGGACCGGGCCGGTTTCGGGGCGGGATGTCGGGCAGGACCGTCATGCGTCCGGTGGGCCACGAGTGCGAGGTGGGTGGGGCAAACGACCGGTGCATAATTCCGCCCTACGGCATCTTTGGCGGCATGCCCGGTCTGCACGGTGAGAACAAGATCATCCGGGCCGACGGGACTGAGGTGCCGATCGACCGGGCCGGAGGCGAGGTCGCCCGCGAAGGCGACGTCCTCTATTTCAGGGCGCCGGGCGGGGGTGGCTACGGAGACCCACTGGACCGCGACCTCGACTACCTGCAACACGATATGGACATTGGCCTGGTTTCGCGAGAGAGTGCCTGCAGAGACTACGGCGCGGTCATCGACGAGAACGCCGGCATGATCGATCGAGCAGCGACGGTGTCCAATCGTGCCCGGTTGAAGGAAGAATGGAAACGCGTCGGCTCGCACGTAGTCGAGATG
>JAMDEO010000033.1 GCA_023483915.1 Actinomycetota bacterium
AACATCTCTCATAACGTCCCTCCTCGGTGCACTATCCCTGCGACTACGGCTTCATCACCGGCTCGCTGGCCCCCGACGGGGACCCACTTGATGCCATGGTGATGGTTGGCGAGTCGACTTTTCCCGGCTGCGCGATCAGAGCCAGACCGGTTGGGGTCTTACAGATGCAGGACGAGGCAGGTCTCGACGACAAGATCCTCTGCGTTCCGGCTAACGATCCCAAGTTCCGGGAGATCGACGATATCGATGATGTGCCCGACTATTTCAAGAAAGAAGTAGAGCACTTCTTCTCGGTGTACAAGGAGCTCGAGCATAAAGCCGTGCAAATTGGGGGCTGGCACGGTGTCGCCGAGGCCTGGAAGCTTGTCGCAGAAGCGACGCCACAAAGGAATCAAGGAGGGACGTTATGAGAGATGTTACCCAGCAGAACATGATCAACGCTTTTGGCGGGGAAAGCATGGCAAACATGCGTTACCTGCATTTTGCCGATCGCGCAGAGAGGGACGAGTTCGTCCACACCGCTCGACTGTTCACTGCCATCGCGTTCGCCGAGTACATCCACGCCGGTGACCACTACAAAGAGTTGCGGCACCTTGATGGCGGCTTCGTTGCCAACAGCATGGGTGCCTTCGGCCCGGGAGACACCGCGAAGAACTTGGCTCTGGCAATCGCCGGCGAGACCTATGAGATCGACGAGATGTACCCGGCGTTCATGGAAGTCGCCGCCATGCAGGGCGAGAAAGGTGCCCACCGGAGCTTCGAGTGGTCCTACAAGACTGAGCAGCAGCACAAGGCCTTGTTCGAAAAGGCGAAGGTCAACGTCGATAAAGGCCAGGACGCGGACCTCGATATGATCGTCGTATGTGAAGGCTGCGGTTATACCCTCGAGGGCGAAGCCCCTGACGTGTGCCCGGTCTGCGGTGCCCCGAAAGACAAGTTCAGGATCTTTGAGTAGTCCGTCACTTCCATGGGCGTTCACATCGGGACCTCGGGATGGCACTACAGGCATTGGGTTGGAACATTCTATCCCGACGGTACGAAGCCCCAGCACATGCTCGGCTACTACAGCGGTGTGTTCCCCACGGTCGAGGTAAACAACACGTTCTACAAGTTGCCCGAGGGGGAGACGCTCGCGCGGTGGAGGGATTCGACGCCGGCGGGGTTTGTCTTCGCCTTCAAAGTAAGCCGATATGTTACCCATAGAAAGAAGCTGAGAGATGCAGCGACATCCTTGGCGAAAACGCTTGCGGCCGCAAGTGTCCTTGGCGAGAAGCTGGGGCCGCTGCTCTTTCAGCTTCCCCCCAACTGGCGGGTGAACGTCGACCGCCTCCACGAATTCCTCTCTCTTCTTCCCCGTGACATCGGCAGGGTCTTCGAGTTTCGTGACCGTTCTTGGTTGACCGACCGAGTTTATGAGTTGCTCCGAGGATACGGGGCAGCGTTCTGCATATACGACATGCAGGGGAACGAAACGCCACACATTGTGACCTCGGACCTTGTCTATATCCGCCTGCACGGACCCGATGGGCGGTACATGGGCTCGTACGATCGGACGGCGCTTTCGGCCTGGGCGAATAGGATTGCAGAGTGGGCGAAGTCGGGGAAGGACGTGTATTGCTTCTTCAACAACGACCCGGGTGGCTATGCGGCCCAAAATGCCCGGGACTTGCAGGCTATGCTGAGGGATAATCGGACTAGTGTGATGGCGGCGACTCGTCGAGGAGGGGCTACTTGAGAGCCCGCGCCGAATCTACTTCCGTGTCTCCTTTCCGAACCGTTATCCCTCCACGCCTCTCGGAAGTAACGCGGGCGCGAGAATTCGCCGATGAGGTCGGAAAGGCGGCCGGTTTATCTGAGGATCGGATCTTTGACCTCCGAGTAGTCGTGTCCGAAGCAACTGCCAATGCGATAGAGCACGCAACCAGTGAGGTCGAGATCGTAGCTCGTCTGACGCCCGACCGGTTGATCGTCGAGATAAGCAATGAGGGCGAATTCCGGCTGAGATGCAGCCCACGCGGCAGAACGCGCCGCGGCATGGGTCTTCCACTGATGGTTGCCCTGGCGGACGAGGTGAATGTCGCGCGTCTGCT
Source organism: Actinomycetota bacterium (assembly GCA_023483915.1). GTDB lineage: Bacteria > Actinomycetota > Thermoleophilia > RBG-16-64-13 > RBG-16-64-13 > JAMDEO01. The sequence goes on from JAMDEO010000033.1 coordinate 2,091, forward strand.
TGGAGGCAAGACTAGGCTGTCGCTCACCTTCGTCCGGGAATCGGCTCAGGACGTCGTCGAGCACAGGCCATCCGAAGGGGGATTCACCGACAGCGAGGAACGACTTACCTTTGCTCTCGAGATAAGCCAGATCGGGGCCTGGGAGATCGACCTGGCGGGCGAGGACAAATACCGCAATCTGCAGCATGACCGGATATTCGGGTACGAGTCCCTACGGTCGAATTGGACGTACGGCATCTTTCTTGACCATGTCGTGCTGGAGGATCGCCCGCTGGTGGAAGAGAAGTTTCGGGCCGTTCGTGAGAATCGTACCGGCTGGGACTTTGAGTGCCGCATCCGGCGAGTCGATGGCGAGGTCCGGCGAATATGGACGGCGGGCAGACATCGTGTCGGACCTGCAGGCCAGGTGCTCTTGGCTGGAGTCATCCAAGATGTGACAGAACTCAAGCGGACCGAGGAAGAGCTCCGGAGAAAGGAGGAGGAGGCTCGCCTTCTCATTCGGGGAGCGCCGGCCGCGGTCTACGAGATAGACTTTCGGGGTCCCAGCCTGGTTAGTGTCAACGACTACATGTGCGAGCAAACGGGCTATTCGCGTGAGGAACTTCTCCAAATGAGCCCCTTCGCGCTTCTTGACGAAGAAAGCGTCGCCCGCTTCAAGGAGAGAATCCATGCGGCTCGATCAGGCGAAAGGCCGGAAGAATACGTGGAGTATACGGTTGTTACCCGCGACGGTCGGCGAATTGCGTCGGCGCTCAATACCTCGCTCATCTACGAAGATGGGATACCCATCCGCGCCCTCGTGGTTGGCCATGACGTGACAGAGCGGAAAAGGGTCCAGCTTGCCCTGGAACAGCTGCTTGAGGGTCAGCAGAAGCTGGCCGATGAGCTCGCGGCCTCCAACGCCGAACTGCAGCGGCGCGCAGACGAATTGGCCGCCCGGGAAGAGGAGCTCGAGGCCCAGAACGCGGAGCTGATGGCAAACCGTTACAACCGGAGCCTCATCGAGGCCTCCCCTGATCCCCTGGTTGCCATCGGACCCGACGGCAAGATCACCGATGTCAACGAGGCGACGGTCAAGATAACAGGGTGGGAGCGGGACAGCTTGATCGGCAGCGATTTCGCCGACTACTTCACCGATCCGGAGAAGGCGCGGCAAGGCTATCGGAAGGTTTTCGTAGACGGAGCGGTGACGGACTACCCCCTTACTATCCACGATAGGTTAGGAAGACGCACCGATGTCCTATACAACGCCTCCGTCTACAAAGACCCGCACGGCAAGACCCTGGGCGTGTTCGCGGCCGCTCGCGATATCACGGCGCTCAAAGAGTTGGACCTCCAACGGGACATTGCCACTAAGCTGCAGCACTCCCTGTTGGACACGCCTATTGAGGTGGGCCGCGTGAAGTTTGCCCACCTCTACCGCTCGGCTACCAGGGAGGCTTGGGTGGGGGGCGATTTCTTCGACGTGTTCGACACAGGTGAAGGAATGATCGCTTTTCTCATCGGGGACGTATGCGGCCACGGAGTGGAAGCGGCGCGAGTCTCCGTTCTGGTCAAGGACGTCGTCCATGCTTTCGCACATCAGCAGGCTCATCCGAGCGCCATCCTGAGTGACGTCAATGAGGTGCTTCTGGAGAGAAAGGTTCCCGGCTTCGTCACAGTATTCCTGGGAATGCTCGATCCGGAGGACGGGCTGGTCAACTACTCATGCGCCGGACATCCTAGCCCACTCCTACGCCTGGGGAATGGGGAAATACGCGCTTTGTGTGCGGGGTCGATCCCGCTGGGCGTCTTTCCGGATCGGGCATGGACTGAGAATGTCATCCGCCTCGACAGCGAAGACCTGGTCCTGTTATACACAGACGGCGCGACTGAGGCCCGCCACGACGGCGCATATTTCGGCGAGAGCCGTCTGGCGGGCCTGCTCGCTACCTGGACCGAGCTCACGCCATTTCGCCTGCCGGAAGCTATCCTCGATGAGATACTGAAGTTCTCCGGAGGAGTGCTTCAGGATGACATCGCTCTTTTGGCCCTGACCCTGGGCGAGCCCGTCGAGAGTGAGTGCGCGAGGCGGAGATGGAGGCAAGAGAGGTTGATGGAGTTCATTGGGGATGCGTAGCGATGAGCTGATTCGAGGGCCCGCCCGCGCTCCACACCGTTCATTGATGCGTGCCTTGGGAGTAGACCGAGGGGATGTGGGCCGGCCGATAATAGGGGTCGCCAACTCTTTCAACGAGCTCGTTCCGGGACACATGCACCTGCGGACCATCGCCGAGCAGGTCAAGTACGGCGTGTACCAGGGGGGAGGAACGCCCCTCGAGTTCAACGTCATCGGCGTCTGTGATGGCTTGGCCATGAACCACGAGGGGATGAATTACTCCCTTGTGAGCCGCGAGGTCATCGCCGATTCGGTTGAGGTAATGGCGCGAGCGCATGCGCTCGATGGACTGGTGCTTATCCCCAACTGCGACAAGGTGGTGCCCGGCATGGTGATGGCTGCGGCCCGCCTCGACATACCCACGGCGATCGTATCTGGAGGCCCCATGCTTGCGGGTTATCACGCGGGCAGAAGGATCGAGAACAAGGATGTTCTCGAGGCGGTGGGAGCCTATTTCCATGGGAAGATCACGGCAGAAGAGCTATGTGCGCTCGAAGACGACTCTTGTCCCACCTGTGGCTCGTGCGCGGGTCTCTTCACGGCGAACTCGATGAGCTGCCTCACAGAATGCCTGGGCATGGCCCTTCCCGGAGACGGCACCATTCCGGCGCCTTTCTCAGCCCGTCTCATCCTGGCCCGCAAGACCGGGGTGCAAGCGGTCCAGGCAGTCCTCCAAGGATGGAACGCACGCCGCTACCTAACCCGAGCCGGCCTGGGAAACGCTCTGGCATTAGACGCCGCCCTTGGTTGCTCCACGAATACTGTCCTGCACCTGATGGCCATCGCTCGAGAAGCCGGTCTGGAGCTTGATTTGCGCGCCTTCAATGAGGCATCCGCGCGGACCCCGCACTTGGTCAAGCTCTCTCCGGCCGGGACCTTCTACATGGAGGATTTCCATCGAGCGGGTGGAGTCATGGCGGTGTTGGAACGGCTGGCGGGAGCGGGGCTCATCGACGGCACTGTCCCCACGATCGCAGGAACGGACCTGCAGAGCCAGTACAGGAATGCGCGACCTCAAAATGACGAGGTCATCCGGCCGCTCACCCGGCCATACAGCCCAACCGGAGGCCTGGCCATCCTGTTCGGCAATCTGGCTCCGGATGGTGCTGTGGTGAAGGAGGCGGCGGTCTTGCCGCCAATGCTCTGCCATCGAGGTCCTGCCAGGGTTTTCGACGATGAGGATTCCGCGGTTGCTGCCATCGCCGCCAGGGCAATCGAGCCGGGAAGCGTCATGGTCATAAGGTATGTAGGCCCGAAAGGCGGGCCAGGCATGCCTGAGATGCTAACCCCCACCTCCACCCTAGCCGGTGCCGGCCTGGACGACCGGGTTGCCCTCGTCACCGATGGGCGTTTCAGCGGGGTCACTCGGGGCGCGTGCGTGGGCCACGTCGTGCCCGAGGCCGCAGACGGCGGCCCCATCGCTCTCGTGCAAGAGGGTGACATGATTCTGATCGATATTCCTGGGCGCAGCATCAGCCTGGAGGTTGCCGAAGACGAGCTGGTCCGTCGCAGGTCGGCGTGGCGCCAGCCGCGCGTCGACGCTACCGGCGTGCTGGGGCGCTACGTGAGGATGGTGTCCGGGGCCAACCAAGGGGCGGTTGTTGAGGCAACCCCCCATATGTAGAGCGTATGGCAAAAAGCGCCCTGCACTCCCCGGTGAAGACCTCCGTCACCTTGCGTGCCCCAGTTAATGCCTCCGTCTGCGGGTCGGCGACTTTTGTCCAGGAATGGCTTCAGGTCCACGTGTCGGCTTCTCCCAGCCGGAGACTCTCCAGCACTGCGTCGAAGATAGGCAGGTTCTCTCCCTCGTACTTTCTCTCGGTGCACATGTCGAAAAAGCAAAGGGATCTGCCCTCAGTGACCAGGCACAATCTGCTGCGCAAGACGAGGCCCTGAACCCTGAATTCGAGGGTGGTTTGGGCACCTTGCATGCCGTTGACCACCATCCTCGCCACCGGTTCAATGGTTCTGAGATCAGACGATCCGGGAGCGGTGCTTTTCCAGTAGCCCACGGCCTGTTGTAGCAGCGTTTCCACCCCGCTGGCGGCTTCCTCTTCCGTCAGTGTGCCGGCGAAGACAATAATGTAATCTGCCGGGCCGCCCCCGTAGCTGCCGCCCTTTGGGTCTCGAAAGCCGACTGCGACTTTGGGGCCATCAAGGAGGTCCGTGTATCCAACGTCCAGAGGAGCCCTAAGCCACGAGGCGGGGTAGCGGAAGCTGATCCCGAATGCGTTGTCCTCGAAGCGACCCGTTTGCGAGTGAAGGCTGGTCCCCGGATTTTTCGCCCTGGGTTTGACGGCGGTTGTAGCAGAGCTTGTCGTGGACGCCGACACCATGGTGGTCGCAGTCGGTGAAACAGTCGGGCTGGTTGCCACTTCGCGGTGTCTACCGGTTGTGAGCATTAGGGTCAGGACGACGACGATGACTGCAAGCGCGGCGAGAGCCGAGCCTATGCCTATGACGGCCCTCTTTTTCGACCTCCCTGGAGAACCCACTCCTTGCAGTGAGAGCATGGGATAACCGGAGGGCGAGGCCGTCTTTGCCTTTTCCGACCAATGCAGTGGTTCATCTCCCACTAGACCCCTCCTTCGGCAGACCGGCGGATACCGGTTAATTCTCGGTAATCGCAGGCATATTGAGGTAGGCACCCAGGGCGTTTTCGGCCTGCAGTTCCGCCTTTCGGGCCTCGGACATCATGCGAAGGGCGAGCTCGGCATCTCGCTGGTTCTTGTTTTCAATGGCCATAATCAGCCGGTCCATGGCACTGATCTCGCCGGTCATCGCCGAGCAGAATTGGCCGTGAGCCTGAGTCAGTGAGCCCGGTGCCTCGATCTGTTTGAGCGCCAGAAGCGAATCATGCATGGAGTCGGCGAACTCGTGTAGCCTAGTCATTTCATCACCGGTGGGATTTAGAGGATCTTCAAAATCGAAGGCCCCGTAGTTCGCAGTCTCCCAGTAGGCCTTTGCCCAGGCCTCTAGCTCATCGCTGTATGTCTGGATGGCCGCAGTGCCCGAAACCGGATCGGCGGCCGTGCCGATGAAGGTGGGAGCCGGGGTTGATGTCGTGGCGGAGGGGTTGCCGCAGCCAGCGAGCGACACAACGGTTAAGAGCAGAGCAAACACAGGGGTCATAATCGCCGTCAATCGCGCCATTTGACCGGTCCATTCGGCTCAAGATCACGGGAGTCCTTGACTGATATCGGGTTTCTCGGCGGACGGCTTGAGTTGATCGACTCCTGCACAGGCACCATGTCTTGACATCGGCCCCTCGGGGTATATGCAGTCAGACGTCACTGTCTTACGACCCGGAGGAACAGTCATGCTAGACGACGCGAGAATCCTGGCCATCGTACCGGTCAGCGATCTACACAAGGCTCGGGTCTTCTACGAGAAGATGATGGGCCTTCAAGTGAAAGAAGCGCACGAGGCAGAGGAGGATGTGACCTACTCCGTTAACGATACCGATCTCCTCGTATACAAAACGGACGCTCCCAAAGGCGGCGCCACCAAAGTGGGGTTCGTGGTGGGCGATCTCGCGAAGGAAATGGACATTCTCAAGAATCACGGGGTGGTTTTTGAGGAATTCGATCTAACAGGGCTGAAGACGGTCAACGGGGTGGCGGAAGACGCTCGGGGCAAGGCTGCCTGGTTCAAGGACTTGGACGGCAACTATCTCTCCCTGTTCGAATCGAAATAGCCACACGACGGAGGTGTGGCTATGTCATACGCCAGGCGCACGCTTGCCACCCTTTTCGTGCTCGCCGTGATTGGCATACCGTTTGCCCTCATCAACTCTGGCTTCGGGGCAATTGGGACCGGAACGGACGAGACTCTCCACACACTTCTGCGGATGTCGGCTTTGCTCGCAATCAGCTTCCTTTTCCTTCAGATAGCGACGGGAGCTTTCCGGCCCGCGCTGCGCAGGCTCTTCAGCCTCCGGGCACTGCAAGGGGCGCACACATCCTTCGGCATAGTTGGACTTGTGTTCGTCTTCGCCCACTTCTTCCTCCTGACCCCTAGCGTAGCCGAGCACTGGAGCATGCTGAACCACGGCTTCTTCGTGCTCGGACCGATAATGCTCTTCTTCTTGCTGATCACCATCTCAACCGCTCTGGCGCTGAGGAAGAAACTCCCTCGTCTCTGGAACCAGCTGCATCTGCTCAACTACTCGATCTTCGTGATTGCAGTCGTCCACTCCCTGGGCATTGGGACTCAGACTTCCCTGGCGGCCGCAAGGGCTATCTGGGCTGCATATCTGCTCATTGCCGTTGCCGGCTTCGCCTATCGAGCAAGTTCGCCGGAGTGGCGGCGTCGGAGATCGCTATCGTGGGTGAGGGTGCGGGCGGACTAGAAGGGTTGTCGGAAGAGTCTGCCGCCGATTCAGTGTTCTTCTCGAAGGGCGTCCTTGGTCGGCGAGAATAGGCCGCCGGACCCCGTGCTGCCCCCGGGCTTGGTGGCAAGCAGAACGGCCCGTAGGATGAGGATAACGACGACAAAGGTCATCGCGACTACGAGCGCGGTGACCGGCGAACCGTGCCTGAGTATCCGACCCATCCCCAGCGCTGTAACTACGATCGCGGCGATGGCCCAGCCGAATACCCAGATCAGCAAGGTGATCATGCTCAGCCCCGTGCTGTCTCCTGAGGTCATCAACAGCAGGTCGGAGGACGCTCGCCCGCCCCGGCGCGATGACAGCGCCGCCGCAAGTACGACCATGGGTGCCAGCGGTATCCACACGATCACGAATATCAACAGGGATTCCGGGTGGACGCGACCGGCCGCAAGGCCGCCGAGCGCTGCCACAAACCCCGTAGCAAACACGAAGAGCGAGGGCAGAAGGCAGTGCAGCCAAAGCACTCGGCCGTAGCTCCAGGGAAGCAAGAGGTGAGAGGCCGCCGGCGAATCCGTCTCTGCCCGAAGTGGCTCCAAGAAGGCGCTCGCGGCAAGATAGAGAAGTAGGGCCCCACCCCAGGAAGTTCCGACACCGCCGTTGCCGATGGCGAAGAGCAAGGCGGCGCCGGCAGCCAAGGCGATTGCCCACCCGAGACGTAGCGGCGATCGGAGCAAGCCCAGCAAATCCCTCCAAGCAGGGGCAAGAACGGCCCTGTGCGGGACGCGAAGGCGGACCCGCCAGCGCCAGAACCCGCCGGCCTGCCGAGTCGCCTTCATTGCGGAGCGGACATCGAAAGAGTAAAGGCTGGCGACCAAGCGCGAACGTGTTCTCGCACGGCGCTGGAAGCCTTCGAGCGAACAACGGCCCGCCGATACGACCAGGCTAGCGACTCCGGCGATGGCGCAGGCCCACAAGAGCGACAATCCAGCCACCCCCTGCCAGGCGGGGGGTGCGGCTGCTTGCCCGGACGCGGGCAAGCCGGCCGGAAGGACCGACCATCCCCAGGGGCCGGACCACAAGGCGATTGCGCCTGCCAACCCGCCTCTGCTCCGAGCGACTGTAAGGAGCACCGCGATCGCGAGTGCCGGCAAGGTCAGACGGATAACCCAGCGTGAAACCGCGGTCGACCGTTGCACCTGCCAGCCGGCAGCCACAAGGATCAATCCGAGCGCGAAGCCTCCTGCCGCTTCCTCTCCGAGGTGCACGCCGGTGGTGGCCGCGCCCCCCGTCGCCAAGCCGGCGAGCATTCCCAACAGCGCGCCAGCGCAGCCGAAGATGATGCTCGTTGCGCGTAGTCTTGGCCCGGTCAGGCCTCGGCGCGACACAGGCGCGGTCAGCACGTGTGCGCAGTCAGGCTCGCTAAACGAGACGAACCCTTGAAGCGTGTTGTAGCGGAGGATAGCCAGAATAACGAGGAGAATTGCCGGGGGGCCCCAAATGAACTGGTACGGACCGGCGATCTCCACCAAGTAGTGGCCCACGCGCCCCCAGATTCCCCATAACAGCACGGCGATGATCCCCAAGGTGAGCACCGTCACATAGACGAGGGAAGCCTGGGCGGATAGCGACCGGCCGGGCAGGAGAGCGCGCCTGACCGCGAGAACTTCCCTGGCCTCCACCTTGATGAAACCGGTTTCAGGCTCAGTTTCGACTGAGCCGGCAGAAAGGAATCTGAAAGGCCTAACGGCCAACCAGGCCTTCCACGATGCGAAGAGTGCGGGTGGCGACAGAGGCGGCAAACTCGTCGGAATGGGTCATGAGGAGGACGGCGCGCTTGTCCGCGCGGCACTCCAGAACAACCTGGCGGAGGGCCTCGACAGAGTCGGCATCGAGGCCGACGATGGGCTCATCCATAATCAGCAAGGAGAATGGACGGATCAAGGCGCAGGCGATGGCGGTCTTCTGCCGCATTCCCCGCGAGAGCTGCGGAGGAAAGAAGTCTGCCCTCTCGTCGAGACCCAATCGCTCGAGCAGGTCCCAGCACCGGTCCTCCAAATCGTCGGTGGCCGTTCCATGGGCGACTGCCACGAGGTGGAGGTGATCAAGGACCGTGAGATCGTCATAAAGGCGAGGCGTGTCGGGAACGTAGGCCAAACGCGCCCGGGCCTCGATCGCGGTGGGCTCGTCGTGCACCGCATAGCCCTGGACTTTGACCCAACCTGTGCTGGGCTCGAGCAACCCGCTGATGAGCTCGGCTGCGGTCGTCTTGCCGCTGCCGTTTGGTCCCATGAGCGCCACGCATTCTCCCCCATAGACCTTGAGATTGAGGTCGCGCAATGCAATCACCGGGCCGAAGGCCCGGCCCAGTTCGAGCGTTTCGAGCATGACTTCCCTGGTGCGTGCGGCTCTTGGCATGGTCGCATCATCGCACACTCGGCGGGGCTGGCGATAACTCGCGCTCCGCGTCGGTCGTATAATCTGCGACGGCACTGCAGACCACGCAGGAGAAGCCCGTGAAAGTACGGATGCGGCGACTCAGCGAAGAAACAGTGACTCGTATGCCCCCAGTGGCCGCCCTGGTCGCTTTCTTGCTCCTCTCCCTCTCTTTACTCGGAGCCTGTTCCTCGGCCACCCCGATGGCTCCCGGGTCCAAGGCGGCGGAGTCCTCGATTGTCGCGGCGACGTCTTCGACCACCACGGCCGGCAGCGGCGCAAACACGGTGATAACGCTTCCGCAGTCCGGTACGGTCCCCAATCTCAACGCCCTCCCTACCAACAAGCCCGTGGATCTGGTCAGACATACCCAGGCGCCTTGGCTATGGAGCCCGGTCATCGCTGGGACGACCCTTGCCTGGGTGGAGGATTCGTCTTTCGCTGCGCCTCGGCCATCGATGGGCCAGGCTCCACAGGAGGATTCCGCGGTTATCTGGACGTATGACCTGGAGACGGGTTTGAGGGGGGAAATACCAGGCGCCACGATCGAACCACCGAACTTCGAAAGCAGTTTCTCGTTCTTCCCCTGGTGGCTTCTGCGTGCTTTGCCTGGTGCGCGAGACGGAACCCAAGCCACTCTGGTTTGGGCTGGCGCAAATGATCAGTACGACGGCAACGGCGTCCCTCGATACCAGGGGCTGGTCCTCGGTGACCCGCTTGCCGAGATCGGCGATCTGCTGCCGCCCGAGGCCATGACTCTCCCACCGATCCGCACGGGCGACGTACTTGCCTTACCTCTGACTTCGCCTGCCTACGAGAACGCTCACCTGGGGAACGTCGGCACCACTCTCGGGGAGGAACTCGGCATAGTAACCGGCAACCTTGCCCAACCGGTGCTGGTTGATCCTCTGAAGCCTGTGCTGCCCGCCTCTGCTCTGGTGGGGATAAGCCCCTACGCCTCCTGGTATGGGTTCTACACGCAAGGTGATGACCAGTTCCGGCGTGATCTTCCGGGCGATCCACCCAGGGTTTTCGATCTCCGGACTGGGAAGGTGATAGACATCTCAGTCGAGGATCCCCGTAGTGCTGTAGAGCACACGAGTTGCGCTGTCGCCGGCAAGTGGGCGGCGTGGACAGCCTTCGACGATAAACCACGGGTGCGAAGTCTCTACCTGGCCGATCTCGAGACGGGCCAGGCAAGACGCATAGCGGAGGGGGACGCTCCCAGCGGCGACATCGCCATCTCCGGCAGCTGGCTCGTCTGGATCGACTCGAAAAAGGGATTGTCGGGATTTCGTCTCTCCAGCCTCTCGAGGTTCAGGATCCCCGACGTTCTCAGAGAAGGCGAGGAGGCGACAGGACTGCAGATCTCGGGCGGTCTGGTGGTCATGTTGGTCGTGGATCGAGGCAAGATTGATGCCGGCACACTCGGTGTTGCCCCGCCTCCCAGGGCAACCAGCATTCGCGTGATCAAGCTGGCGCAAAGCTCGTGAGGGCTAAGACCACCATGGGAGGGCTGCGCGACTCGGCTACCCTGCGCCGAGTGATGCTTGCCGTCATCGTCGCGCTCGTGATGTTCTTCGGTCCGCAAGTGGTCTTTCGCCATCGAATCAACCCATTCTCTGTCGCGACCCAGATCTTCTATCACGGCCGCGGGTACCGTGGTGGCCATGAGCTCCCCTCTACCCGAACGACCGATCTGGTGCGCGTTGGGTCCGGCGTTTGGCCGGAGAGGGCGGTCCTCGGTGTAACGAAGGATCCGCCCCTGGACGCAGACCTCACCTGGGTGGTGATCGAGAATTGGGACGGTCGCTTCTACTCGTACTCCTTGCAGGGGGGGCCCTGAACTTCCTATGTTTGGCATCCGCGGCCGGCGGGAATAGGGTTGTTGAGTCCCAAGAGGCAAGCGCGTCCAAACCTAGGACATCTTGGTAGAAAGCCGGGACAGCACCGGGGGACAGCGGGTCACTTGGGACTCGTCTCATTTCAAATCATGGTCGAACAGGCTACGAGGGAGGGGTCGCGTTGCACCTGGGCGACGTATTCTCTGTTGTGGGAGCGTTCGGAGTGATCCTTGCCGTGCTCACCAAGGGCGTTTCGTTTCATCCCCGGTCGAATCTGCGGCGGCAGCTCATTGCTGCCTCCTCGACGCTAACCAGACTAAGAGCCAGAAGACAGTCCGGCTAGTCACCCTTGTCTCGTTCTCGCCGCGCGTTCGGCCTGATCACCCCGCGAAGGACCTTCATTTTTCGAATGAAGAAGTATCCTAGTGCCAAGGGAATCCACACATTCAGCACGCGGTAGCTGATCGCAACGACTATCGCGGTGTCGGAGGCCACGCCCACCGAGCTGAAAAGCAGGGACATGACTCCTTCGACGGCGCCCGCTCCTTGCGGCGTGATGGCAATGACCAGGAAGACGATGCTCATGCCCATTCCTGCGGTCAGAGTGCCGATGTCCACATTCTGGTGGTAGGTGAGGAAGAGCGCGTAGAGGCCGACCTCATTCACGGCATGCATCAACAAGGCTACGAGCAAGGCCTTAGCAAGCAGGGCGGGCCGCCGGATCATAGCGCCAGCCGCATCGGAGAACTGCGCCGCGCTTTCGGACACGGCCGCGTCGGTGATCAGGCCGGGGTGCCTGAAAAAGCGCCCGATCCGGTTGATAGCCCTCTGGAAGAACCCGAGAAACCGGTGCAACCATGGCTTTCTGGTCTTGCCCATCCACAGGCCGGCGATCATGATCCCAATGAAGCCCAAAAAGAGGACGGTCACCACAACGTGGTATGCCTGAAGGGTCCCTCGCACACCCAGAACTGCTAACCCGGCGACGATGAACGGTATCGCGGTGATCAGGTCCACCGCAAGGACGAGAATGACTCCGGCCGCGGTTCGCGCACCCGAAAGGCGGTGCTCGACGGCATCCTCAACGAAGACGGCGGCACCGGCGGTTGCCCCTATTGGCACTACCGTGTTGATGAAAATGGACCCCAACAAGACGGGGAGCATGTGTCGCGACGTCGTCGGAACGTCCACGGTCTCCAAGCCGATCTTGTAGACAACCGCGAAGAGGTAGAAGTAAGCGGCGAAGATCGCGACGGAGATGAGGCCCCAGTACCAGACACCGGCCCCCATGGTCTTGGCGAACATCTGTGCGCTGGTGAACTGGCTGACGGCGAAGAACGTGAACCCCAAAAAGAGAATGATAAGCAGTAGGCGTTTCCACCAGCCGCGCGAGCCGCGACGGCCGGAGGGCGGGCCGGGCGGCTGGCCTGCCGGGCTCGATGCGGTTTCCTCGCGCTCCATCGAAGCTGATTCTCCCAGGAAGCGGAGCTCAGCGAAAGCCAGGGACGGGGTGGCATCCGGCGTTGGCACCGGAGCATGTTGTGGGGAGAGGGCGTCCTTCTTACCAAAAGGTGAGAAATGGGGTAACCTATGTTCCACATCATGCTGCAAATGCTGGACTTACACGCTCCGACGGGCAGCAGCCCGCGTAATAGCAGGACCGACAGGTAGTGCCTCCGGAACACGTTCCGTTACGTTCTCGGATGGGTTGGCTCCGCGGTTCCCGCCTGCTGAAATGGCTGACCTATGCTGCTGCGGCGGGCGCTCTCACCTACGTCGTCTGGAATCTACGGCTTTCCGATCTGCGCGAGGGGGTCTCGCACATGATCTGGTGGGCGGTAGTTCTGGCAATCATTCTCCAGATAGTGCCTCGACTCGTACAGGCTTGGCGGTGGGGCTATCTCCTTCGACCGGTAAAGGCGCGTCTTGGTCTGCTTCTCCATGCCATTTACGTCAGCACGCTGGCGAATGGCATCCTACCTATGTGCCCGAGCGACCTTGTACGGGGGGTCATGGTCGCTCGGCGCACACGTACCGGGACGGTACGGGTCTTTTCCTCGCAGGCGGTGGAGCGGGCCGCCGATGGTGTGGCGCTGGCGCTGGTGGCCTGGCTGGCCATCCGCGGATTGAGGGTTCCCCAGGGAGTCAATCAGGCTCTCATCGCCCTGGTGGCGCTGGTGGGCGCGGGGATGCTCGTGGGACTGGCCATGAACCTGCAACACCGGCGCCTGCACGGATATGTCGATTCTCGGAAACCGGCCGGCCGGGTGGGCAAGACCTTCAAGAAGACCTCCCTCGAGCTGCTGGCCGGAGCCAAGGCTGTGAAGGCTTGGACCATGCCCTTCTCGATCACCACCGGCATCGGCATGGTCATCATGCAGATTGCAGTCATGTGGCTGATGCTTTATGCATACCGCATCAATCTCTCCGCGATGCAGACCGCAGCGCTGTTTGGCATCATCACCATCGGGACCCTGTTGCCCAACGCACCGGCAAGCATCGGCGCGTGGCAGTTCTTCTGCATCCTCGGGCTCGGATTGTTTGGGGTTCCCGCGTCTCACGCGGCGGGGTTCAGCCTCGTCGCTTTCGCGATCTGGACGGTTCCCTCCTTGCTCTTGGGCGTAGTAGCTCTTGTGGTTTCACCAGTGTCCTGGGCCGATCTTTCCTCCAAGCGCAAGCCCGAGTCCACAGAAGTCCAGCCTGCCTGACTAGTTTCGCGCCGCCGGTCGACGCGATCGGCGGCCGCGTCTCGCCGAATGCGCCGGAATCTCCGTGTTTTGGCCTACCGAAAAGGGGTAGAATCAGGCGGTGGCGTGAATTCTTGGATGCTGCGAGTTGAACAATGACCGCGCCGGGCAGGAACCTATCGTGGGGTCCAATTGCAGGTCGAACGCCAGGAGATCATGGGCATCCCGCTCGTCGTGATCGATGGAGAATTGGACCGGGCGACCTCAGAGGCCTTGGCGTTGGCTCTCTCCGAGGAGGAAGCTGGCAGAGACGGTCCCCGTCGTGCGTGGCTTCTCGACCTGAGCGAACTCACTTTCACGGACAGCACGCTCATCGCGCGGACGTATGACCTACTCTCCCGGCTTCCCGAGGGCGGGTGGGTGGGAGTCATCGGGGCTTCGGCGGGGGTGTTGCGTGTCTTGACTGTGGGAGGCTTATTGGGACGGCCTGATGTGCGGGTGTTCTCCAACCACGAAGAAGCCAGAGTTGCGCTTGGGGCCGAGACCGGAGATTGGGGGGAAACTTGAGTCGGAAAGTTTCAGGACAGCGGCCGGATGAACCGGCGTCGACCCCAGCAGCCGAAAGTTCAAAGTCTGGCCAGAGCGAGCAGAAGCCGGAGTTCCTGTATGTGGGCATCGGGGCGTCGGCGGGCGGCGTAGAGGCCTTCCGGCAGTTTCTCGGCCTTCTTTCTCCGACAGCGAATCTGGCCTATTTCCTGGTTCTCCACATGGGGGACGTGAAGAGCCTTCTGGCGGAGATCCTGGCCCGCGAGACGCCGTTGTCGGTGATCGAGGTCACGAATGACATGGACATTCAGCCCAACACCGTTTACGTCATGCCTTCCGGGTCCGATATGACTATCCGCGGCAACATGCTTCGACTGAACAAGCGGGCCACCGGCCCGGCTCGACACGCCCCCATTGACACCTTCTTCCGTTCTCTTGCCGACGACCAAGGATCCCGGGCTGTCGGTGTCGTCCTAACGGGGGCCGACTCCGATGGGGCCCAAGGTCTGGCAGCCATTAAGGCGAACGGCGGTCTGACCTTCGCGCAGGACCCTGATACTGCAGCATATCCATCGATGCCTCGCCACGCCGTGGACGTCCGGGCTGCAGACTTCGTCCTTCCCATCCCTCAGATCGTTCAGGAAGTCGAACGGCTGGGCAAGGGTGAGGCGTTGGGGCGTCCGCTCACCGAAGAACAGGAGCGACGGCCTGAAGATGAACAGTCCATGTACAACGCCATCCTTGAGCTTCTGCGGAAAAGGACCGGCGTCGATTTTCAACGGTACAAGGAGTCCACGATCAAACGTCGCATCCAACGGCGCATGGTAATCCTGCGCATGACTGCTCTTGAGGACTACGTGTCTCTTCTGGAGAGCTCGCCCGAGCAAGTCGACGTGCTGTATCAGGACATACTGATCATGGTGACTCAGTTCTTCCGCGACCCGGAGGCTTTCGACTTCATCAAGAGCGAGGTCTTCCCCAACATCCTCCAGCGCAAGAAGGACCACGAAGCCTGGCGCCTATGGGTGGTCGGCTGCTCCGCGGGGCAGGAGGCGTACAGCCTCGGCATCACGCTTCTCGAATTCTTCGGAGCGGGAAGCCGGCCCCACGTCCAGATCTTCGCGACCGACGTCAACGAGCACGATATCCCCAGAGCGAGAACCGGCATCTACCCTAGTTCCATCGCCGCCGAAACGGGCGAGGCAAGACTGAAGAAGTTCTTCGATCAAGTGCCGGAGGGCTACCAGGTGAAGAAGGCCCTGCGGGAGATGTGCATCTTCGCCAAGCATGACGTTACCCGCGATCCGCCGTTTACCAGGCTGGACATGATCCTCTGCAGGAATGTCCTTATCTACTTCGGTGCTCAGATGCAGTCGAGACTGATCCCACTGTTCCACTACGCCTTGCATCCCTCGGGCTTTCTGGTGCTGGGGTCGTCAGAGTCGGTAGGTAGATACACCGGCCTTTTCGAGTTGATCGAGAAGAAGAACAAGATCTACGCCCGCAAGCCGGGGCGTGGAGAGCCTCCGTTCGAATTCGGCCAGCCGCTTTCCCTGGTTTCCGCGGAACCCAGGGTCATCGGAGGTCCGCGCCCGGAACGACCCGACATATCATTCGATATTCAACGGGAAGCAGACAGGATCGAGGCGGGCGTGTACGCGCCGGCGAGCATCGTGGTAAACGAGGACCTCCACATCCTTCACTTCCGCGGGGACACAAGCCCATTCCTGGCTCACCCTCCGGGGGTTGCTTCTTTCGATCTCATAAAGATGGCCAAGGAAGGTTTGGAACCTGCCTTGCGTCAGGCGATCGGGGAGGCCAAGAGGGAGAACCGGAACATTCGCTTACCCGATGTCCATCTGCGAACCCGTGGCGGGGATCTTCGCATCGATCTCAACGTGATCCCCTTCCATTCACCCGGCGGCGATACGTATTTCCTGGTTTCTTTCCGTGAGGCCCAGGGCCCAGGCACGGAAGAGACCGCCCAAGCGGGTGAGGGCCAGGACGACTACAAATTACTGCGCGAAGAGCTGGTGATGACGCGCGACCATCTGGAGACGGTCATCCGCGACAAAGAAGCCGCTCTTGAAGAGTTGAGGGCCGCCTACGAGGAGATCCAGTCGAGCAACGAGGAACTCCAGAGCATCAACGAAGAGCTGGAAACCGCCAAGGAAGAGCTACAAAGCATCAACGAGGAGCTCATCACGGTCAATGAGGAGCTCCAAGTGCGCAACCAGGAACTGACCCGGGCGCACGACGACCTGCGGAACCTCCTTGCCAACATCGATATCCCAGTCATCATGCTCGACCAAGATATGAGGATCAGGTCGTACACACCTGGGACGGAGCGCCTACTGCACGTCATCCCAGGAGACATCGGGCGTCCCCTCAGCGACTTCCGGATGCACATCCACATCCCCGAGCTGGAGCAAATGATTCTTCGCTCCATCCACGACGTGTCGCCTCAAGAAAAGGAGGTGCGCGACGAATCCGGCGCCTGGTACTCGGTTCATGTCCGGCCGTACAAGACTGGGGACATGCGGATCGGGGGCGCCGTTGTGAGCTTCGTGGACGTCACCGATCTGAAGCGGGGGGCTGAACTTTCCAAAGAGTCCGCGCAACTGAGCGACATCCTGGGTGAAGTGAGCATGACTCTGAGTTCCGAGACCGATCCGAAACGGATCGTGGCGCGTTTGGTCAAGAGAACGGCAGATGCCCTCAAGGCGCCGTTGGGACTGCTGATAACTGCGCACGGGAACCACTGGGTGGTGGAAAATGTGCATCAGCTCCCCGCCGATGTTGTGGGCGCCAGCATCCCCTTCGACGACCTTGCCGCAGCCGTCCAAGCAAATCGTGCGGGGCACGCAGTTCTTGCGCCGAAGGGTTCAGTCGCTCCGGCGTCCTTCTTGGGCAAGTTGGGGATCGCAAGCCTCCTTGCCGTTCCGCTGTCGCTTCGAGACAGAGAACCCGGTGTGCTTCTTCTTGGGTATCGCAATGGGGAGCACGAGTTCACCGACGCAACCGCCGAGTTCACCGACAAGTTGGCGCTGACGCTGACGCTGGCTCTGGAGAATGCTCGTTTTCGCAAGGCCGAGAGTGACGTGGCCGATATCATGCGAGAGGAACTTGCGCCCTCCGTCGTGCCGGTCCCGGGCTTGGAAGTGGGCTATGCCTATCGAACGGCTGCTGAGTTGGAACAGGTAGGGGGCGACTTTTTGGATGTATTTCCACTCGACGACAAGAGCGCCATTGTGCTGGTGGGCGACGTCGCCGGGCATGGCGTTCGTGCCAGTACGGCGTCCTCTCAAGTGCGGAGTGGCGTCCACATTCTTGCGCAGGACGAGCACGACCCCGCCCGGCTTCTGGCCCGAATGAATTCTGCGCTCGCGGGTGTCCTCGAGCCGGACGTGATTGTCAGCGTTTGTCTGACACTCATCGATCTCTCGAACTTCACCTTGACTATCGCAAACGCGGGGCACTGCGAGCCGGCGATGGAAGCAGGGGATCAGGTGAAAGGGCTGCAAACCGCTCATGGGGCGCCACTTGGGGCACTCAAGGCGAGTGAGTACAGCGCCAGCAAGTTCACGGCTCGTCCCGGCGATCGATTCGTGGTCTATACCGACGGTATTACCGGGGCACGGTCCGGCGGATCCGAGTATGGGGAGGGGAGGCTCTACAAGTCCATCAGGGAAAGCGCAATGGAGCCGGTCGAGACCGCTGCCGATAACATCATGAAGTCCGTCGTTGCGTTCGCCGGCGACAAGCTGAACGACGACGCCATCATTGCAGTGATAGATCTAACCGGAATATTGGACAGGAGCCTTGGAGCCGAGCGATAACCACCGTGTGACAGAATCTGCGATCATGACAGGGCAGGGTATGCATTGCCTCAATGTACCTCCACGTCTCGAATGCATAGCTGATGTGCGATCATTCATTGACTCCCTCCCGCTATCCGCCATTTTCGCGGAAGACCGCGTGTTCGACATCAAAGTTGCGGTTTGTGAGGCTGCCGCCAACGCAATCGAGCACGCGGGCACGGGGGTGCAACTGTGGGTATGGACGTTGCGGGACAGGATCGTTGTCGATGTAGCTAACACCGGTCGCTTCGGGTCCATCAACCACAGCGAGGTTTCTGATCGCCAGCGGGGCTTTGGCCTCAGGCTCATGGTGTCTCTAGCCGACGAGGTGAACTTCATGGGCTCGCGATACGGAAGGACCACAGTCCGGCTGACTTTCTTGCACGATCCGAGCCGTGCACCGGAGCTATTGGCTATCCCAGGGCAGGCATAGGCCCCGGAGCGACCCGCCAATCCTCAGAGGAGGTAGAAGTTGGCACCGAGCGACTCCTCTCCCACCTCACGACTGGCGCGTGTGAAGTTTCAAACCGCCGCGGCAGACATCCAGATATGGATCACCGATGCCGTCCTGGGTTTGATACAGCTTCTGCAAAGAAGCTACGAGGCCGAGCGTTGGGCAGAGTCTGACTCGGCGATCGCAGCGAGGCTGACCGCACAAGTCACATCGTCCCGGCAGGCCTGGTCGGCGCTCGAGCCTCCGCAGCCGTTGATCGAAGATTGGCAGTCCCTCGAAGAAGCGATTCGCTTGCTCGAAGATCTTTTCGAGGAGGTTCTGGCACTGGCCCACGTTTCAGATGATGATCTGCGTAGCAAGATAGTCGGTCTGCAGAAGGCGTTTGCCCTGGCTATCGAGCGGATGAATCAGATCGAGCGCCGGCTCTTCGACAAGGAGCAAGAACTGGCCCAGGGATAGGCTACGCGCGACAGGCGGCTGCAAGGCGGCGCGCCCGAGCATGGGTCGCTGTGGGTGGCTGTCGACCGCCGCGTCCGGGCGTCAATGGCCGCTGCGTCCCGGCGTCAATCGCCGCCGCGTCTGCCGAGCCTCCCGAGAAGTGCCTCGCGCGACATCCAGAGGTCGGTGATGGCTAGGTCGCGAAACTGCTTCGCACGCAGACTGTTGGGATTGAATGTCCACATCAGCCACCATGTGTAGAGGCACGTCCAAAAAGCTGCAGTCCAGAAACGCAAGCCCGGGGCGGCTCGGACGTCAATGGTGGTGAAGCCAAGCCTGGCGGCCGTGCGCTTCAACAGAGCCACATCGATGGTGGGAATGAAGATCAGTTGCCCATGAATTGCCACGAAACCCGAGTATTCGGGTGCGCTCAGGGCATAGACGGCGAGCAGGTCCAGCGAATGAGAAAGCCTTCCCATGAATTGCTTGGCCCAAGCGAAGTCGGCCCCGCCTTCGCCGATCTGCGGTAGGTGCTCGTTCCAGAAGTGGATCTCGATGACCGGCGTTCCGGCGGCGAGCTCTGCATCGTCGGACAGGGTGACCGGCTTCTCCAAGATTCGCGAACTTACCCGCAAGATGCACTGGGGATCGTCGGCAATGACCTTCACGCCGTAATGACGGACAAGCAAACCATCAATGAGGAGAACTCCACGCCGACCGATCCGGCCCGCAACGGCGCTGAGTAGTCGCCAGCTGCTCATGCGGGAACCCTCAATCCCCCGATGTGCCTCATGCCCGCCCGAATGCAATAAACAGGACTCCCGCAAACACCAATGAAACCCCCATCCATTGCCAAGCCGTGAAGCCGACGTGCAGGAAGAGATAGGAGCTGAAGATCTGTACCATGACGAAGGCCATACCGATGCCGATGGCGGCTGCGGCCTCAACCGAGGCATAGCGAACCAGCCCCGCGTAGCTCAAATTGATGCCTAGTCCGAACACTCCCCCGATTATCTGGAACAGTATGAAGCGCTTGAGTGAATTGGCCTCGCCCGAGAGCGCGAAGAACGACGTGGCGCCGATATTCATGATCTGATTGACCAGGATCACAACAGCCAGCATGGCCGCGCCTTTTTCGAGCCGGTATTCCCAGGGCACGTCGTTCGACTAACCTTAGCGGAGAGATTGCGAAGGAGTCAAAAACACGAGTTAGAGGGGGTTATCGTGTACGCGATCACTGTGAAGCGTTTGACGTACGCCTCACTCTGGAAGAATGAGGACGCAAGATGACTGCGAAAGGAGAACAATGCCTAGAGCCGTGGGCAAGAGCAATACCGGGTGGTTAATGACGCTGGTGGCGATAGCGATCGTGGTGATTATAGTCATCGTCTTGTGGGCGACCGGAGTCATCTGAGGGGGCAGTGAGTATGCGCAGGGGAAGAGATCTTGTGGGTTTGCCTGTCATCACTCGGGATAACGGCACCAAGGTGGGCAAAGTTGAGGACGTGATACTTGACCGGGCCTGCACCAGAGTGCTGGGATTACTGGTCGACGAAGGAGGCTGGTTCAGCTCGGCCCGGGTGGTGCCGTGGGCTTCAATCCTCGTGGTCGGGCTCGACGCAGTGATCATCGCCGCGGAGGCCGGCGTCAAGAAGGCGTCGGAGGTACCCGAGATGAATGAGGTTCTCGACCGAGGTTATGTTCTGGATGGACTGGAACTTGAGACTACCCGGGGAACGAAACTAGGCCGCATTGAGGAATTCTATTTCGACCCGACCACGGGAGTAGTAAGGGGGTTCGAACTCTCTGGAGGGCGAAAGCCGTCCTTCTTGCCTCTGCCCCAGGGCTTTGAGACCGGCCGAGATGTAGCGTTCGTCGATCCTTCGGTTGAGTCAACCATTATTGAGCTCCGGGAAGCACTTCGTGAGGACTAGGATTCCGGAGGGCAACGGCGCGATCTCCCTAAGGTACCTGTCGGAGCTTCAGGGGCTGTCGCTGCCAGGTTAGCGCGGCAGTGGCCTTCACACAATCGAGAGGTCCCGTGGCAGCTTCCCGCACACGTCGAACAACAGAGGTACCGGCCGCTCTGTCGCCCGCCATATACGCGCTTCCATGGTCGTCGATCCGCGCCTGATCGGCGGAAGGATCAAGAGGATGAGCCTGCGAATGCCCAATGATCCCGCCTACCTGCGGGACCTCTTCGATCACAGCGCTTGGTACTACGATGCGGTTAACTTCGTAACCAGCGCGGGCCAGGTGGTCTTGTGGCGAAGGGATGTAGCGGCCCTGGCCGCTCCGCAGCCACGCGACAGACTGCTCGACGCATTCTCTGGTACCGGCGGGTTGGCCTTGCAGCTCTTGAATCGACTCGGCCCGGAAGGCGAGTTGGTTCTGGCCGATCTCAGTCCCGAGATGCTGCAGATCGCCCGGACGCGCGTGGCCATGCAGTTGGCGAGACGTCGCGGACCCCGGCCCAAGGTCACCTTCGTAGTAGGGGACCTCCTGGAAGAGAATCCGGGACTTGGTCATTTCGACGTCGTCACCCTAGGTTGGGGCCTTCGTTATGTGGCCGATGTTCCCCGGGCTTTGGCCCGCATTCGTTCGTTTCTGCGGCCGGGAGGTCGATTGGTGGTGCTCGAGTTCACACGACCGCACCGGGTGAGCTGGGCCCTGCCGGCCCAACTGTTCTTCCGGTACGGAGTCCCGAAGATAGGCTCTTGGCTGGTCCGAGACCGGGAACTGGAAGAATACATGCGTGACTCGAGCGCGGCCTTTCTGAAAACGGAGGCCTTGGCCGGGCTCATTGCGGCAACCGGACTGACTATCACCGCAGTACACGCTCACCTCGGTGGTCTGGTTACGGTGATCGCGGCGGAGGACCGGAACCGCTAGAGGCTGCCGAGAAATCCGCGACCTCGTTTCTGGCAGCCCGCTACTGAGGGCTCGTCGGGAGACGCGCCTCAGTGCGCGTGATCCCCGCGACTATGTTGCCGTCTCGCGGCCGCGCCACACAGTCATCGTCCGCTGACCCTCTTGAAGTCGATGAAGCCCCGCTCCACATCCACGGAGACCAACTGCACGCGTATGCGATGTCCTACATCGAGACCCTCGAACCCACGGACCACCCTTCCCTCGATGGGCATCGCAAGCAGCCGCGCCCAAGTGCCCTTCGCTGCGGCGCCGGTTACTATGGCATCAAACTGCTCGCCGATTCGCGACTGCAGTAAGAGCGCTGCGGCTGATTTCTCCACCTGGCGCTCGACCTTGTTGGCGGCGTTCTCTTCCTGGGTGCAATGGAGCGCTAGAGCGTTCAGCTCGTCGAGACTGTACGGGGAGGGCGCCCCGTCGAGCGCGGCTTTCAGCAGCCGCTGGGTTAAGAGGTCGGTGAAGCGCCTGTTGGGAGCCGTCGAGTGGGTGTAGTCCCGTACGGCCAAGCCAAAATGGCCTGGAGTAGGCATGCCCGGACGCTCGGCGACGTATTCGCCGGGGCCGAGAAGCTTGATGATCGTGAGCGATAAGTCGGGGAAGCGCACCGGGTCCGCAGCTTTGGCCTTTGCCAGAAACTCCTCCAAGGCTTTAGGGTCGGGTTCATCGGGCAGTCCGAAGCCGTGCTCACCCGCAACCTCGACGATCCGGTCCCACCTCTTGGGTGTGCGGACGACGCGCCGGATGCACGAGACCGCGCGCTTGGACAAGAACCGGGCCGTGGCGCCGTTGGCCGCGATCATGAAGTCCTCGATGAGCTCCTTCGCTCGGTTCTTTTCCTCTGGGCGTAGTTCGGTGATCGACCCGTCAACAAAGACGGGCCGCGCCTCAACCGTCTCCAAGCTAAGAGCCCCGTGCAGGTGACGGAACTGCTTCATAGACTGGGCGACCTGGTCCTGCAGGCGCAGATTCTCGGCGAGGCCCTCTAGCGCGTCGACGCCTTGAGGAGCCGGTCCGCGCCCTTCCAACCAGGCGGCCACACCGTTGTAAGCCAGCTTGGCATGATTGTGGACAAGGGCGCGATAGAGGTCGGCGGTGCCCGGTGAGCCATCATTGCCGACGATCAGGTCGACGACGAGAGCCACGCGGTCCTCAGCGGGGTTCAGCGAAGTAAGGCCCGTGGACAGCCTTTCCGGTAGCATGGGAAAGATCGCAGCCGCGGTGTACACGGAGGTAGTGTTTCGCCGGGCATGAGCGTCGATGGCGGTGTCCTTCTTCACGCGCGAGTCTACGTCCGCGACAGCCACGAGAATCCTCGCCCTCCCGTCGGAGAGGTTCTCAGCGACGGTCAACTGGTCAAGATCGCGCGAATCGTCATTGTCGATGGAAGCCCAAAGGAGATGTCTGAGGTCGCGCAGAGAGTTCCCTTCGGGCAAGGTTGCCTCCTCCTCCCTCATTCCTTCGAGCTCGGCGAGGGCCGCTGCGGAGAAGTCGGGCTCGAGGCCGCGCTCGATCATCGCCCTTCTCGCGATATGTGCCAGCATGCTGCGGTGTTGGCGGAGATCACTGATCATTTGCGGTGCCTTCCTGTTACAATTCCGACGATGGGCTGCACTCTAAATCATCCCCGCTTTCCTCATCGATTGACACACGAAGGCGCGTGGGTTGTCTGATTCGCGCAACAGACCCGAGCCGATAGACCCCTATCGGCGGTCGATACACACGTCCTCACGCAATAGGCGCAGGACTGTTCGCCGCAGGCGGCTGGTCTTGCTGGGTACCATACTGGTCCTCATCGTCGTCATCGTGGTGGCATTTCTCTTCCTGTTTCACGGCAATGCGCCCAGCTCGTCGAGCTCCACGAGCACGTCTCACGCGGCTGGAAGCTCCACTTCTGGGTCAGGTTCCACGGCTGGATCCAGCTCAGGTGCCACAACCACGGTCACCTCGGGCATTACCATGCCGGTCGCTCCGATCCCGAGCACTACTCCGAGCGCCTTCAAGCTTTCGACGGGTGTCTATAAAGGCACGACCAAGATCACGGGCTACGAAAGGTCCGATCCGATCGACTTCGGGCCAGGTAAGGACTACACAACCCTTCCCGGCATCATCACCTTTCGGGGCAACAACTACAGGGAGAGTGCGAGCTACGGCACGGCAAACGTGCAGACCGGCAAGCTGGAGATACTTTGGTCGGCGCTCACGGGAAGCACGGCAAAAACCGGGGGAACAGGCTCCTGGACGGGCAGCGGCTGGACTGGACAGCCGCTCATAGTGAAGTGGCCGAACGACCTCAAGAGCATAATGAATATCTCGGCGGCAAAGAAGGCCGATCCGAACCTCGTGGAGGTCATTTATCCATGTCTCGACGGCAACATCTACTTCTTGGATCTCAAGGACGGCACCAAGACCAGGCCAACTATCAAGTCCGGCGGAGGCCCCTTCAAGGGCACGGGCAGCATCTACCCCGACGGCACGCCCATCCTCTTTGTCGGTCATGGTGACAACTCGCCCGGCAAAGAAGTGGTCAAGGCACGGCTGTACAGCCTCCTCGACCAGAAGCTGCTCTACACCTTCGGCAAGAAGCCCGACCCCAACTCGTTCCGAAAGTTCCACGCTTACGACTCGAGCGCGCTTTTCGACGTCGGCACGGACACCATAATCGAGCCCGGCGAGAACGGACTACTCTATACGATCAAGCTGAACACCAACTTCGACAAAGCAGCAGGGACCCTCTCGATCCACCCCGACGCGCCCATCAAGATGCGCTATACCGCGCCCAACTACAGCGATGCCACGGAGAACCTTCCTAGCAGCCGCTGGTGGGGCATGGAAGACTCTGCGGTTATCTGGCACAACTACATGTACGTCGCCGATAACGGCGGCAAGCTGATGGCCATCGACCTCAACACCATGAAGGCGGTCTGGGTGCAGAACGTCCTTGACGACACCAACACGTCGCCGGTGTTTGAGGAATCGCTCGCCGATAACACCGGCTACATCTACATTTCCACGTCATTGCACATCACCGCCAAATCTGGACCCAACGGACGCACCGGCGGTATCCCGATTTGGAAGATCAATGCGGCCACAGGTGAGATCGTTTGGAAGTCTGCCCCATACGAG
>JAMDEO010000145.1 GCA_023483915.1 Actinomycetota bacterium
GACACCTCCAAGGTGTGCGTGAGCCGGGTGCGGTAGTGGTCACCCTCCGGCGAGATGAACACCTGCGTCTTGTGCTTGAGTCGCCGGAACGACTTGCTATGGACTATGCGGTCCCGGTCGCGCTGGAAGGACGACCTCAGTGTGCAAGGCTCCTCCGGCAAAGACCGGCCTCTTGAATTTGCCGAACGCTGGGCCAGAGGAGAGAGATCGGCCTCCAGGAGGTCGATGGAAAGCCTCACTCTTCCCGGCCTCTCGCGCTTCATGCCCCCTCCCGGCGTCGCGGAGCCGCCGAGGCACGCTGGGGGGCTGCCGAAAAACGGAGCCTCAGCAGCCTCTCATTAGTCGCCCACTTTAGCAGCAGCTTTCTCTTCCAAAACGGCTTGTGCGGCAGCCAACCGTGCCAATGGTACCCGGTAAGGACTGCAGCTCACATAGTTTAGACCCGTTCGATGACAGAATTTGACGCTTGACGGTTCTCCTCCGTGCTCGCCACATATCCCGGTCTTCAGCTCCGGTTTGACCGAGCGGCCCTTCTGCACCGCCATAGCGACGAGCTGGCCCACTCCGTCCTGATCCAGTTTCTCGAACGGGTTGGCCTTCAGCAAGTCGGTGCGAAGGTAATGGGTGAGAAACTTCCCTTCCGCGTCGTCGCGGGAGAAGCCCAGCGTCATCTGGGTAAGGTCGTTCGTGCCGAAGCTGAAGAAGTCGGCGTAGGCCGCAACCTCATTTGCGGTCAGGGCCGCCCTCGGAACCTCGATCATCGTCCCTACTTTGTAATCCACGTTCACCTTGCGCTCGGCCAGAACTTCGGCTGCAATTCTCTCGGTTAGCTCCCGCATGAGCTTGAGCTCCTGCTGGAAGCCGACCAGCGGGATCATGATCTCCACATGCGGCGTCTTGCCGCTCTCGGCCAGGATGTCGCAGGCGGCTTCCATGATGGCCCGCACCTGCATGGCATAGATTTCCGGCCACTGGATGCCCAGGCGGCAGCCGCGGGTGCCAAGCATAGGGTTGGCTTCGCTCAGGGACTTGACCTTGCCGGCCAGTTGCTCTTGCTTGGCAACTTCTTCGGCAGAGGCGCCGGTTAGGCGCAGCCGCTCGAGCTCCAACATGACTTCAGTGT
The DNA here is from genome assembly GCA_023483915.1 of Actinomycetota bacterium. Taxonomy (GTDB): domain Bacteria; phylum Actinomycetota; class Thermoleophilia; order RBG-16-64-13; family RBG-16-64-13; genus JAMDEO01. The sequence continues at coordinate 1,124 of JAMDEO010000145.1, forward strand.
AGTTGGGCAAGAATTCGTGCAGGGGCGGATCGAGCAGCCGGATGGTTACAGGCAGGCCCTCCATGGCCCGGAAGATGCCCTGAAAGTCCTCACGTTGGAAGGGAAGTAGCTTGGCGAGATGTTCCTCGCGCTCCTCCACCGTCTCGGACATGATCATATTGCGCACATGGGGCAGTCGTTCCTCCTGCATGAACATGTGCTCGGTCCGGCACAAACCGATACCCTCGGCTCCAAACTCACGGGCCTTCTTCGCGTCTTCTGGGGTGTCGGCATTGGTGCGGACGCCGAGGCGGCGAACGTCATCGGCCCAAGAGAGAACCGTGTTGACGTTTTCGTCGATGGAGGCCTCGGTCAGCTTGGCCTGCCCCAGGATGACCTTTCCGCTCGCCCCATCCATGGAGATCCAGTCACCGGCTTTGATGACCTTGTCGCCTACACGGACCTCCTGAGCAACGGTGTCGATCTTGAGGTCCTGTGCCCCGGCGATGCAGGGCTTGCCCATCGCTCGCGCCACAACCGCTGCGTGAGAGGTCATGCCCCCGTGGCTCGTTATGACTCCCTGGGCTTGGATGAGCCCGTGGATATCGTCGGGGTTGGTCTCCCAACGCACGAGGATGACCTTCTCCCCACGGGAGCCGCGTTCCTCGGCCTCATCAGCGTCGAAAACCACCCGGCCCACTGCTGCGCCCGGCGAAGCGCCCAAGCCGGTCGTCAGAATTTCATATTTCGCTTTCGGGTCTAGGCGGGGATGGAGGAGCTGATCGAGCTGCGACGCATCGACGCGCGCCAGGGCCACTTCCTTGGTGATGAGTCCTTCCCCCACCATGTCGACCGCGCAGCGAAGGGCCGCAGGGGCCGTCCGCTTGCCGTTGCGGGTTTGGAGCATGAAGAGCTTGCCGTCTTCGATGGTGAACTCGATGTCCTGCATGTCTCGGTAGTGGTTTTCCAGCTTGTCACGAATGGCGTAGAGCTGGTCGAGGACCTCGGGCATGACATCGCGCAGCTCCTCGAGAGGACGCGGGTGACGAACACCGGCCACCACGTCTTCCCCCTGGGCATTCATGAGGAACTCACCGTAGAAACGGTTCTCTCCGGTGGATGGATCGCGGGTGAAGGCCACGCCCGTGCCTGACGTTTCGCCTTTGTTGCCGAACACCATCGTCTGGACGTTGACCGCAGTCCCGAGATCGTCCGGGATCCCTTCCTGCCGTCGGTAGACCTTCGCCCGATGGTTATCCCAGCTCCTGAATACGGCGACCACCGCCATGTGGAGCTGCTTCAGCGCATCGGCCGGGAACTGCTCGCCTGTATTCTCGGCGAGGATGCTCTTGAAACGCAGGGTGAGGTCCTCGAGATCCTCGGCCGACAGATCCGTGTCCAGAGCGGCTGCGGCCTCTTCTTTCTTGGCAGTCAGGGCATCTTCGAAGAGCTGCGGATCCACTCCCATGACCACATCGCCAAACATGGAGATGAAACGCCGGTAAGAGTCATAGGCAAATCGGGGATTGCCGGTGCCCCTGGCCAAGCCTTCCACAGTCTCGTCGTTGAGACCGAGGTTGAGGATCGTGTCCATCATGCCGGGCATGGAGAAGACCGCCCCCGAGCGGATTGACAGCAACAGGGGATTACTGGGATCGCCCAACGTCTTGCCGGTCTGCTTCTCCAGGGCGCGCAGATGGGCTTCGATCTCTTCCCCGAGGCCCTCGGGGTACGCCCCGTGAGTCGAGTAGTACACGCAAGCTTCGGTTGTCGCGATGAACCCTGGCGGAACGGGAATTCCCAGGCCGGTCATCTCTGCCAGGTTTGCTCCCTTTCCCCCAAGAAGGGAACGCATGCTGGCGTTGCCCTCCGCGAAGTCATAGACGTACTTCTTCGAGCTCATATGCAAAAAACTCCCTTCGGACGGTCGACAGTCCACAACATTGGCGATGAGCGCGAGTCCTCCCAGAACCTTGCATTTTAGCGAAGCTCCGCCCCGTTCGAAACTGGTGAGGCTGTCGTCGGCGGCCGACCGCTTTCGTTGCTCGGGCTTGACCCTGTCCGCCGTTGTATTATTCTGGGTAAGTTAGTGCAACACCGATAGGTGCAAGCAACTGAAAGGAGGCCCCATATGCCCGAGCGATCCATGGCTAAAGCTCGGGAGCGGCGCGACTACGAAAGAACGGCGACCATCATCTCGGGAGCGCTTGCCGTAGTCGGGTCTTCCGATTTAGCCATGCGCGGTTTGACCGCGGCCGTCAGGCGAACGGCCAAATCGCCACAGCAGGAGATCATTGCCGACTGGTTGAAGAACTATACGGCCCCCGGCAATCCTGGCAACACATTTTTCAAGAACATTCGTCATCTTCATCCTAATGTACGTAAACATTTTGTTGCCGGGATGATGGCCAACTTCTTCATGCGGGACCCAGAGTACACGGAGGAGCTTCTCAAGGAGCGTGGGATCTCCTCCCCCACGGCAATCCTCATCAGCCCCTCCATGCGCTGCAATTTACGCTGCGTCGGTTGTTACGCAGCCGAGTACGACGACGAGGACGATCTCACCGAAGACGAGGTCGAGAGCATCATCACACAGGGCGAGGAGATCGGCTCTCGTGTGTACGTCATGCTTGGTGGGGAGCCTTTCGTCTACCGCCCGCTCCTCAACATCATCGAGCGCCATCCCCAGTCGGTCTTCATGGTCTTCACCAACGCCACGATGATCAACGATCGCGTTGCCGACCGCATCGTGGAGTTGGGCAATGTCTGCCCCACCATCAGCATCGAGGGCGGACGTGAAGCCACCGATGCCCGCCGGGGGCAAGGAACTTACGACCGCATCATGGCGGCGATGGATCGCCTCCACGAGCGGGGAGCCATGTTCGCCTTCTCGGCCACAGCCACAAGCCAGAACATCGAGGAGATCACCTCCAATGAGTTCGCGGATCTGATGGTGGAGAAAGGCGCGTTCTACGGCTGGTACTTCTCATACATGCCCGTGGGACGCGACCCCGACCTGAGCCTCATGCCTAGCCCGCAGCAGCGCGACCAACTACGCCGCGGTGTAATGCACATCCGCAACACGCGCCCGCTCTTGGTGGCAGACTTCTGGGGCGACGGCACACTCACCGGCGGCTGCCTGTCCGGCGGCCGCAAATACATCCACATCAACAACAAAGGCGATGTGGAACCCTGCATCTTCGCGCACTTTGCCACCGACAACATCAAGGAGAAGCCGCTCCTCGATTGCCTCTGCTCGGATTTCTTCAAGGACCTGCGCAGGATGCAGCCATTCGGCAAGAACCTCCTTCGGCCGTGCCCGATCATCGATCACCCGGCAATCATGAAGAGGGTTGTGGAGCGCAACAACGCCTACGCCACCCATGAGGGAGCCGAGTCGCTACTGAATGAGTTGCAGCCCGGCCTTCACACCTACGCGGCAGGCGTGCGCGAGGTGTTGAACCCCATCTGGCAGAACGAGATGCCCTGGGTTCACAAATGGCTTGACGCCGACCCGGAGTACCAGCGGCGCAAGCAGCGCGGCGCAGACGCCGACAGGCTTGCCGATGAGGCCGGTGACGAACTGGTCAGAGAAGTCGCCAGCCGCTGACCCGAGTGGTTTCTTCGCGACGGCCGATTGCGGCATCGACGGGGACTTCGGCAAATAGGGGCGGCGCCCCGCCATATGGCGGGGCGCCGCCCACGTCATTCACGCCCCTGAGTCTGAATGCCGAAGCCTAGCCCTGAACCACCTCCAAGTGCGCCACAAGCCAAACGGTGGCAGCGAGCGCGGCAAGTTGCCGCAGGCGGTTCAGCCGTACCGCCTCCTCGTCCGTCATGACAAGAACGTCGTCGAAGTACCGGTCGACGGCTGGACGAAGTCCCGCAAGCGCCGTCAGCGCCCTCTTATAGTCTTCCCGCCCGACGGCCTCGTCCACCTCCAGAATGGCTTTTCGCCAGGCCGCCAACAGGCTAGACTCCGCCTCTGCGGCGAAAAGCCCTGAATCCACCTCAGTACTCACATCGGCGGCGTCCGGTGGCAGCTTCTTGGCCAGGTTTGCCGGCCGGGTGAATGCCGTCACCAAGTCGTCCCAGGCTTCGCTCGCGCGAAACTCGTCCAGGGCAAGAGCCCGCTTCCGCAGATCCATGAAGTCCCGAGAGGTCGGCAGCACGGCCTCCACCGTGTCCCTAGCCAATCCTTCATCAGTGAGGCTCTTCACCAAGCGCTCCACGATGAAGTCCGTCGCCTCGGCCACCACCTGCTCACGTCCAACCAAGCCGGGAAAACGCTCCAGCCCGTCGTAAGCTTTGCTCACCAGCTTATCGACGTCATAGCGTAGGTTGTGCTTGCCGGCGATGGCCACCATCCCGGCCGCGGCCCGGCGCAACCCGTAGGGGTCCTTCGAGCCCGAGGGCGGCTCGGCACAGGCAAAGGCTGCTGTGATGTTGTCGACCTCCTCCGCCCTGGCCCACAGGGCCCCGGCGATGGTCGTGGGCACCTCGCCCCCCGCTGCATCCGGCAGGAACTGCTCACGCAAAGCCCTCGCCACTTCCGGATCGCGTCCCTCCATCAGGGCGTAGGTCTCGCCCATGACCCCTTCCAGATCGGCGAACTCTCGTACCATCACCGATACCTGGTCGGCTTTCGCCAAACGAGCAGCCTCCATAGCCCGCACGCGCGCATCTGCTGAAACTGCAGTGGTGCCGGCGAGATAGTCGGCCAGCGCCACGAGACGGTCGCTCTTGTCCTTCATACTCCCGGCCTTCACATGAAAAACGATCTTGTCGAGTTGGGCACCCATGGCTTCCAGACCGGTTACCTTGTCCTTTTCAAAGGAGAATTCTGCGTCCTCTATCCTGCCTTCGAGGACCCGCTCGTTGCCGGCAGTGATCTGCCTGCTGCATGCCGGGTCGCCATTGGCCACGTAGAGGAACTTGTTAGAAAGTGCGCCGTTAGGCTCCACCAACGGAAAGTAGCGTTGGTGAGACTGCATCGCGGTGACCAGCACCT
>JAMDEO010000119.1 GCA_023483915.1 Actinomycetota bacterium
GCAAAGCAGCTCTTGTATGGTGAAGAAGCTCGTCGCGCCCTCGAGCGCGGCGTGAATATCCTTGCCGACGCGGTCAAGGTCACGCTGGGCCCAAAAGGCCGCTACGTGGTCCTCGACAAGAAATTCGGCAGTCCCACCATCACCAATGACGGTGTCACCATTGCTCGTGAGATAGAGATCGAGGACGTTTTCGAAAACCAGGGCGCGCAATTGGTTCGTGAGGTCGCTACCAAGACCAATGACATTGCGGGCGACGGAACCACCACGGCAACCCTGCTGGCTCAGGCGATCGTGCGTGAGGGTCTCAAGAACGTAGCCGCCGGCGCGAACCCAATGGCCATCAAACGCGGCATCGAGCGTGCCGTCGATGCGGCCGCCGAAGAGATCAAGAGTATGTCGAAGGAGATCGAAGGCAAAGAGGACATCGCTCGTGTTGCCACCATCTCTGCCGATGATCGTGAGATCGGCGACGTCATCGCCGACGCCATCGAGAAAGTCGGCAAGGACGGCGTGGTCAACGTTGAGGAATCCAACACCTTCGGCATGGACCTCGAGTTTACCGAAGGGATGCAGTTCGACAAGGGCTACATCTCGCCGTACTTCGTCACTGATGCGGAGCGCATGGAGGCTGTGCTCGACGAGCCGTATATGCTCATAGCCAACCGCAAGATCGGCTCGGTTCAGGATCTCCTTCCCGTTCTGGAGAAGGTCATTCAGTCCGGTAAGGCCCTCCTCATCATCGCTGAGGATGTGGAAGGCGAAGCCCTGGCGACCCTCATCGTGAACAAACTGCGCGGCACCTTCACCGGTATCGCCGTGAAAGCTCCGGGCTTCGGCGATCGCCGCAAGCGGATGCTGGAAGACATCGCCATTCTCACCGGCGGCGAAGTCATCTCCGACGAACTGGGTCTCAAACTCGAGAGCACCACCGTCGCTCAGCTCGGTCGCGCCCGCAAGGTGGTTGTCGACAAGGACAACACCACCATCGTCGACGGCGCAGGCGAGCTTTCCCAGATCAAGGCCCGGATCAACCAGATCAAAGCCGAGATCGAAAACACCGACTCCGACTTCGATCGCGAGAAACTCCAAGAACGTCTGGCCAAGCTGCCCGGTGGCGTGGCGGTCATCAAAGTCGGGGCGGCCACCGAGACCGAGATGAAAGAGAAGAAGCATCGCGTCGAGGATGCCTTGAGCGCTACCCGCGCGGCTCTGGAAGAGGGCATCGTTCCGGGTGGCGGCGTGGCTCAGGTCCTCTTGGTTCCTGCCATTACCGCCATCAAGGCCGAAGGCGACGAGCTGACCGGTGTGCGCATCGTGGCTCGGGCGCTCGAAGAGCCCTTGCGTCAGCTGGCCAATAACGCCGGCCTCGAAGGCTCGGTCGTGGTGAACGAAGTTCGCACCCGCGCTAAGGGTGTCGGGCTCAACATCGCCAGCGGCGAATACGAAGACATGATCAAGGCCGGGATTATCGATCCGGCCATGGTTACCCGTTCTGCTCTGCAGAATGCGGCTTCTATCGCCAAGAACATCCTGACCACCGAAGTCATCGTCGCGGACAAGCCTGAAGAGAAAGGCGCCGGCGGCGGTATGCCCGGCGGCATGGGCGGAATGGGCGGCATGATGTAAGAGGCGCTGCCTCTGCCCTGTCTCGCGCGTGTTGGGGCGGACAGGTGGGGGCCGTCGCCGGAGGGCGCCAAATGGGCGCAGCCGGCGACGGCCTCTTTGTATTTTGGCGGACTCTGGTGGGCATTACGCCCATCATGTGGGCATTTCCGCAGCCGATGGTGGTTTGGCCGGTGATAAACTGAGGGAAACCCACGTTGATCGGATCGCAGATAGAGCTGGTAGTCGTGATGACGGTAGCCGTGCGAAGGAGTCGCCGATGAGTACAGGTGTGGAAACCGCTTTCAAGGAGATGTTGGACATCTCCAGCGACATCGATAAGGCGTTGCTATTCGGGCCTGAAGGCGTGCTGGTGTCGAACATGAGCGAAGAGGCACAGCCGGCTGCGCTGGCGAACGCTCAGGAACTCGTCCGGCTTGCGGGTCTCAGGGCAGCGGACATGGGGTCCCAGCCATTGACGCAAATGGTCATCGAGACTCCGGTCGGTTTCGTCTTCCTTGTTCAAGAGGCCGAGGCCGATGGACTTGCGGTTCTGGCTACCGGCAAGAAGGGCAGCCGCGTAGGCCTTGCGCTCTATGACCTGAAGACCTGCCTTCGCGACGCCCATGAGGGAGCCGAGAGTACAGATGCCGAAGCCCCGGAGACAGGGGAGGCCTAATGAAACGGATTTTGAAGCTGTTCGGCGTGTTTGCCCTTCTCGGGTCTTTGGTGGCCGGCGCCTATTACTTTCTCGTCATGCGCTCGCGGAAGCCACAGGTCGAGCTATATTTCGACGACGGATCGATGTTGGCCATGCAGGGCAACGCGGCCGAGGCTGCTCCATTTATTAGCGTAGCGCGGGAGATACTGGCGGCGAATCCCATCGGCGGCTAGCTTTCAGCTCTTCACATGGAGCACAAGCTCGACGCAGGTTTTGCGATCGCGCCTGAGTTCGGCTCCCGGATCCTTCGTCGCTCTCTTGCCAGAGGAGGAGATTTCGCAGAGATCTTTGCTGAAGACAGGCATTCGCTCTCCATGCGACTTGAAGATGGCAAGATAGAGAACGTAGCGTCGGGGACCGATCGAGGAGCGTCTATACGGGTTATCCGAGGCTTGTCGACGGCTTTTGGATACGTCGAGTCGATGGACGAGGCTACCCTCCTGTCGCTGGCGGACGGTCTAAGCCGTACAGAGGAGGGTCTGGCGGCTGAGGTTCTACCTCTCGCGGCTCCCTTACCTCGCCCTCGGTTCTGGGTGCAGAAAGACCCGGCTTTGGCTGGGGCTGAACAAAAGGCGTCTCTCCTTCATACCATCGACTCCATTGCTCGGGGGGCATCGTCAGAAGTGCAGCAGGTGAGCGCCGCCTACGCCGAGAACAGGCAAAGAGTCTGGATCGCCAATTCAAACGGCATCGCTGCTGTCGACGATCGCACGCGGGTGATGATTGCGGTTACCGTGACGGTGCGGCGGGGGGACCTAATTCAGACCGGACGTGAGACCCTTGCCCATCATGGCGGGTTTGAGCTCTTCGACGGCGATGCTGCCACCGCGCTGGCCAAACAGGCAACGACAAGGGCGCTTGTCATGCTGGAATCCATCCAAGCCCCTACAGGGCGCATGCCGGTGATACTGGCCAACGGCTTTGGCGGCGTGCTCTTCCACGAAGCCTGCGGCCACGGCCTCGAAGCCGACTACATTCTTAAGAAGACCAGTGTTTGGGAGGGCAAGAAGGGAACCCAGGTAGCTCCGCATGAGGTGTCTGCCTACGATGACGCGGTGTCGCCCGGCATGTGGGGCAGCGGCGGATGCGATGACGAGGGGACGGCCACGCAGTGCACGACTCTCATCGAGGAGGGGGTCCTGACGGGATACCTGTCGGATCGCCTGAGAGGAACTCACCTACAAATCCCTCTTACCGGAAACGGACGCCGGCAGGATTTCCGCCATCTTCCCTACCCGCGCATGACGAATACCTACTTTGGTGTGGGCGAACAAACCTGCGAGGAGATAATCGGCGACACCAAGCGCGCTCTCTACGCCAAGTCTCTGTCGGGAGGGGAAGTCAATCCTGCTACAGGAGACTTCGTCTTCGGAGTCGCGGAGGGGTATCTGATCGAGAACGGGAAGATCGGGCCTTCTGTGAGAGGGGCGACACTCATCGGAAACGGCCCAGAAGTCTTACAAAAGATAGACGCCATCGCGGACGATCTGGACGTGAAGGCCGGCATGTGCGGAAAAGAGGGGCAGTCGGTTCCGGTCGGCAGCGGACAGCCCACCCTGCGCATTAGGGAGCTGACAGTGGGAGGAACGAGCCTGTGACGACTCGCGGCGCACCGAGTCCTTCCGTGCCGGGGCCTCTTGCCATTGCGAAGGCGGCCTTGTCCAGGGCCACTCATCTGACCATCGGTTCAGGCGTCGCTCTTGAAGCGTACGTTCAGTTCGGCCGCACAGCGACTGTAAAAGTCTTTGGTCGAAAGGTGGAATCGGTGGTCACCGCCGAACCTCAGGGCATCGGCGTGCGGGCAATCGACGGAGGCAGAGTGGGATACGGCTATACAGCCGATCTCAGTCCGGCAGGTCTGGACAAGGTCCTCCTTGAGGCTGCGGATAACACAAAAGCGGCCGGCGTAGACGGATTCCAGATGTTGCCGGGCGGCCCTGCGTCGTACCCGGCACTGGCAGACCTGTGGCGACCAGGGGTTTCTTACACCGGCATGGACAGGAAGGTCGCGATTGCTTTGGAGGCGGAGGCTGCCGCTCTATCTGAGCCTCACATCGACACCGTGGAGATTTCCGAGTATTCGGATGCCGACTCTCGCCTCGCGATTGTATCGAGCGAGGGGATTGAGGCGGAAGGAGAGCAATCTGTCTGCTTCGCATATGTCTTCGCCATTGCCGGAAAAGATGCGGACAAACAATCTGGCTTGGGCTTCACCGCCGGGCTCGAGCCCGCAGAGTTGGACGCGGCCTCTGCGGGCGAAGAGGCGGCTACGAAGGCGAGGGCCCTGTTGGGCGCGGCACCGTGCGCCACCGGCTCCTACACAGTTGTTTTCGACAGAGAGATAGCAGCGGCCCTTCTTGGGTTGATCGCGTCATCCCTGAGTGCGGATGCTTGGCAGAAGGGACGGTCGGTCTTTCGGGGCAAACTCGGAGAGAAGGTCGGGTCGTCCTTGGTGAATATATGGGACGACGGGCTGGCGCCGGGTGGGTTCGCCACGAGTCCGTTTGATGCTGAAGGGGTGCCGCAGAGCTCTACTCGTCTGTTGGAGAATGGCGTATTGAGGTCCATCTTACATAACAGCTATACAGCTCGTAAAGAGAACGGCAACGCCATATCAACCGGCAACGCGACGAGGGGCTCCTACCGAACTCCACCGGCGGTCGGCCTGACCAACTTGGTTGTGGAAGCCGGCGCGGGTGACGTGGCCGATCTTATGGGCCGTGTGGGGACGGGTTTGTATGTGGAAAGTGTGGCCGGGCTTCACTCGGGGGTGAACTCGGTTACAGGTGAGATCTCCGTCGGCGTGACCGGCCGCTTGATTGAGACTGGGGAACCCGGCCTTCCGGTCCGAGGAGTGACCATCGCGACCGACTTCCTCGGTCTGCTCAGTTCGGTCGTCGACCTGGGCGGCGATTCCCGATGGATCCCGCTCTATGGGAGCACTCGTACTCCTTCGATCGCGGTACAAGGAGTTGCGGTTTCGGGCCGGTGAGTTTCGGACCGGTGAAAGGGTAAGAGAAAAGAAGGAGGGGGATTGGATAAGGAAGCGCTGGGACGGTTGTTGTTGCAGACCGCCTATCTTGAGGGAGACTTCATCCTCCGGTCTGGCAAGCGAAGCCGCTATTACCTGGACAAATACCTTTTCGAGACAGATCCGAAGGTGCTGCGTGGGATAGTGCACGAGCTTGCCATGATGATCCGAAACCAGCTTGCCGATGGGGCGGGATACCAAGGACTCGCTGCCCCCGAACTCGGTGGGGTGATCCTCGGAGCGGGTCTCTCGCTGGAGTTAGGTCTGCCCCTGGTCCTAGTACGCAAAGAGTCCAAAGAGTACGGCACTGGCAAGCGAATCGAAGGACTTCTCGCTCCAGGCGAGATCATTGCCGTCGTGGAAGACATCGTGACTTCGGGCGGCGCTGCCATCTCCGCGGTGGAGGCCCTGCGGGATGCGGGGGCGGTGGTTGAGCATCTCTACTGCGTCGTGGATCGGGAGGAAGGAGGAAGAGAGGCAGCTGAGGCCGCCGGTCTTCTGCTGTTTCCTCTGTTTACATCCTCCGAGCTGGGGGTATCCACCCAGCCTTAGATGGGTGTTTTTTGCCCGGACAAAGCGGGAAAAGTGCTTGTGTGGGCCTCATCACATTTGCTAAGGTGAAAATGTACCGCGTGGACAAAGGGAGGTTACTGTGACCAAAGCCGATTTTGTGGACAAGCTTGCAGCTAAGAGTGGTCTTACCAAGAAGGACGCGG
>JAMDEO010000111.1 GCA_023483915.1 Actinomycetota bacterium
TTACCGGCGGCCTCGGCTTCCGCACGGCGGCCTGTCGCGAGGTTCGCCGGAGTCGCGCCTTCGCCGATGCCCTCCGAGACTGCAACTGCAGAACCCGCCGCCGACAACTGGCTGCTACCTTTCACCATGATGACCAAATCGGTCACGGCCGGAAGATAGGCTGCACCACCTAGACACGGACCCATCACCGCCGAGATCTGCGGGATGAGCCCCGAAGCCATCACGTTATGGAAGAAGATGTCCGTCCAGCCGCGGCCCGCCGACCCCCTGCTGCCCAGATCACCGTCGTAGATACCGATGAGAGGAGCGCCGCTCATAAGCGCCAAGTCGATCACTTTAACGATCTTTTCCGCAGCGCCTTCTCCGATCCGGACCGGATCATGCTCCTCTCCGGCCCTGCCGCGCCAGGTATCGTCCATCCAGCCCTGCGAGAAGATGTAGACCTGCCGGCCGGCGACGGATCCGTGGCCCGCCACTACCCCGTCAACGAATAGGTCCAATTCCACGAATGTCCCTGGGTCCAGCACACCCAACACCCGCTCGCGCGCCGTCAGGGCCCCTTTCTTGGCCCTCGCCGCCATATGCTCGGGACCGCCCTTCTGCAGAGCCTGCTTCCTTCTGTCGTCGAGCTGCTGTCTCTCTTCGCCCAAGGCCATGGTCCTGACACCCCGCCGTCTAATGACTCGAATCAAAATGAAGCCGCGGCCGCCGAGTCTGCACTGGACGGCACGAAGCATCGTCCTCGGTCACGCCCGTAGCGCTCCAGCTACGAGCGCTTCCTGCGTCCTTGCCTCGCGCTTACCCATCGCATCCTGTTCGGCGTGGCTTCATTCTGATTCGAGTTCCGAATCGTGTGCGCTATCGTATCGCAACTCACCTGCCGAGTTGGAGTGCATCACGCTGCTATACTGTCGTCAACCATCATCCGCATTCCCCGGCAGGCGGCATCCGTCCGGGGAAGGAGGCGCGAACCCATGGCTTTCTCCGAAGATGTCTTCCCCCCGGACGAATGTTGTGAGATATGCGGCATCCAACTCGACGACGAAGTCGTCATCCAGGAGTTCGCCGACGGCAGCTTGGCCAGGCTTTGTCCGGAATGCGCTTCAGGCGCCGTCTTCGATACCGAGCCGCAACCACCCGCCCAGTCTCCTCGCAGTGGGATAGCGAGGGTGACACCCCAGGATCAAGCAACTCCTTCCGCATCTGGACCAGCATCGGGGGACCCTTCCGAGATAGATGCTCTCGAAATTACCAGAGAACTGCTGGTTCCGGTCACGGACCTGATTGGTCTACAGACCGATATGCAGGCCGCGCTTGAACGCTTGGCGGCGTCACTGGAGCGTTTTGCCGCAGACGTCATAAGCGAATCCAAGGACAAGTCGGCAAGCGTGGAGAGCCGTCTGAAGACGCTTGAAAACGAGCTCGAGAAAACCCGTGTCAGGCTCAATGAGGCCGAATCACTTCTGGTGACAGGGAACGGCACCGCGTACGTGGCGGACATGCCGGCGGGAGCAGGCACGCCGGTGCATGCGGGCACGCCCGCGACAGCCGCTCCTGCCGGCGCCACTCCGGCCGTGCCGGTCAAGCCAGCCGCCCCAGCCGCAACCTCCGCCGCGGCGGCAGCCGCAGCGGCCACACCGGCCCCCACTCCAAGTGCCGAGTCCGCTCCGCCGGCTGCCGCCTCAGCGTCGACCCCGGTTGCGCCACCTGCGCCTGCACCGTCCGAGGAAGCCCATGCCGGCTTCCGTCTCGATGAGATCCAGCTGGCCCAGCGGTTCTTCAACGAGAGTCCGTTCACGGAACGCATCAAGGACGTCCGCCGCAGTCTGGGCAAGCCCAAGGCCAATCTGTCTCGCATCCAAGGGGTCGAGCCGCGTGCTCTCGTCACGGTCACATGGGACATCGTCTGGTACCAGTACTTGGTTAGCCTTCGCAAAGATGCCCCGGCAGACCACCGGGTGGCGCTTTTCAGGGAAGGCATGGATCTCGATGAGTTAGCGGAGCATTTTAGGGAAAAGAATGCTTCTGTCGATGACGATGGGCGGCTCGATGCCTCTGAGCTCGAAGTCCGTTTGCTGAGCGACCCCACGGTCCTCATCACCGAGATGTCGCCTGACGAGGAGAGGGCTCTGGAGGACGCTACCGAGGAGATCTGGGACCAGCAGATATCGCAAGAGTTCAAATGGGATGCCTGAGCCCGCTCGGGCAAGGGCATGCCGTGGCAAGGAGGGTGATCGATCATGTTCCACGTGCAAGCGAATATCGGGCCGACTCACGTGCTCAAGCCCGCTTTCGGCACGGACTTGCTCAATGAGTTGCAGGGATTTGTCCGGGAAAAGGGCATCAACCTGGCGTGGATCTCCGGTCTCGGTGCCGTGGCGCGCGCTACCTTGCGGTACTACGACCAGACGAACAAGTCGTGGAAGGACATCCAACTCGAACAGCAGTTGGAAGTGATCAGCATGCTCGGGAACGTGTCCCTGCTCAACGGAGAGCCCATCGTGCATCTGCACGTCGTCCTTTCCGACGAAGAAGGCCGCTGCTACGGCGGCCACCTAGCGGCGAACACCCTGGTCTTCAATATGGAGATCCTCATGACCACCCTGTCGGGGCCGCCGGTTATCCGCAAGCTCGACGGCGACACCGGCCTGACCCTCTGGACTTCGGCCTGACCGGCCGTCTTCCGAAGGAGAAGCCATCGTGTTCAAGAGAATTGATCACATCGAGATCGTCCCCTCTGACTTTGATCGGTCACTGGAGTTCTACACCGACATCCTCGGCTTCGGGCTGCGTGAGCGGATTCCGATCGTAGGGCACCCACCTCTTCAGGAGGTCGCCTACATAGACCTCGCGGATACCACGATCGAGCTGTTGCGCTACGACAATCCGCGGCCGGCCTCGGTCGAAGGTCCGCAAGTGGGCTACCGCATGATGGCCCTGGAGGTCGACTCGATGGAAAGCACCGTAGAGTATCTGGCCGGCAAGGGCATCAGGCCAAGCACGCCTCCATTTGATGCCGGCGGGTCTCTGCGGGCCGAGATAACCGATCCCGACGGGCTGCCCATAGAACTACGGCAGTGGTAGGGCTCATCGAGAGAACCGCTGACCGCGGCTGACGATTCGGGGGATCGCAGCCCGCGGCTCGCGACATGGCACGGCCGGCCGGGCACGATGTTGTCGATGCCGGCAGCGAGCCGACAGCGTGTGGGAACGGCTCAGGTCTTGCGGCCGCAGGAGTCGCAGAACGGCTGTCCTCTCTCGATTTGGGCGCCACAGAAGATGCAGAACGCCTTCTGTGGCTGCGGCATCTCCGCCGATCCGCCGCACCCCATGCAGAACTTCCAGTGTGGTTGGAGGGGCGTGCCGCACTGTGGGCAAGTCAGTCCCTTACCGCCGGGCGTGGGGCCGGGGGCGCCGAGCGAGCCCGGCGGCCGGGTCGGTCTCGTAGGTAGTTGGGTCGGCCGCTGCGCAGTGGCAGCGACTCTTTCGCCCTCCCCGATAATGCCCGCGCGTTCCTTCATCGCCGCAAGGAGGTCCCAGTACGAGTTGTCACCAAGGCGCTCCCCGGCCATCGGCTCGAGGAGCTCGTAAGCTTCCTGGTACCTCTCCATCTCCCCATAGAGCCGAGCGGCGAGAAGACGCACCATTGGGTTCTTGAGTCCCTCCGGGTCGGCAAAAACCGTCTGGTATTCCTTTGCTGCCTCATCCTTGCGGTCCAAGAGCTGCAGCATGAGAGCGTAGTTGGAGCGCAGCAGGAGGTTGGAAGGATCGGCGCGCAGCCCCGCCTCCAAGTGGCGGGCGGCTGCTTCAGTATTCCCGGTCAGCCCCTCCTTGACTCCAACCAGCCACGTGAGACTGCTCAAGGTTGCGCCGTACGTCTCCTGCAGGTTCGGGTACTCGGCCATGAAGAAGATCAGCTCCTCAGGCAGCAAATCCACCCGCACCTCATCGCCGCCGAAGATCGCCGCCTCGGACTGCCGTCGCACAGGGAGGGGCAGCAGCTCGATACCTCGAGGAAGTCCGGCTTCAGAAAGGCTGTAGAACGCATAATCGCTCACAGGGTGTCCTCCATCATGGCTGGCAGAGCTTCACATACAAATCGGCGATGTCGTGGTTCAGACCTTCTACCGTTTTGCCTGTTGTCCTCATGAGGTAGTCATCCATCTCCATGGGTGATGCCCCGCTTTTGATCATCTTATCGAGCTGCTTTGTGGGACCCCTGAGCTTATCGAGCTGATCCTGCAACGAAGCCACCTTGGCGGCGCCGCCAGGAGTCTTCTTGATGGCCGCAACGCGCTGCTCGATCTGGTTCTTAAAGCTCTTGACCGTTTCGCGTGTGCCCATCATGCGCTCGGTCATCGCCTCCTGGGCGCGCCCTTCCTTGACAAGTTTGGCCTCCGCGGCGAAATGCTCCTGGGATTTGTGCACGATGGTGTCGGCAACTCGTTGCGGCGAGGGCGGAGCTTCCCCCTTCATCACCGCCTTGAGGTCACTCGGATCGCCATACGCCTCGGGAGAAGCCCTGTCTACGGCGACATTTCGCATATCCCTGCCCAACTGTTCCGGGGTGGTGCCCGCCGGCCTGCCTGCCCGGTCATAGAAGGCGTCGTCGTAGGTAGATTGGGCTAGAGGTGCGGGCACGTCGCTGGCGACTGCGCCTGTCTGTGGACTCCAGACGTACTTTCCCGGGTTTGCAGGATCCGGGGTCAGCACATGGTTGGCCTTGGTGACTCGGAAGGTGAAGTCGGTGTCCATGCCGGACTTCACGACGGAGCTGGGGTTTGTGGCCTTCACGACCTGTATGGAATCCCGGCCTACCCCAAGCTCTTGGGCAAGACGCTCCTTAGCAGCTTCTATTGAATCGGCCTGTAGCTTGCCAAGCTCCTTGTTGAAGCTCTTCATGACGCCTGGCTGCCTCGTGTTGAGATCTTGCACAGCCAAGGGGTCCTTTCGGACCTCGAGCACCTTGTCTATGGTCTCTTGAGCGTTGTGACCCTTCCTTGCTTGATTGAACTCATCCACTTTTGTCTTGGCAGCATCTCGTGCAGTCTTCCAAGCCTCCGTCTGCTCGATCTTGGCAGCATCACTCAGCCCTCGCAGCCCTTCCGGCTTCCTCATCGTCTCAGCGGCGCCGGATGCACCAGTCTTCTCAGCAGTACCAACTGCTTTGCCGGCGTCGACAGTCGTGTCGACCTTGCCTGCCGTCGTCACCACCCTGCCGGCATCATCCACTTTGTCGATCGTCCTGCCGCCGCTGAGCACTTCCTCGATTAACCCCGTGGCGGTCTTTCCCCCTCCCCCGGCCACCCAGTTCTTCAATGCGGCGCCACCCTCAATGAGTCCTATGGTGTTGAGAACGGCAATAGCGGAATACCCCAGACGCTCGACGACCGGGACCTTGGGGTCGGTGGCCTTCTCCCACAAGTCGGCGCCAATGATCGTCTTGATCACGCCCCAGGGATTGTCAGCCACCTCTTTCTTAACGGCGTCGGTCACCGTGAGGATTTTGTCCGCCGCATCCACGCGAGCCTGTTCCCATTTCTCGGGATCGTCGTGGAGATCCCTGGCGGCCTTCCAGAGATCGAACGGAAGATTGACGAACTTGTCGAAACCCTCCTTCGCGGATTCCCACGTATCCGGATTGGTGACCCCGTTATAGGCCCACTTCGCCTTGTCGGAGATATAGCCGGGCACCGACACCACGTCATTCTTCACGTTCTCGGCGAACAGGCCACCGATCTCAACCATGTCGTCATGGGCTTTCTTGGCCGCATCGAGCAAACCGGGCGGACGCTCGTGGTAGGGACCGGCCTGCTCGAGCCGCGGGGCATCCGGGGGAGGCACATTCTTCTTGGGGCCGGGAGTAGCCGGCGCAGTGCCCGACCGTCCGCCTATCAGTCCCAGCCCGGTCACGACGATTCCAGCAACTGCCGTCCCTTTTAGCCAGTCCCACCAGCTTCCCGGACCCGGGATCTTGCTGCCTGAGGCGCCATTGGATTGGGTTCCGTCTTCTTGAGCTCCGCTCTGCTCCTTGATCTCGGGCCCTGTGTCCCCGTGCGCGACGAAGTCCCAGATGATTTCCATGGATTTAGAAAATGATTCATCTTCTCCATCGTCAACGAGGTCAACCCTGACAGCGGTGCCGACGCAGTGTATGGTGCCCCGCATGGTGAAAATCGTGGGTTGATCGACTAACCCCTGAGATTTCAGGGTACCCACCAGCGTCCCGGTGAAATTCTCCGAGTAGCTCGAGGTCTGATCAGTCCTTGAAGACGAAGCTTGATAGGTGCCCGTGAACTCCTGCTTGCTCGCCTCGTAATGGCCCTCGAAGACTGCGTGCTGCTCAAATGAAGAACCGGAAGAGTCGGGACCGCGGGAAACGTTGTATTCGGCGTAAGCCGCTCCGCTTCTGTAGATCTCGATTGGTTGGACATCCCAAGTGAAATCCCAGACGAGTTGACCCAGCTGATTTCCGGGGACTCGCACCCCGTCCACGATCAGCTGGAAATCGCCCCCGCCCTGGAATTCGACGGTGAACCACAGTTCCTCGCTCGGCTGCTGCGCCAACGAAGAGCTGGGTTGAAGTGAGAAAGCGAGCAGGAGCAGCAGAACCGCCAGTCCCAACAGAGCACCCGACAAGATCCGCCAACGCCTGGAGCGGGCCCGCCGCCGCCCCGACCGGGGTCGTATGCTCGCACTTGAGCGAGTGCGTCTCATCCAACGACCCTCGCAAAAACATAGCCGAACAGGGTCCAAATGATCGAGAAGAGGATAGAGATCATCATCGAAACAATGAGATACCGGCTCTTGGGAGCAAAGTGGCGCATCAACTCGACCCCCGCCGCTGCGCCCGCGGTGGTGATCGACGCCTGGATGAAGGCCGGCGCCGCATGCCATTTATAAGCCAACTCCGCAAGTAAAGAAAGCAATGTGAACGGCAAGAAAGTAAGGAACCCACGGCCAACTGCCCCCCAAATCGCCGTGAAGCTCGACCGGCCGAGAGTCGATGAATCGGCAACCATGTTCACAGCCGCCACAGCCAGGAGACCTACGGCAAAGAGCACAATCCCGACGATCGTGTAGATAGCGATATGCCCTGCGCCGAGGGTGACGTGGCGGCCATTCAGCCAAGCCAGGACGAAGAAGCAGCCCACCACGGCCAGGACCGTTAGGATCCGCTCAGTCGTCGCTCGACCGCCGACAGGCGCGGGAACCGCGACTGAGGCTGGGCCCAGCATTGGGGAGGCGCCCGGAATCGGCGAAACGCCCGGAATCGGCGGCGGGCCATGGAGGGGTGGCGGGTTTTGCACGGGCGGCGGACCAGGGATTGGCGGCGGTTGGTGCACTGCCCTCTCCTCCCCTAGATCCCCAGGGCCGCCCAAACGCTGAGAATGAGCGCCCCGCACACGGTTGCCAGCACCAGCGAGGCCACGAGCTTCTCTCCCGTCAGTTCTTTGATGATGCTGAGAAGTGGATACAGCGCCCACAGTGCCCCAGTGATGCCAAAGGCGATAGCGGTGTTCCACCCCCCGGCAAGATTGAAGATGAGCCCGATGACGACGAAGATCAGGGTGGGAGTGTAGGCCAGTGAGAAGCCTCTAACAGTCCACTGGAGGGAGCGCTCGGAACCCAACAGGCGAGCCGCCGCCCAGGCAATCGCGGCGACAGCGGCAACTCCGATGGTGCCTAGGCCCAGTCCTAGAAAGGTGAAGGCGATGGCCCGGCCGGTGCCGGCGGTCCCGACCCGGCGCATATCGAGCCCGGTCTGCATGAAGAATAGGGTGAACGCAAGAGCCGAAATGCCCAGGCAGAAAGGCAGGGGCACGTTTTGCAGGGCGTTCTTCACCACCTGGCCGGGATTGAGAATCATGGCCAGCGCAGTGCGGATGGGACTATGCCGCCTCATCTCCGTCGCCTGCATGGCCCCCGTCCCTCCCTTCACCTCGATCCGAAATGAAGCTGCAGTCGCCGAGAACGCACGGCCCTAGTATTCCTCTAAGTCCCGCCCAACGCAAACAGATGGCAAATGACCGAGCAACGGTCCGCCCTAGCCTTTGTGGACGCACTCCAGACCGCGACCTTTGAGGGCGCGTACGAAACATCTGTTGTCGGAGCGGCAGGTTGACGCTTTGGTGTCACCGGACTCCCAACGGCGAATCAGGTCCGGCTCGCAGATAAGGGGCCGGCATAGCGCGACGTAATCGGCGATCCCCTGGGAGACGAGCCGTTCGGAGGTCTCGTAGGTGCGGATCCCTCCGACCAACACAATGGGCAATCCAGTCCTCAGTCGAAGCCTCTCGGCGGCAGACTCGTAGTACGGGAGAGATGGCACCTGCGGGTCACGCGGCGCCCGCATGGATCGTTCCTCGGGTTTGGAGAGGAAGGTACCGCCGCTTAGCTCGACGGCATCGAGTCCGGCTGCTTCCAGGATCGGGACCGTCTCCAACATATTGTCGACCGTCATCCCGCCGGGCACGAAGTCTTCAGAATTGATCTTGATGAAGACCGGGTACTGCGGACCCACCGTGGCGCGCACCGCCTGGACAACCTCGCGAGCGAGGCGGACCCTCCCGGGGAGATCACCGCCGTAGCCGTCAGTCCGCTTGTTGAAGAAGGGCGAGAGAAACTGGCTCAACAGATAGCCGTGCGCCGCGTGAATCTGTACGGCGTCGAAGCCGGCGTCCTTTGCCCGGCCTGCGGCCGCGGCAAAGGACGCTATAACCGCAGCCATTTCGGCTTCGCTCATCGCGCGCCCCATCACGCCGGATTCCGTTTCCAACTCGGACGGGCCCACCGCAGGGAATCCATCCGGTCCGGCCGCACCCCGGATCCCCGCGTGGGCGATCTGCAGAGCTATCTTTCCCCCGGCTTCATGCACAACCTCGGCCATGCGCCGAAGGCCTGGGACCATTCCGTCCTCGTGGACCGCAAGCTGCCACTGCCCGGCGCGGCCTTCCGGGCTCACAAAAGCATGGCCGCTGATGATCAAGCCCACTCTGCCCCGGGCCAAGGCTGACATCGCGTCCAGCAGGGGCTCCGTGACGGAACCGTCCGGAGCGGCCAACCCTTCCCATGTCGCTGACCGGACAAAACGGTTGGACAACGCGGGGCCGTTGATGTTCGTCTGTTCGAAGAGGGCGGGCATGGGCTTCTCCTTGGCGATCTTCACCCGCCGTATGGTAGCCGCCTGCCCAAACGAGGTCTAGCCTAACTGCCGCAGAATTGATTAGACTGGACTACTGATGTGGCGGAAGGGGTATCGAGAATGCGGCGCAGTTCCAAACGGACATATCTTCGCTTCGTGGTGATCTTGGCCGTCGCCTGCACGCTGGCCGGCTTTGCGTTGGCCTCCTTCTCCTCCCCAGTGGCAGCCGGCCCCACGAGCTTTACCGACATCAAAGGAACCGAGGACTTCGCCCAGGCGGTGTATGCACTCGCAGAGAAGGGAATCGTCGAGGGGCGCCAAGACGGCTCCTTCGGTCCCGGCGATTCATTGACCCGGGCCCAGATGGCGGTCTTTCTGGCCCGGGCGCTCCAGCTTCCGGAGGCATCCGGCCAGCCCTTCTTCGATGTCAGGGCATCGGACTGGTTCGGAGGCGCCGTGGGGGCCCTGTTCCAGCAGGGGTTGATCCAAGGGACAAGTCCAATCACCTTTTCCCCCAACCAACCCATCAGCCTGCAGCAGGCAGTTTCGCTGGTCATGCGCTCCCTGGGATACTTCCTCGGCAGCAACCCGGGTCAGACGGTTGATTTCGAGTTGACCAAAGAGCAGGCGCCGGTGTGGCTGGCCGGTTTTCGCGATCGGGAACGCATTGCCGCAGCGCATCGGATTTCGGTCGCAAATGCCTACCGGTTGGGAGTCCTCAACGGCTCGGGCGATGGGTGGCTCTTCCCGGAAGGCAACCTGAGCCGGGCGCAGATGGCACTGCTGCTTTATCGGGCCTTCCTACAGCCGATCCAAGCCAGGAACACCTACCCACTGGAATCGCCGGCCGTCTCCAACTACCCGTCCCTAGCGGTGGACTCGAAAGGAAGTCTGGTGTCCTTCCTCGAGGCCAAGCTGAGCGCCCTCCACTATCCCTGCGGTCCGCTGGACGGGGTCTACGACTATCGCACCAAGGACGCCGTCATGGCCTTTGAGAAGGTTGAGCGACTGAAGCGCGACGGAAGAGTGGGCGCGGACGTCTGGCAGCGACTGTTGACGGCCTTGCCCCCGACACCTCACCTGTCTGCTGCCGGAACTCGAGTCGAGGTCGACCTCACCCGCCAGGTGCTCTTCATGATCACCGACAACAAAGTCTGGAAGGTCGTCCACGTCTCCACGGGAAGACTTGGCACACGCACCGGGCACTTCTCCATTGGAGCGAAGTATGAGGGCTGGGTCCCGTTGGTCACCCTCGAGGGGTTCTTCTACTATCCCTCCTACATCGTGAGCAAAACGGCCATACATGGCTACCCGAGCGTTCCTCCGTATCCGGCGAGTCACGGGTGTGTCCGTGTCCCCATTTGGATGACGAAGGAGCTTTACTACCAGCTACCTCGGGGAACAACGGTCGACGTGTTCTATCTGGAGTAGATCGCCCAGGGGCAAGCCGGACTCGAACCGCGACCGGGCCGACCAACTTCTAGTCGGCTCACCTGTAACCGACGATATCGATCGACTCAGGCTTCACGGCCTTTAGCGCGTCGACGGAGACCCACTGAGAGAAATCGGGCAACTGGTCTTGCTGCAACTCATGATTGTCGATGACCCACTGCGCCTCGTCTTTCAGCGTAGTCAACAGGGATTGGCTCAGCGATATAGCAAAGTCATGGTGAGGCCACACCGCGTCGACGTACTGCTCGTCGTAGCTCAGCCTCTCCTTCACGACAGCTTTCGCCTCAGCCGGGTGGTTGAGCAAGAAGTCTTCGGCATCTCTCAATGAAAGCAAGAAACGCTCCAGGGTGGATCGATGTTGGGATAACCACGCTTCTCGGACCACCAGAATGCCGAATACCTGTTGGCTGCTCTGCGCGGGCCAGGCATTGACGTCCGGGAGCTTTTGCTGGATCTGGTCGAGGTACGGCTGCCAGGCAACCAGCGCATCCACATCTCCCGCCACGATGGACGAAATGAAGTCCCCAGGTTTGAGGTCCACCAGCGTGACGTCCTGCATCGTCAGGCCGTGGAGATCGAGGAGGCGCCCGAGGTAGAACTCGTTGATCGTGCCCAGGGCGAGGCCGACTCGTTTTCCCCTCAGATCGGAGATAGATTCGATACCTCGGTCCTTGCGTGCCACGAGGTAGTCGTTCTCGAACTCATCGTTGCTGGCGATAATCTTCACGGGCTCCTTCTGCAGGACGGCGGCGACGAGAGGAAACTCGGCCAATTCGGCGATGTCTGCGGTCCCACTGAGCATCGCATCACGGGAAGCAACTCCAGTGGCAAAGTCATTGACCGTCACATCAAGGCCGTGATCCGCGAAGAAACCTTTCGACGTCGCTACGTAGAGCAGGGCGTTTTGCTCCAAGGCCGGCGCGGCCACAGTTAGATTCTCGGGAGCTCGGCTGGGAGCCGAAGATCCGCAGGAAAGCAGGCCAGGCACCAGTGACAGCAAGACCGCGGCCACAGCCAATATGCCCCGCCGTTTCATGCTGATAAGTCGACCTTCTCGGCATCGGCATCGGCACTCAATTGTACGGAGACCATTGCCACGTCATCCGCAAGAGCGCCGCCGGCAAAGGCGAGTACCGCGCCAAGGACTGCCTGAGGCAGGTCTTGAGCACGGTCTCCCTCCCAATGGGTGATGGCCGTGATAAGACCCGTTTGACCGAAGAAGTCGCCGTTGCGTCGTGCTTCGATTGTTCCATCTGTATACAGAAACACGATATCGTTGGGTTTAATACTCGCCTCACTGTCGCCCCACACATAATCAGGGAAAACTCCCAGTGGAGCTGAACCTGCTTCGAGCAGTTCGACTTGCCCGCCCGCTGAACGTATGAGGGTGTTGGGGTGACCGGCGGAGCAGTATCTGAGGGCTCCCGTCCTTGGGTCGAGGATGCCCAGGAAGAGGGTCACGAAACCTGTAAGACCCTTCTCAATCAATAACTCGTTGGTGCTTTCCATGACGGCGCTCGGTTCTGCCAATTGATGGACAAAGGCGTGTACGACATCCTTGACGAGGGTGGCAACCCTGGCTGCCTCCACCCCGTGACCGGACACGTCTCCGATCAGTAGCACTACCTGCCCATCCTTTACTTCGAAGACGTCGTAGAAATCGCCGCCGACTGCCGCGTCAAGTGTTGCTGAGCGATACAGGTGGCTGAACTGGACGCCGCTGGCCGGTCTCGGTATGTCCAGAAGGGTCTGCTGAGCTTCATGGCGATGCTTCGCTGTGACTCATACCGGTACGCGACGCTCTTCAGGTCTCTTGTCATCTTGTTGAACGCCCGCGACAGCGCTCCCAACTCGTCGTTTCCGTCCTCTGGAATGACTTGGTCAAGATCCCCGGTCCCGACTATCTCGGTGCCCGCTTGTAGTGCCAAGATCCCGGCGATCGTCCGGCGATAGCTGAAGAAATAGCCGGCGAGCAAGAGGAGGCAGGCGACGGCGACGAGTCCATAGATGGTGATGGAACTCATTTGAACTGCTCGGTCTTCCCGCACTTCCAGCAGTCGCTCGAGCCGGCTGGCGCCGGACACTATCTGCCGGTTCTGGACTTCCATACGGCTCCACGAGATCTGCAGGGACGTGCGGTACTCGACCCCAGTGGCGCCAGCCGGGCTCTCCCCCAGGGAGACAACATCCGCAAACACTTGCCGAAGCCGCGCCGAGTTCGCCCTGAGGTTGGAAATGAGAGATGCTTCTTCCGGTCCGCTCGGCGCCAGTCGGCCGAGGTCGGCCGAGAGCGAAGCGAATAGTGAATCCCATTCCAACTTCTGGGTCCGCTCCCGATAGAGCAGATAGTTGTTTGAGACGTAGCTAAGGTCGTTCGCATGTTGCTCGATGGACGCGGTGATATCGTGCTGGTTCCGCACATGACTCACCCGGATTCCGGTGGTGATAGCGACAACGGCCAGGGCCACGAGCACCACGACCAAGATTCCCGCGCCAACGAAGAACTGCGTTCTCAGTTTCATGGGCCGGCCGGCCGCAAGATATCCACCACTTCCGGTCGCACTTGTTCGAGATCGGCCTCGTTGATGTAATCAAGGAAGCTCGGCACCGAAGTCCCGCTGACGAGACTGTTGGCGATCAGCCAGCGAGCTTCGTCTTCCATGGCCGCGACGAGAGACTGATCAAGGGAGACGGAGAACTGGTTTCTCGACCAGACAGTCTGCATCGGTGCCGCGGTGAAATTGAGTCGCTTCTGCACGATGATCTGCGATTGACTTGGGTTGCTCTCCGTATACGCCTCGGCCTCGATGAGAGACTTGAGGAACCGGCGCGTCGTACCGGCCCGGGTTTTTGTCCACGCTTGGCTGGCGATCGCGAGCGCATATAGAGGCTGACTACTGTGTGCTGACCAGTAGACGGCCTTAGAACCGAGGCGATCCCTCGCTGCACTGGCATACGGTTCGCCTGTCGCAATTGCGTCAACCGTACCGTCCACAACCGCATTCACCCATTCGTCCGGCGTCTTCAAATCGACCCTGACTACTTCTTTCATGCTCATACCATGGATTTCAAGGTATCTTCCGAGAAAGAAATCTGAAGTCGTGCCCGCGGTGGTTCCGACCCTTCTACCCTTTAGGTCGGCGGGCTGCTCGATCCCTCGGTCCTTTCGCCCCACGATGTATATGAGCTCGCTCCTCGCGATGGTTGCGAGTATGCGGGCTTGCGTTTGCTGAAACGATCTGGAAACCATGGGGAACTCCCCGGTTCCTACCGTAATATCAGCTTCTCCCTTCAACATTCCGTCCAGCGCGGCCGGCCCGGTCGGATATTCTCGGAAGGTCACCTGAAGGCCGTTCTTGTCGAAGTAGTCTTGAGCTTCCGCGATCCAGACAAGAGCCGTGGATTCAAAAGGAGAATAGGCTACCCTGATTGACTCCTTGGATGATGAGCAACCCGACATCCAAAAGGCTGCGACCACAGTCGCGAGAAGAGCAGTCGCCACCAACAGGTAGGCGCATGGTCGTGCCTGCTTCATCACCCTTGTTCCCCGATCTAGCGCTTTCCCTAGTCTCCACTATGGGGATGTGGGAAGAGCGCCATTCCCTGATGCAAACCAGCCCGATCCCCCCAAGTACACTCGGTGAAGTCACTATTCTTCCAGGCTGGTTGGCAAAACGTCAATCAGAGCGGTAGACACCGCTGGCGGATGGGCGACCCTTTTTGCTCCAATCGATTCGCGTTCCAGTCCCCAGATCAGTTGAACCTGAGGCCAGTCCCGTGCGCGAAGCGCGGTGGCCCCGGGTGATCCGCACTTCAGGATTCAGGAACGTGGCAGGCGGCCGATCCAGCACATCCTGGAGAATGCGCACCCAGATCGAGATTGACCCCGCCGACCTGGTACGCCGCCCAGCCGAGCGCCAGCGTGACTGTGACCAGAACAACGAGGGCCAGCCGGATGCGGTAGCGGGAGACCGGCCGCTCAGACTCCTCCAGCAGCCATCCTATCCGCTCAACGATGAGGCCGTCCTCCGCGAACCAGGCTAGCACCGGGCTGCGGGGTCTCCGCTTGTCGACTGTCCGCGGGGCCATGAGAGAGGCGAAGCGATGAAGGCTCCCGGCCACGACCAGCCCATCTCCCAGGTCTCTTCGCGCTCGATCATCCGCTGCCAGTTCCAAAGCTCTTCGCAACCGGCGGTGGGCCGTCCTCACCCCCGGAAGGAACCACAAGGAGCCCGCCAACACGCTCGCCATGAGCAGGATAATGTTGTCTCGCCCCGTCGCGTGCGCGCGCTCATGGGCTACGACCGCTTCTAACTGCTGAGGGGCGAGGCTGCTGATGAGGTTGTTGGAGAGCACGATCACCGGGCGCCGGAGGCCCACGGTGAAGGCAAAGGTGCCCGGGACATCGAGCACTACCAGAGGTTCGTAGGGTAGTCGACCATCTGACGACCAACCGGGTACCGGGCGTCCGGCAGAGAGAGCGGCTCGCCGCGCCCTGACCATCGCCAAAATCCCAGATCCGGCCGAATAGAGTGCCACGACAATGAACAGCGCGAATACCGCCAGGGCGCCGGCAAAGAGTGCCCACTGCCCCCAAAGGGGCACCAAAGCTACGCATTTCCCCCGGTCGGTGCAGGTGATGCCGAAGGCCTGCATGATGGCGCGGGGCATGAAGCGAAGGAGTAGCACGATCAGCGTAGACGCCATCACCATTCCGGAGGCAATCAGCCAGCCGAGATTCAGCCAGACGAGAGACCGAACTCCGGCAACGGGCTCAAGAAAGCGACGCGCCAGCTTTGGTGCCGCGAGAAGAAAGACGAAAGCCCCCCCGAGGAGAACCGCTATGAGCAAGCCCGTTTCCGTCGCTTCTCCTCGATGATGTCCGCTAGGAGGTCGAGTTGGGCGGCGTCATCGGCGGCGAGACTCTCAACGAAGTGACTCAGCAGCGGCCGGTTCGCGCCCTGCAGCACGCCGTCCAAGAAATTCTTGACTACCTCCGTCCAGTATTCATCACGGGGCATCGAAGCGGAGTAGATGAACGCTCGGCCCTCCGGACGCCGCTGCAGCAGTCCTTTCTCGGCCAGCCGGCTCATCACGGTCATTACGGTGGTATACGCGATTTCTCGCCGAGCGGCCAGATGACTGTGAACCTCTCTCACCGAGACGGGGCCGCGTTGCCAGACGCACTCCAGGACTTCTCCCTCCAAGTCGCCCAGGATCTGCTTCGGCCCCGAACGTTGTTTGGGCACTTGCACGGATGCGCCTCCCCTGACGTGCTATTAGTGGATCTCAAAACTACCACATGTAGTAGTTCAGGAGAAGGTCTTGCCCCTGAGCCAAGAGGGTTGACCACTAGGAGGTTGACTATCTACTACATGACGTAGTACTATGCGCACCGTAGTGACCGCCGCAGGTGACCGGAATTGGTTATGCGGCCATGTAGGGGGCGATCTGGGGGGATGCATGTGAGTTGTGCGATCGTAAACAGCAAGCAGCAGGGATCGCCGGCGGCCGCTTCGATGAGACGCCGCCTGTTCCTGGTGGTCCTTACCGTATTCACCTTCGCAGTCCTCGCGCTCATTTGGACGGCTCCGGCGCATGCCGCCGACTTCTCCGCAACTCACATGAAGGTCTCTGTCTGGCCCGAATACGACGATCCCCGGGTGCTGGTGATCAACCAGGCCGATGCGGACCCCGCCCTCAAACTTCCGATCGAGGTGTCTTTCAACATCCCGAAAGGTGCGGAGATAGGTATGGCCTGCGAGATCGACTCGAGTGGCGGTCACAACTGCAAGCCGTACCAACTCACCGACAAAGGTGACTATCAAACCCTCACCTACAGTGTCGAGACGGAGCACAAGGTCTACCTGGAGTATTACTACACCGCTTTTCCGGCCGGGACCCCGAATCGCTCGTTCGACTTCATCTTTCATCCCAGCTTCCCCGTCCAGTCCTTGGACCTCGAAGTCCAGGAGCCTCTGCGTTCGACCGGCTTCACTGTGGAACCCGCACTACCGGACATCACCGCAGACTCTGACGGCCTGAAGTACCACTCCAAGAACTTGGGGGCAATCTCTATCGACAAGCCGGTGGACGTGAAAGTGTCGTACACGAAGACCGATGACAAACCCTCTGTGGAGAAGAAAACGACGACTGCAGCCGCGTCCACCTCCTCCTCCGGAGGATTGGGATCACACCGGGCTCTATTCGTGGTAATAGGGGTGATCGTCTTTGCGGGCGCACTCTTCTTCGCCTACACGAAGCTTCGTCCTCGGCGCGCTACCCGTCCAGCAGGGCGATCTAGGAGTAACTCCAGTTCCCGAAGGAAAGTGAAGGCAGGCGGGCCGGCTTTGGCCAAGAGTCAGGCCGTGACGGCCGGGTCGACCGTGACGCCCGGATCCGCGGTGGCGGCCGGGTCGGTGGGGTCTCCCGGGTCGGCCGGGTCGACCGCATCGAAGAAAAAGCGACGCGCACCCGGCGGCGGCGCCAAGTATTGCGTCGACTGCGGAGAAGAGTTGCAGCAGCATTATCGCTTCTGCGCGGCGTGCGGCACGGAGCAGCCTCAGGGGCGGTGAGTTGACGTGGCGTCACAAACCGCGGTCCATGAGACGGCGAGCCGGCCGCGGCCTCGCCGGCGGCGCTGGAAGATCATCATCGGTGGCGCAGTAGTGTTTGTCGCGCTCGCGTGGTTGGCCCTCTTCCTGAGCTACGGCGGCAGTTTCGGCGGCTTCTATAAGACCGTCGAAGAAATCAGACAGGCCGGAGCGGCACAGGATACTCGAGTGGGAGGTCGAGTCTCCAAGGCAGGCCTCGTTCAGGACGGGGATACTGTGCGATTCGTCCTCAGCGGGAAGTCGGGGGCCGAGTTGCCGGTGGTCTACCGGGGCGCCTATCCAGATCGCCTGGGTCCTTACCAAGAGGTCGTCGCCGCCGGATCCGAAGGAGCAGACGGTGTGTTCGTCGCCACACAGGTCCTCGTCAAATGCCCCAGCAAGTACCTGCCTGAACGGGTGGTTGCCAAGGCCATGGAGGGCACCGGCCTGGGACGTGCCCTCTACTAGAGAAAGGACCCCGGTGAGAGGTAAGAAGCTCAAATTCGCAGTGGCCGGACTGGCCATCGTTCTCGCGGTCGGCGTGCTCGCCTACTTCGCCGTCAGAGGCAACTCGGTGTACTACTACACCGTCCGCGAATTGACGGCCAAGGGCTCGACCGATGGCGTGCGAGTCGCCGGCGATCTGATCAATGGCACGCTCCAAAAAGTCGGGGTCGGAGAGCCCATTAGATTCGAGATCGCGGACCAGGGCACTACCACGCCCGCCCTGTCCGTCACCTATGCAGGCCCAGTACCCGATACCTTCAAGGACGATCCCGCGAATCCTGTCGAGGTGGTGGTCGATGGTGACTACCGCAGCGATGGCACTTTTCAAGCTACGAGCCTCTTGGCCAAGTGCCCTTCGAAGTATCAGGCGGCCCAGGACGGAGCGAGCGGCCAATGAGTGCAGTCGGATATACCGCTTTGCTTATGGCGGTGGTCATCTCAGCCTACGGGATAATTGCTTCCCTGGTCGGCGCGCGTACCGGTCGTCGTAACTTGATCAAGAGCGGCGAGAACGCCGTCTATGCTCTCTGCGGGGTTGTCGTTCTGGCGGCCCTGGTCCTAATGCTTGCCCTGGTATCGCGCGATTTCACTCTGGAATACGTGGCCGGCTACACCTCGCGAGGATTGTCCTGGTTCTACACGATCACAGCCTTCTGGGCAGGCAATGGGGGGTCAATGCTCCTATGGCTCACCATCCTCAGCGTCTTCGCGGCCATCGTCGTGTACCAGAACCGGCGCAAGAACCGAGAACTACTGCCTTATGTGATTTCCATCTTGATGGCCATAGCCCTGTTCTTCTCGCTCCTCATGACCCTACTCCGGACCGCCGACCCCTTCGTCACGATCCCCACAGACGCCGTGCCCGCCGACGGCGCCGGCCTGAACCCCATGCTGGAGAACCCGGGAATGGTGGTCCATCCGGTTACCACCTACCTCGGATACGTGGGCTTTTCCATCCCCTTTGCCTTCGCCATGGGTGCCCTCATCACCCGCCGTTTGGGCGATGCATGGATCCGCTCGACCAGGCGATGGACCTTACTGGCGTGGTTCTTCCTCACCATAGGCAACCTGGTCGGAGCCTGGTGGGCCTACGTGACCCTCGGCTGGGGGGGCTTCTGGGGCTGGGACCCGGTGGAGAACTCGTCGTTTCTTCCTTGGCTGGTAGGTACCGCCTTCCTCCATTCGGTGATGATCCAGGAGAAGAAGGACATGCTCAAGGTGTGGAATGTCGTCCTCATCATTCTCACCTTCGTTCTCACCATCTTCGGCACGTTTCTCACCCGGTCCGGGATCATCAGCTCCGTCCATGCCTTCGGCGAAGGTTCCTTCGGCCCGTTTTTCGTAGCTTTCATGGGCATCACTCTAATCTTCTCACTGGGACTGCTCTTCACCCGACTGGACATGCTGAAGTCTCGTAATGAGCTCGATGGCTTCGTCTCCCGGGAGACCAGCTTCCTGCTCAACAACCTGATCCTGGTGGCCATGGCATTCGCCATCCTGTGGGGAGTCCTCTTCCCAATCATCAGTGAGGCTGTCACCGGAAACAAGGTCACCGTCGGCCCCCCCTTCTTCAACCAGGTGATACGGCCCATCGGTCTCGTGTTCATGCTGATTACCGGCATATGCCCGCTGATCGCGTGGCGCAGAGCGACCTTCTCCAATCTAAGGAAGAACTTTGTCTACCCGGCCGCGGGCGCCGCAGTGGCGCTGACCCTGCTCTTGGTCTTCGGGGTGCGCGGTTACTGGGCGCTAATCAGCTTCACACTTTCGGCATTCGTGCTGACTACGATCCTGCTCGAGTTCGCGCGGGGGACTTGGGTGCGTCGCCAGATGTCTAGGGAGAACATCTTCAAGGCATTGGGATCGCTCTTGTGGCGAAACAAGCGCCGTTATGGCGGCTACATTGTGCATGCCGGAGTGATCCTCGCCATCGTCGGCATCACCGGATCGTTTGCCTTCAAACAAGAGGCGCGGCAGACGCTCACCCAGGGACAAGAATTGACCGTGGGCAGATATCAATTGACCTTCGACAGTGTGAACTCTTACGAGACCAGCGAGAAACAGGTAAGCCAAGCCAGCTTCACGGTCAGCGATAAGGGGAGATTCGTAGGGACCGTCAGCCCGGTCAAGGAGTACTACCCGCGGAAGGATCAGAACTGGACGCGTATCGACCGTAACTCCAACCTGTCGCGAGACGTGTACGTCGCCCTGCTGGACTATTCGCCGGACACCGGCCAAGCCGATGTCCAGGTGGATATCAACCCACTGGTCAGCTGGCTCTGGATAGGCGGGTTTGTGATGGCTCTCGGCGCCGTAATCGCCATGTGGCCGGACCGGCGGGAGAGTCGGCGGGTGGCGGCCCGCTACGAGAGGCACGCGGAGCTCAATGAGGCTTAGCAGGCTGCTGAATAATGACGTCGCGCCACTAAAACGGAGCCGGGGCAGGCTCGTCCTGGTTGCCGCGACGGTATCCCTGCCACTTCTCGTCGCTGTGTTTCTCGCGTCCGCGCCGGTATCTGCCCAAGCGGCGCCGCCGGTTTCAAGCGTGTCGGACAAGATCATCTGCCAGTGCGGATGCAACGCGGTTCTCAGCCAGTGCCCTCACGAAGAATGCGGATGGGGCGTTCCGGCCAAGCAATTCATCGCCCAGGAACTGGACAAGGGCAGGACGCCGGCGCAACTCATGCAGTACTACGTCTCCCAGTACGGAGAAAAGATCCTCGCCGCCCCCACGAAGAGAGGATTCAACCTGGCTGCCTGGCTTACCCCCTTCGTCGCTCTGATTGTGGGCGGGGTGGCCGTCTATTTCCTCGTCACGACCTGGACCAGCAAGCGGCATTTGGCAAGAGAGCCGGAGCCCGGCTCGATCGAGGAGAGCCCGGATGAGATGCGCCCAGAGTTGATCCGCCAGATGGAAGATGAACTCAGGGAGTTCGACTGAGACCCCAGGGGGTCGGGGTCTGGAGCAAGGAGAGCGATGGCTACCATTGAAACGCTTACCATACTCGCGCTGATTTTGATCGTAATCTCAGTCCTGGCCGGACCGCTTCTAAAGAGAGGGGAGGAGTTTGCCGAGACCGGAGAGCTCTCGAAGGAGGCCGAGGACCTCTATCGGCGCAAAGAGTCGACGTATTCGGCTCTGAAAGAGCTCGAATTCGACTTCAAGACCGGGAAGCTGTCTCGAGCGGATTTCGAAGAACTGGACGGCAAATACCGAACAGAGGCGCTGCAGATACTCGAAGAGCTAGATTCCTACGAATCGTCTATGCCAGCAGAACTATCTGTACCAGCCTCCGGAACCTGCGAGTGCGGCTTCGTATCTCCGGACGGGGCTAAGTTCTGCGTCGCCTGTGGTGAGCCGTTTTTTGAGAGATCCGAATCCGAAGATCCGGGTCGTCTCGGGCAATACATCTGCCCGGAGTGTGGGGCCGAGCTTCAACCGCACTATCGTTTTTGCGCCGATTGCGGCCTGGAGGCGCAGGGATGATGTCGACCCGTTCTATGGCGTCCGCCTGTATGTGAGGAGTCTACGTGTCTGAGTTCTTGCCTGATTCAGAACTGTTGAGAGAGAAGCGCCGCCGTTTCGAAGAATCGGGTAGGTTCCCGATGCGCAAGGTGCTGTTGATAGGGCTGGCCGTCGCCGTGATCATTTTTGGAGGCGTGTACGGCTATACCAGGTACCAAGGGTCGCGCCAGGTGGGGGGTATTGTCGTGATGCCCCATGTGAAGTATCCCGCTGCGCAGATCGAAATGGTGACTGTAGGCACAGCCAAACAGACCGCCGATGGCATGGCTTTTCCGCTTGCCGACTTGAAGAAGAACTACATCGTGGGATTTACCTATGGCCGAACGAAGCGGATGCCTGAGGGCTACCAGTCTGCCGCCGGCGGCAACATCCTACCTCTCATGGCATACGTAGCGCCGACCGGCCGCTTGGTGGTGGCAACCTCGTTTTGCGAACCGTGCCGGTCCACCACATTCCATTTCGATGGGAATCAACTGATATGCGACGTCTGCTTCACCCGGTGGGATCTCAGCACACTCATAGGCGTGAGCGGCGGCTGTTTCGACTACCCGCCCGAAGAGGTAACGGCTGAAGTACGAGGCGACCAGGTCTTTGTGCCCCAGGCCGACCTGGAAGCGTGGATACCCCGTGGGTATCAGGACGTGATCCAAAAGGGCCCGACCATGTCCACAGCATCCACTGCGGTAACGGCCCCTCCGGTTACATCGCCCTGATCACACATCGGTGATCGGTGGCAGCTCCGGTGTGGACTCCGGAGCCTAACCTGGAGTACGCTCGCACGAGTAGCTCGCGACGACACGGGTCCCCTGCCCAGGGCTCGAGTCGATGTCCAGCCGGGCGCCCAGAAGCGCCGCCCTCTCCTGCATTCCGATGAGACCCAGGCTCTCGGTTTGAGCGCCGTCGTTGGAGCGAAGGCGCTGCGGGTCGAATCCAACGCCGTCGACTTCGAGCGGGGTTTGGGGCGGCAAGCTACTGCCAGGACGCGCGGAGCGTCGTTAACAGTAGCCTCGCCGCCCGGTCACCATTCTCCCAGGAATTGGTTAATTGGTTACCCCAGCGTGAGCTTTGTCACTGGGTGGGGCAGTCTCCAGTCCAGCCCGTTATCCCTCGGTGCATGCCCGGGTTCGTGCTGCCGCCGAGATGCCCCGCTTGGGCGCAGGTGGCGTGAGCCTGGCCGTAGGCCTGGCCGGCGCCGTCATTCGCAGGAGTGGCTGCAAGCGCGGTGCCAGCAAAGGCGACGAGGATAAGAAGCGCAACGCAGAGGGTCAGCACTACTCGAACGCGTGTGGTCAATTTCATTGAGCCTCCATCTTGATGGGGGATCCGCGGTCCGCTTGTCGGCGGAGTCACCCTCACCGAATTTCGCCCAGTACATCTACCGGACCTGTTGTTCCCAGCTTATTGAATCAACATCCAGAACCTGCTAAGAAAGGGTAAGGATTGTGTGAAGCTGGACATGAACTTTGCGTGAAAGCCGGGCTTTTTACGCCCACCTCACTTCGATTACCCCCAGCATCATCGGAGGAGTGCGAGCGAAGGCCGGTCAAGTCTTCGGCTATGCCCGGTAACAGGGGCAGCGCGCAAGGTGGGTGGATACCCGGTTGTGAGCGGCTGCACTCTAGAGCCTCGCCAAGTAGGCAATCAGCCCTTGCACCTGAGAGTCGGTGAGCTGCCAGCGATGCATAACCGACTCGATCTGATCTCCATCCGCTCCGATGCCGTCGCGAACGGCGCTGGCAAAGGTCGTGGCGTCGTAGGACGGGTCGGTCTCCCCATTCATCTACACGGGGTGGATGAGCGTGCTCCAGCGGATGTCAGGAAGGTCGTAGGATCCCATCATCATCATGTTGACGGTCCCGGGAGATGAGGTGGTATAGCACTCGAGGCACAACCGGCCACGAGGAGAGCCGCGATCAGCGCCGCCGGCACCGCCAGCGCCGCCATCCCCACCGTCGCGGCGACGATCTTCGCTCTTCGCCTGATGGCTCTTCCTGTCAGTGTCTACCTTCCTTCCCAATCTATGTGATGCCGAACCCAGGAGGATTCGGCTCACACCATAGTTCTCCTGGCTCGCAGAAGCCGGGCGTTGATCGCCACGATGATGGTGCTCGCCGACATGAGCGCAGCCCCGACGGCCGGACTGAGAACGATGCCGGCGCTCGCGGCCACCCCAGCGGCCAGCGGTACGGCGATCAGGTTGTAGCCGGTGGCCCAGCCCAGGTTCTGCACCATTTTGCTCCAGGTAGCCCGGGACAGGGAGAAGAGATCGAGCACGTTGCGGGGGTCGTTCTGCACAAGGACGATATCCGCGGATTCGATGGCCACGTCGGTGCCGGCGCCGATGGCCACTCCCACATCGGCCTGTACGAGAGCCGGGGCGTCGTTTACCCCATCTCCAACCATGCCCACGACCAGTCCCTGCTCCTGCAGCTCTTTGACCCGTTTCGCCTTGTGCTCGGGAAGCACCCCGGCGAAATACTCATCCAGTTCGAGATCTTCGGCCACCCATTTGGCCACGGTGTCGTTGTCGCCGGTGATCATCACTGCCTTTATCCCCAGGGCGCGCAGACCCGCAACCGCCTCCCGGGATTCCTCTCTGACCACATCGGCCAGCCCGAGGGCTCCTAGCGGTTTCTTCCCCTCGAGCACGTAGACGAGGGTGAGCGGACGTCCTTGGGTGTCAACGGAAGGGGCCGAATGGCCCTGTTCGGAAAGGTACCCCGGGCTGACGACCATCAGGTGTCTGCCCTCGACCGTCCCTTCCACCCCTTTGCCGGGGATCGAGGTGAAGTCCTCGAGCGCCGGCAGGGCCAGCCCGCGCTCGTTCGCCGACCGCACGATTCCTTGGGCGATCGGGTGTTGCGAGCGGCTCTCGAGGGATGCGACCCGGCGAAGCAAGTCGTTCTCGCTCACGTCTGCGAACGTCCAAATGCCGTTGACCCCGAAGCGGCCTTCGGTAAGGGTACCGGTCTTGTCAAAGACCACTGCGTTCACCGTGCGAGAGCGCTCGAAGGCGGTGCGGTCGCGGATAAGCAGGCCGCTTTTGGCACCAAGAGCAGTAGAGACAGCCACTACCAGAGGAATGGCCAGTCCGAGGGCGTGAGGACAGGTGATCACCATGACGGTGATACTGCGCCCCAGGGCGAATTGAAAGTCGCGGCCCAGAAGGAGCCAGGCCGCAAGCGTGACCGCACCGACGGAGAGGGCCGTGAGGGTGAGGACGAAGGCGGCTCGATCGGCCAGATCCTGGCTGCGCGAACGGCTCTCCTGCGCCTGGCGGACCAGGTCGATAACCTGGGAGAGATAGGTATCGGCTCCGGTCTTCTCCACCATCACCTCGAGGGAGCCCTCACCATTGATGGAGCCGCCGATCACTGCATCGCCTGCAGCCTTCTCTACCGGCGTCGATTCCCCGGTGAGCATGGCCTCATTCACAGCGCTGGCTCCTTTGGCCACCTTTCCGTCGATCGGCACCTTCTCCCCGGGGCGGATGAGCACCCGGTCGCCCACACCTAACTCGGCCAGAGGCACTTCGTGAACATTCCCCTGTTCGTCCAGCAGGTGGGCCTCATCCGGCATGAGGCGGGCGAGCTCCTCAAGGGCGCGGGAAGCGCCCATCACCGAGCGCATCTCCAGCCAATGCCCTAGCAGCATAATGTCGACGAGAGTGGCAAGCTCCCAGAAGAAGACCGTCCCCCTAACCCCGATTACTACGGCCGCGCTGTAGAGAAAGGCAGCGGAGATGGCGACTGCGATGAGGGTCATCATGGCCGGCTGGCGGCTGAAGATCTCCCGGACGGCTCCGCGCAGGAAGGGCAGCCCGCCCCAGCCGTAGACGAAGGCGGCAAGGGCGAGGATCAACCAGTTGTCTCCGGGGAAGGCTAGAGCTTCCAGGTGGAGGGGCCCGCGCAGGCCGGGCGAGAGCAAGAGGATGGGGACGGTCACAATGAGCGACACCCAAAAGCGGCGGCGGAAATCGGCCACCATCATCTCATGATGGCTGGGACCATGGGCCGCCGCCTCGCGGTGGCCGGTTCCGTGGTTCACCGAACTGTGACCAGTCGGCTGATGGTCTCGCACGTGAGCCATCTCGTCGTGAGCCGAGGCACGGGTATGATGATCGTCTGGTGGATCGCCCATGAAACGTTCTTTCGCTGGCCTAGGAGCACCCCAGTTGGAGCGCCATGGGTTATGTACCCCATGTCTCCGGCCTGCTATCCCGTCTATCTTGATGAGGCTCAGACTCTTAGAGCTCGTGGCCGTTGGTCCACGTCAAGGGAGGGCTGCTGGCAGGTTCCCCGCTGATCGAAAGTCGTTTCCGTCGGTACCGGCGCGGGGCGATTCCCTAAATGTTGTACGTCAAAGCGGTGGAGCTCGCCTTTTCTCGAGCCCGATCGGCCAATGCGGCAAGGCTAATGCGCCGCAGCGCGCCGCTCAGCGCCTCCGTTGCCTTCTCCCAAACCTCAGTGACTGCGCACGCCTCAGGCTCGCCGCAACATCCCGGCCCTGACGGGCAATCCGCAAGCGTCAGGGGACCTTCCAGCGCCTCTACGATTTCCGCGATAGTGATGTCCGAGGCGGGCCGGGCGAGCACGAAACCGCCACGGGGACCCCTTAGAGCCGTCACGAGATTGGCCTTGCGCAGCTGCGACATGAGTTGCTCGAGGTAGTTTATCGGCAACCCTTGCTCCTCGGCGATGGTGCGACTCATCACAGGGCCCGATCTCTCGCGCAGGGCGAGGACCAGCATAGCCCGCACGCCGTAGGTCGATCTGGTAGAAAGTTTCATCGGTTCGCTTCACTTTCAAAGATGGCGCGCCACCATTATAACGGTGTCCCGCCAATTCTGATGATTTCCGATAGGTTGACTCGGCATTTCCAGCCCCCAGAAGACCGTTGCCGGGCCGACAGCGCGGGCGCCTAGCCAATCTTTACAGGATCTTCATACTCAGCCAACGATGGCTTCATGTCCCTGGGTAATCCTTTCGGCTGGGAACGATTGCTGGTGGCGGTATTAAGTTGACAATGTTGCTCAACATACTATACTATCGGCAACATGACAACTGCTATCTCAGGAGAGCACGAATGAAATATCTGGATAGCGTTCTCGATGGCGTCGGCGGCACTCCTCTGGTGCGGCTTTCGCGCATCACATCTGGGCTTCCCGTCACCCTCCTTGCTAAAGCGGAGCTACTGAATCCAGGCGGCAGCATCAAGGATCGGATCGCTCTGGGCATGGTTGAAGATGCAGAGGCCCGCGGGCTTCTGCGCCCGGGCGGAACGATCATTGAAGCAACCGCAGGGAATACCGGGGTGGGTCTCGCGCTCGTTGCCGCGTGCAAAGGATATCGCTGCATCTTTGTCCTC